>DATAJS010000031.1:0-300000 GCA_036262035.1 Burkholderiales bacterium | reverse complement strand
TGGCGAGCGCGAGATCGCGCGCGTTGCCGGCCATGCGCTCTTCGAAGGTGGTCCCGGTCATCGCAGTCACGCCCAGCATGGTCAGCACGACGAGGAACAGCAGCGCTACGACCAGCACGGCGCCGCGCTCGCGGGACGGGCTCGGATGTGGTGTCATGGCTTCGATCTCACGGTTCACGATTGCGCAGCGCCACGGTGAAGCTCATCGTGCGGCGTATGCGCGTTGCATCGGTGCCGCTGAACGCGGGCAGCTTCACCGCATGCAGTTGATATTGGGTCGGGTCCGCCGACGAGCGGACCGCGATGTTCGCGGTCCTGAAGAGAAGCGCGATGCGCACGCTCACGACGGCGTCCATGTTCGTCACCTCGCTCGCGGAGACATAGCGGTCGGCGTTCACGAGATCGCCGTTGGTGTCTTCGCCGTAGAGGATCTGCATGTTCTCGACGTCGTTGACGAGCGCGCGTGTCTCCGCGGCCGCGCCGCCGAGCGAGCTGGCACAGAGCAGCGACGGGATGTTGCCGGGCCGGTCGGGATCGGCCCCGATGCTGAACGTGCTCGTCGCCATGACGCCCGGCAGAACCCGCCTGCCCAGACAGTCCGCGGTGGTGCTGTCGATGTCGCCCTGGAAACTGACCGTGATCGAATCGGACGCCGTGGCGGTGCCGCCCTCCGCGCCCGTCAGCGCGAGGGGATTGGGTGCGCTGAAGACCCCCTGATAGGGCGGCGTGCTGATCGGAAAGGTCGCCGGCGTGCTCATGTAGCCCGCCATCCGCAGGTTCCTCGAAAGTGCGTCGTGCACGTAGCGCATGTTCTCCTGCATGCGCGCGACGTCGTCGGTCGTCGCGTAGGTCTTGCGGCTGCCGAGGAAGACCTGTGCGATCACCGCGGTCAGCAGCAGGCCGATCGTCATCGCGATGAGCAGCTCGACGAGGGTGAAGCCGGCCGCGGCCGTGCGCCGCGGAAACGCGTGCGCGGTCATATGTTGAACTGCGTCGTGAAGAGGTTGAGCGCGCTCTCGCCCTTGTTGGGGGCGTTGGCCCGCGAACGATCGTCCAGCCACCAGATCTTGATGACGAAGGACCCGGTGTTGTCGCACTTGGGATCCGAGGGCGTGGCGCGCGGCGTGTCGGTGGGCGTGCTGTCGCGGCAGACCATGCCGATGCCTTTCGGCAGCGAAGAGGCGACGAGCGCGTGCCATTCGAAGAGATCGTTCTTCGCGAGTATGGCCGGATCGGGGCAGCCGGCGCTGCTCGTGCACGAGCTGTTCGCGGCTTCGGTCACTTCCTTGCCGCTCGAGTCGACGTACATGTCGAAGGAGGCGCCGCTCGGATTGCCCTTCATGCGGTCGATCATGTCGGAGGCGAGCACCGTCGCGACCGAGCGCAGGCTCGCGCCCTGGCTGTTCTTGAGCGCGTAGGCCTGCAGGCCCGCGATGCCGAGCATGCCGAAAGCGATCACGACGATCGAGATCAGCACTTCGAGCATGGTGAAGCCGCGTTGCGGCACGCGTATCGAGTGGGTTTTCATTTCGCCTTGGAGCAGTCTTTATCGACCTTGGTGACCGACGCGCGTCCCGTGGTGCTCACCGTGACGAGCCGCCCGACGTCACGGGAATCGCAGATCCTCATCGTCGAGGCGCCGCTGGTGGCGATGCCGGTCGGTGCGTACGTGATCGCGCCTTTCGGTCCGCTGCTCACGCCCGGCACGTTCTCCAGCTCGTTGGAGCCGGTGATCTCGCCCGTCGTAAGGGGCACGGTGCCGGCGTCGATCTTGCCGTCGCGATCCGCGTCGATCGCGACGAACCAGCCGCCGGTCCATTTCGGGTCCTTCCCGCACTCGGTGTCGCCCTTGTTCTGCTTGCCGCACAACATGACGGACACACCGCGCTTGACCGCTTCGCTGCGCGCCATCATGAGCCCGGTCATCAGGTCGTTCGCCTGCCCCGTGAGCCTCGAATTCAGGATGAAATCGCGCAGCAGCGGTGCGGTCACGCCGATGAGGATCGCCAGGATGGCGATCGATACCATCAGCTCGATCGCCGTAAAGCCGGCCCGGGCCGTGCGCAGAGGAAGGGGGGACATAGGCGTCGGATTTTGCAGGGCACCCGGCGTACCTGCCACCACGTCCCGACGGGCGGCACGGCGTGCGGAACCAGTGGCGCAGCGGCGGGCGCGCGATGCCGGAAGCGGCGTTTCGAATGCGACAAAAATCACGCTACGTCCCCTCGCCCGCGCCGAGCGTCGTGCGTCCCAGCCGCGTGAGCAGTGCCTGTCCGAACACGATCTCGGCGAGGCCGAGCTCGGCGAGCTTCGCGATCTGCTGATCGGGCAGCCACTCCCCGAGCGCCAGCCGGGACAGCGCGGCCCACTCGGTCGGCGTCATCGCAGCGGTGACGCGCTTCTGCGCGACGCTGCTCGAGCTCTCGTTCGCCGGACACCAGAATTCGTCGTTCGTGGATCGATCGGGAAACATGGTTTCCTCCGTTCACGATGGACGAGACGATACGACCGGCGCGCCGAACGCGGCGTGAACTGCGTCATGAATTCGGGGTCGCGCGGATGAGCGGTGGGCGTCGACCGATGGGCGGGCGGCGGCTTTCGCCGCCGCCCGGTCTGGTGCTAGAATCGCGCCTCCCCGCCGCTGTAGCTCAGTTGGTAGAGCAGGCGCTTCGTAAGCGTCAGGTCGTCTGTTCGAGTCAGACCAGCGGCACCGGTCCCCCGCTTCGCGGGGGCGCGGTGCGATAGTAAACGCCAAAGAGGGAACCTACGGTTCCCTCCTTGGACCTCCCTCCCTCATCGCGCGAACACTTCGGTTACACGCGTCAGGCAACGGCCGGGCTGCGGGTACCTACCTCCTTCGAGATCGCCCACACCGCTTTCTCGAGGTCGGCCTCGTTGTTGAAGAACGACATCGAGACGCGCAGCGCGCCGTCTTTCACGTTGGTGACGACGCGGTGCTTCTCGCGCAGGCGATCCATCAGACCCGCGGCGTCGGGCACGACCACGTTCACGATCTGCGCGCGCTCTTCCCAGGCGGGCGGCGTCTGGGTCCCGAGACCGGCGCGATCGAGCATGGCCATGAAAGTCGTCGTCAGGTCGCGTACCCGCGCCTCGATCTTTTCGAGCCCCACCGATTGGAGGAATTCCGCGCCCGCGTGCAGCACTTTCACCCCGAGAAAATTCGGGTTCCCGCCTTCGAAGCGGTGCGCGACGCTGGTGTAATCGAACTGCGGGTTCGCGTAGGCGCTGGTCCGCGGCGCGTCGGCACGCTGCGGCGCCTTGACGAAAGGCGTCGCGAGCTCGTTCACGAGCTCTTCGCGGCAATACACGATGCCGCTGCCGGTGAGGCCGAACAATCCCTTGTGGCCGCCGATGGCGACGACGTCGGCATTGAGCGAGGAGAGCGGCGCCGCGAGTAAACCCGCGGCCTGCACGCCGTCGACGACCAGCCGTATGCCGCGCTCGCGGCATATGGCTCCCAACTTCGGCAGGTCGACCCGGCAGCCGTTGCCGTAGGTGACGTACGCGGTCGACACGACCCGGGTCCTCGCGTCCATCTGCTCGAGGAACGCTTCGAGCGGCAGCCGTCCGTCGCGGTTCTTCGCGAACCGCAGCGTGACGCCTTTCGCTTCCCAGTGCTTCCACACCCAGACGTTGGCGAGGTGCTCCATGTCGGTGAGCACGATGTTGTCTCCGGCCGCGAGGTCGAAGCCGTGCGCGGCGATGTTGAGACCGTCGGTCGTGTTCTTGGTGAACGCGATCTCGGACGGCTTCGCGCCGAGGAGCGAGGCGAGCGCCGCGCGGGCGCGGCCGGTGTTCTCGGCCGACCAGGCGTCCGCGCCGGCGTTCTCGTACACGTCGCGCGTGTACTCCTCGAGGGCGCGCTGTTGCGCCCGGGGCGGCACGGTCTTGCGTGCGACGTCGAGATAGGTCCAGCGTTCGAGCGTCGGAAACTCGCGCCGCAGCGCTTCCCAATCGGCCATGTCCTCTCCTTATTGCTGCTCGAGCTTCGCCGCCTTGACCACCTTGGCCCAGCGCGCGAGCTCGTTGCGGATGTGCTTGTTGAACGCTTCGGGCGTACTGCCGACCGGGATCACCGCCTCCTCGTTGAGCTTGGCGGTGAGCTCGGGCGACTTCACGATGGTCTGGATCTCGCGCGACAGGCGGTCGATCGCGGCGCGCGGCGTGCCCGCGGGAACGACCACGCCGTACCACGAGCCGGTCTCGTAACCGGGCAGGCCGGCTTCCGCGACGGTCGGGACGTTCGGGATCGCCGGGGAACGCTTGGCGCCGGTCATCGCGATCGCGCGCAGCCGTCCCGCCTTCACCTGCGGCAGCGCCGCGACCGCGCTCGAGAACATCACCGACACTTCTCCGGACAAGAGGTCGGTGAGCGCGGGCGCGAGACCTTTGTACGGCACGTGCGTCATCTTCACGCCGGCCATCATGTCGAAGAGCTCGCCGGCGAGGTGCGACGAGCTCCCTGGCCCGTTCGACGCGTAGTTGATCTGTCCCGGCTTCGTCTTCGCCGTGGTGATGAGGTCCTTCACGCTCTTCACCGGCAGCGAGGGATGCACGACGACGAGCAGCGGCGCGGACGCGATGAGGCTCACCGCCTCGAAATCCTTGAGCGCGTCGTACGGCAGCTTCTTGCGCATGTTGGGATTGATGCCGTGCGTCGCGACCCCGGCAAGAAACATCGTGTAGCCGTCACCGGGCGAGCGCGCCGCGGCTTCCGCTCCGATGGTGCCGCCCGCGCCGGGGCGGTTGTCGACGATGACCTGCTGACCGAGAGCGACCGAGAGCTTCTGGCCGACGAGGCGCGCGATCGTGTCGTTCCCGCCGCCGGGCGGAAACGGCACGATGAAGCGCACCGGTTTGGTCGGATAGTTCTGAGCGTGTGCAGCGACAGGTAAAACCGCCGCGCAGAGCGCGGCGTACAGCAGCTTTCTCATAATGTTCCTGAAATTCCACCATCGAGATTGACACTCGTGCCGGTCACGTAGCTCGCGGCACTCGATACGAGGAAGGTGATGACGTTCGCCACTTCTTCCGCTTCACCGACGCGCCGCATCGGGATGTCCTTCGCGGCGTCGCCGTAGTACTGCTCGGCGCTCTGCCCGGCCTTGGTATAGCGCCGCTCGTGCTGGCCCGACTTGATCTTGCCGATGCACACCGTGTTCACGAGGATATTGTCGGCGGCGAACTCTTTCGACATCGCCTTGGTGATCGCGAGGCCCGCAGCGCGCGACACGCTCGTCGGATACGACTGCGCGCCCGGCTGTTTCGCGGACGAGATCGTGATGTTGACGATGCGCCCGCCGCCCTGCTTCTTCATGTAGGGCACGGCAAGCCGCGAGCAGCGGATCGCGCCGAACACTTTCAGCTCGATGTCGTCGGCCCATTCCTGGTCGGTGAGCTCGAGGAAAGCGCCGCGCTTGGAAGTCCCGGCGTTGTTCACCAGGATGTCGATGCGCCCGAACTTGTCGGCGACCGCCTTGACGAAGCGCTCGATGTCGCCGGCCTTGCTCATGTCGGCGGACATCGCGAGCACCTGCGCGCCGGTCTTTTCGAGCTCGGCTTTCACGCTGTCGAGCCGCGCCTGATCGCGCGCGCAGATCGCGACGCTCGCGCCTTCCTGCGCGAGCTTGAGCGCGGTCGCCTTGCCGATGCCCTGCGTGCCGCCGGTGACGATGGCCACTTTTCCTTTGAGTCCGAGTTCCACGTGGGTCTCCTGGTGAATGATGACCTCGAGAGTCGCGGCATGTTGTGACGGCCGCGCGGCGCGACGCCGTTCGAGGTGAGTGGATGGGCGTGCGCCGCAATTGTAGCGCGGCGGTTCCGGTCATTTCGCCCTCGCCATGCGCGCCGGAATAGGCGTAGCATGGATCTTGTTTGCTGCAGTGCATCTATATCTCTCTCTGGAGAGTGATAATGATTTCCCGCGTAACGGCTCCATCCTCTCTGTCGCGCCGACTGTGCGCGCTGTGCATGGTGCTCGGGGTTTTCGTCTGCGGCTCCGCCTTCGCCGCGCAGGCGCCGCGGCAAGGGGAAGCGCAGCTCACCGTCGACGCGCTCTCGGTGGTCAAGGTCAAGGCGCAGGCGGTGCGCGACGCGCGCAGCTCGCGCACGCTCGGAGCGGAGCGCGAGGGCACCGGCGTGGTCATCGACAGCAACGGTCTGGTGCTGACGATCGGCTATCTCATCACGGAGGCCGAGAAAGTCGACCTGCTGACCGCGGACGGCAAAGCGTTTCCCGCGACGGTGGTCGGTTACGACAACGCGACCGGCATGGGCCTTTTGAAAGCGTTGACGCCGCTGCCGGTCAAAGCGGTGGACATGGGCGACTCCGCGGCCGTCAAGGAGCGCGAGCTCGTGCTCATCGTCGGCTTCGACGGCGTCGCGCCCGCGTACGTGGTCTCGAAGCGGCCTTTCGTCGGCTACTGGGAATACCTCCTCGACGAAGCGATCTACACCGCGCCGGCGACGGTGAACTGGCAGGGCGCCGCGCTGCTCTCGCGCGAAGGCAAGCTGCTCGGCATCGGCTCGCTCGCGGTCGGGGACGCGATAGGGAGCGCCCAGGCCCAGATCCCCGGCAACATGTTCGTTCCCATCGACATCGTGAAGCCCGTGCTCGGCGACATGGTCGCCAACGGCAAGTCGACCGCCAAAGCGCGCCCGTGGATCGGCGTGAACACCCAGGAAGTGCAGGGCAATCTGATCGTCACGCGCGTGTCGCCCGAGGGTCCGGCGGAAGACGCGGGGCTGCAGAAAGGCGACGTGATCGTCGGGGTCGCCGGCCAGGCGATCCACGGTCAGAAGGACTTCTATACCAAGCTCTGGGCGAGCGGTAACGCGGGCGTGGACGTGGCCGTGGAAGTGCTCAAAGGCAACCAGGTGCAGAAGGTCACGATCAGGTCGATCGACCGGGACCGGTACTTCCGCCCGAAACCGGTCTACTGAGACAGGGTCTGACCCCGGTTTTTCCGGGGTCAGACCCTGGTTTGCTTCAGGCGCTGGTACACCCCTTCCACCATCGCATCGAGCGTATCGAACACGCTCGCGCCCGCGCTTTCGAGCGCGGCTTTCTTCGCCTCGAACGTCCCGAAGCTGCCGTGCACGAGCGCGCCCGCGTGGCCCATCGAAACGCCCGACGGCGCGGTCCTGCCGGCGATCAGCGCGAACACCGGCTTCGCGAAGCGCTGCGCGGTGAGCGCCGCGGCGAAATCTTCCTCTTCGTGTCCGCCGATCTCGCCGATGAGCAGCACCGCCCGCGTGCGCTCGTCCTGCGCGAAGAACGGCACGAGGTCGGCGTAGCGCAGGCCTTTAACCGAATCGCCGCCGACGCCGATCCACGCCGATGTGCCGACGCCGCGCTGAGCGAGGCGGTAGCCCGATTCGTACGAGAGCGTCCCGGACTTCGACATGAGGCCGACCGGTCCCGGCACCAGCGCATCGCTCGGCAGGAAACCGAGCTTCGCTTCGCCCGCGATCGCCATGCCCGGCGTCGACGGGCCCACCCAGATCGCGCGATGCTCGTTCACGAGGCGCTTCGCCTGCAGCGCGTCGTGCACCGGCATGCCTTCGGTCGGCGTGACGATGTAGCGCACGCCGGCTTCGAGCGCATCGCGCATCGCGGCCAGCAGGTCGTACGCGCCGACGAAAGCGACGCAGGTCGTCGCGCCGGTCGCCTCGACCGCGCTCCTGCAATCGGGGTAGACCGGCACGCCGTCGACGTCGCGCTTGTCGCTCTTGGGGGAGACGCCGGCGACGACGTTCGTGCCGTACTCGCGCATGAGCCGGCTGTGCAGGCGCCCGGCGCGGCCGGTGATGCCCTGGATGATGACGGGGGTTTGGCGGTCGATGCGAGGGTTGAGCATTCGGTGAACGGGTGAAGGGTGAAGGGTGGCGCTATCGCGCGTGCAAATGCTTGCGCACGTCGGCGAGCGCTTCGTCGAGGTCGGTGTACAGGGCGATTCCGGCCGCGGTGAGCACTTCGCGCGCGGCGGGCAGGCGGTTGCCGACGAGGCGTGCGACCACCGGCACCTTGAGCGCGGGCGCTTCGCCGATCGCCGCGACGAGGAGCCTGGCGAACTCGCCGAGGTCGGTGATGCCCGCGAAGACGTTGATGAGCACCACCTTGACGCGTGGCGCTTCGCCCAGCCATTGCAGCACCTGCACGATGCGCTTGGTCTCGCCGCGCAAGCCCCCGGTGCGGATGTCGAGGAAGTTGTAAGGCTTCAGCCCGGCCGCGCGCAGCTCGTCGATCAGCATCATCGACAGCCCGGCGCCGGTGGTGAGCAGGCCGATCTCGCCCTGCGGATCGACGACGACGTAGTCGAAGCCGTGGTCGAGCTTGAGCGCGACCTCGGTATACGCGTCCGAGCGCTGCTCGACCACTGTGCGCAAGGCCGGCTGGCGCTCGAGCGCGTTGTCGTCGGTGACGATCTTGGCGTCGCCGGCGACCCACGTGCCGTCGCGTTTGACGAACAGCGGATTGATCTCGACGAGCACCGCTTCGCGCTCGACGAAGAACTTCGCGAGCTTCGCGCCGGCGTCTCGAAGGGCGCGCGCCTTGTGGTCCGCCATGCCCGCGGTCGCACGCTCGACCGCGGCGATCATCGCGGCGGCTTCGGCGGGAACGGTCTCGGTGCGGATCGCGTCGTGCGGCATCGCTTCGATGTCCATGCCGCCGTTTTCGGCGACGATGACGCGCACGCCTGCTGCCGCGGGATCGACGAGGAAACCGATGTAAGCCTCTTCGGACTTCGCGACCTGCTGCTCGACGCGCACGCTGTCGACTCGCTTCGCTTTCACCGTGCGGCCGATCATGTCGCGCCGCAGCGCCGCGACTTCGTCGCGCGTCGCGGCCTTGCGGATGATGCCCGCCTTGCCGCGGCCGCCCGCGGCGATCTGGCCTTTCACCACCCACGGTCCGCGCGGCAGCTCGGCGGCATCGTTCGAGGCGTCGAGCAGCACGCCGGCCGGAACGTCGATGCCGTGCGCGGCGAGAAGCTCTTTCGCGTCGTGTTCGAGCAGATACATGTTCAGTCGGCTTTCATACCGGAGAGTTTGACCACTCTTGCCCACTTGGCGCTTTCGGACCGCATGAACTCGCCGAACGCTTCGGGGGTGTTGCCGACCGGCTCCGCGCCGTCGGCGGTGAGGCGATCGAGGACGTCCTTCTGGCCCAGCGCTTTCACGAGCTCTTCGCGGAGGCGATCGACGATCGGTCGCGGCGTGCCGGCGGGGGCGACGAGACTGTACCAGGCGCTCACTTCGAATCCCTTCAGTCCCGCTTCCGCGGCGGTCGGGACTTCGGGATATGCGGCGGATCGCCGCGCGCTGCTGACCGCCAGCGCCTTCAGGCGCTTCGCCCGCACGTTGCCGCCGACCGAGGGCAGGGTCTGGAACGAAAGCTGGACGTTGCCCGCCAGCAGGTCGGTCACTGCGGGCGCGGCGCCTTTATAAGGCACGTGCACGACGTCCGTGCCGGCGGCGATGTTGAAGAGCGCCCCCGCGAGATGGTTCGACGAGCCCACTCCGGCCGAAGAATAGGTCAGTTTCCCGGGCTCGCGCCGCGCGAGGGCGACGAGGTCCTTCAGCGAGCTCACCGGCAGCGACGGGTGCACGACGACCAGCAGGGGCGCCAGGGCGATCAGAGAGACCGGGGCGAGATCGCGCAGCGGATCGAAGGCGAGCTTGTAGAGATGCGGATTCACCGCGATCGGCCCGATGTTCCCCATCAGCAGCGTGTAGCCGTCCGCCGGAGAGCGCACCGCGAGCTCGGTCGCGATATTGCCGCCCGCCCCGGGGCGATTGTCGACGATGACCGGTTTGCCGAGGCCTTCGGCGAGCTTCTGCGCGATCACGCGCCCGACCGTGTCCGTGCCGCCGCCCGCCGCATAAGCGATGATGAGGCGCACCGTCTTGCTCGGGTACTGCTGGGCGCTGGAAGGCGCCCACGGTGCGGCGAGCAGCGCCGCCAGCGCGCCTGCGGCCGCCCGGCGCGGGATTCGCGAGAGCTTCTTCATTTCTTGCGCTTGCGCTCGATGAACGCTTGCATCATGCGCTTCGGCTCGTCGGTGTCGCGCGCGGCGACGCACGCCCGTATGCCCTGCCACACCGCGTCGGTCTGCGACATGCGCTGCCAGTCGCGGATCAGCGCCTTCTGCAGGCGGATCGCGCGCGGTCCGCCCAGCAGCACCGAGGACACCATCTTCTCGACGGCGGCGTCGAGCTCCGCCGCCGTGACCACCTTCTGCAGGAAACCGCAGCGGTGGGCTTCCTGCGCGTCGATGATGTCGCCGGTGTAGATGAGCTCGGCGGCCTTGCCCCAGCCGACGAGGGCCGGGAGCAGCACCGCTTCCATGCCCGACGGGATGCCGACCCGAACTTCGGGCATGCCGAACTTCGCGGTGTCGACGCCGATGCGCATGTCGCACGCCGCTGCGAGCTCCATGCCGAAGCCGAGGCACCAGCCGTTGATCCGCGCGATCACCGGCACCGGCAGCATCTGGATCGATGCGTTGGCGACGTGCGTGAGCGTGTGCTCGACCTCGGCCTGCTTCGCGTCGAGGTCTTTCATCTCGGCGATGTCGGCGCCCGCGATGAACGACTTGTCGCCCGCGCCCGTGATGACCGCGACGCGCAGCCGGTCGTCCTTCGCCAGCGCGCCGAAGGTATCGGCGATCGCGCGTTTGCCCGGCATGCCGAGCGTGTTGCGCTTCTCGGGATTGTTGACCGTGATGTACGCCACCCGGCCGGCGTCGCCGCGGTCTTCGACGCGACACTGAATGAGGTCCGCGGGTGCTGGGGCATGCATAGGGGGTGCTCCGACGTGGTAAAGGGGGATGGGCGAGACTAATCAGCCGGGGAGGCGCTTTCAAACGATATTTCGTCATCCCAGCATGAGCAAAGGCGATACTGAAACCCCATCACGCGTTTTCCGCGAAAGGCAGATCGCCGTCGGCCCCGGTCTGCAAGGTGCCGTCCTGCAACGCGCGCTCGATCGTCGATCGCTCGACGTGCGGCGCGAACAGCGCGACGAAGTCGTAGACGAAGCGGCGCAGATAACCGTCCCTGCGCAGGTAGATGTTCACGGTGCCGTGATCGAACAGGTGGCTCACGTCGCGGGTGCGCAGCGTCTTGTCCACGTCGGACTCGAAAGCGATCTTCGGCAGGATGGCGACGCCCATGCCGAGCGCGACATACTTCTTGCAGATGTCGGGATCGACCGCGCTCAACGAGACGTGCGGCGCAAGACCGTGGTCGGCGAAAGCCTTGTTGACGACCCGCCGGCTGCTGAACATCGAGTCGTACGTGATGAGCGGATAGCGCGCGATCTTCTGGAGCGTGAGCCGCGGCGTGTCGGCGAGCGCGTTGCCGGCGGGCATGACCAGACACCGCGCGAGCTTGTACGCGGGCAGCGCGACGAGGCGGTGGAACGTCCCGGACGGGTGCGTGGTGATCGCGAGATCGGCGTGCGAATCCGCGACGAGCCTGCAGCATTCGTCGGGGGTCTCCGCCCGCAGGCTGAACTCGACGCGCGGATAGCGCTCGGTGAACGCCTTGACCGAGCGCGGGAGCGTGTAGCGCGCGTGGGTCTGGGTGGTCGCGAGAACGAGACGCCCGGTCTCCTTGCTGCCGTAATCGGCAGCGACCTCGCGCATCGTGTCGGCATCGCGCACGATGCGCTGGGCGAGGGTGACCAACGCTCGTCCGGGCTCGGTGATGCCGACGATACGGTTGCGCTTGCGCGCAAAGATCGTCACGCCGAGCTCGTGCTCGAGCTCGAGGATCTGCTTGCTGACGCCGGACTGCGACGCGTGGACGGCTTTGGCGGCCTCGGAGATGTGCAGTCCGTGTCGGAGCACCTCGCACAGCGAGCGAAGCTGCCGAATGTTCACCGGCGGCCGGCGCCCGCGGCGCACAGCGCTTCGCCGAGCACGGTCGCGTCGTCGGTGTCGTCGAGCTCGGAGACGAGACGAGCGAGCCGCGTCGCCTCCGGTCGGGCCATGCCCGCATAGCGCGCGTTCGCTACGAATTTTTCGAGCAGCTCGTCATCCGAGAGCGGGAAATCGGGATGGCCTTTGGCGTTGGCGTGCTCTACTTCCAGCACGCCGAAGCGGCCGTGCGCGCGGATGAGGCAGCCTCCGACGTCCCGTCCCTGGGTCGCGGCGTCGGCGGCGCACGAGATCTTGGCGACCCATGCGCGCACCGTCGGCGTCGGCGGAATCTCTTCGGCGAGATGGCGGGGCGTCACTTCGCCGTACGCCAGCGCGATCGCGACCGTCCAGTAGTTGCTGAACTGCGCGGCGACGCGCGTGACGGGCGTGCGGCGCTCGGGGATGTCGCGGCCGACCACGTCGTGCGCCTGCGGGCCGACGACGAGCTCGATGCGCTCGACTTGCGCGAGCTTGTCCCCGAGCTTTGCGCGGAGCTCGAGCGCTGCGCTGATCGCCGGATGCGTGAGACGGCACGTGGGATACGGCTTGAACGAGAGACGGTCGGTCTCCCAACGCTCACCCAACGCATCGACCGCACGTAGCGCATCGAAGCGCTCGTGCAGGTAGACGCGCACGAGGCCGTCTTCACCGGTGAGCGGCTGTTTGACGCCTGGCAGGCCGCGGCTCGCCATCAGCGACGCGAGGATCGCGTTCGACGCGGCGAACCCGGGCTGCACGTGCTTGGTCGGCGCGCCTTCGCGCGTCGATTCGTGGTTGCCGCTGGCAGTGCAGTACACGATGCCGAGCGCGTTGCGCAGGACTTCGGGACTGCCGTCGAGGATGCGCGCGGCCGCGAGCGCCGCGCCGAAATGACCGAGGAGCGCGGTGTAGATCCAGCCGCCTTCGACGAGGTTGAGCCGCGTCGCGACGCCGAGGCGGCAGGTGAGCTCGATGCCGAGCAGCACCGCCTCGCAGAACTGCGCGCCGGAGAGCTTGCCGCGCGCACCGGCGGCGGCGAGGGCGGCGGGGATCGCCGCGGACCCCGCGTGGAGCACCGCTTCGTCGTGGGTGTCGTCGAACTCGAGGACGTGACCGAAGTAGCCGTTGCAGAGCGCCGCGACGTGCGCGGGCACGCGAGGCCCGCCGATCACGCGAGCTTCTTCGCGCCCGCCGCAGTCGGTGAGCACCGCGAGCCACGGCGGCATGCCCATCGCCGCGCGCCCCGCGATCGCCGCGCCGACCCAGTCCATCAGCTCGCGCTTCACCATCGCGCGCGTGCTCGCGGGCACGTCGGACCATCGCAGCCGCTGCGAGAGATCTATGAACGCATCGAGTACCGGTTCGCTCATGGTCGTAAAAACAAAGCTCAACACCGAGGACACGGAGGAACACGGAGGTTCACGGAGGAATTCATTAAAAAACCTCCGTGACCTCCGTGTGCTTTTCCTCCGTGCCCTCCGTGTTAATGCTTTTGACGTTAAAGCTTTGAAAGTCCGAACACACCCGTGTTCATGTCCATCCGCTTCACGAGATGCTCGCCCACGAAGTTGCGCAGGGTCTCGGTCGTGCCGCCGCCGAGGCTGCCGAAGCGCGCGCCGCGGAAGAGCCGCGATACCGCGAACTCGTCGGTGAAGCCGTAGCCGCCGTGCACCTGCACCGCTTCGCTGGTGACGCGGATCGCCATCTCGTTGCAGTAGATCTTCGCCATCGCCGCCATCGCGCGGTCGGGGAAAGGATGGCCGCTCACCGCCGCGCGGTAGAGCAGGCCGCGCGCCGCTTCGATCTCGATCAGCATGTCCGCGCCTTTCCAGCGCATGCCCTGGAAGTCGCCGATCGGCTGGCCGAACGCCTTGCGGTCGCGCATGTATTTCACCGCTTCCTCGAGCGCGCCTTCGGCGCAGCCGAGGCACACCGACGCGTTGAGGCAGCGCTGGGTGTTGAACGCGTTGAGCAGCGTCTTCATGCTGTTCTCGCGCAGGATCAGGTGGTCGAGGGGCACCTCGCACTCGTCGAACACGACGTCGCACAGGTACTCGCCGCCCATGGTGTGATACGCGGCCTTGGCGGTCAGCCCTTTCGTGCCTTGCGGCACCAGCACGCAGCCGATGCCCGCCGCGCCGGGGATGTTGTTCACGCGAGTAAAGACGATGAGCACGTCGGCGATGTCGGCGCGGCTGATCAGCGTCTTCGCGCCTTTGACGATGACGCGGTCGCCCTTGATCGTCGCGTTGGTCTTGTAGTTGGGCACGTCGGTGCCGGCGTCGGGCTCGGTCAGGCAGATCGCGAGCACGCCGCTGCCGTCGGCGACGCGCGACAGGTATTTCCGCGCGATGTCCTTGGGCGCGTAGTTCGCGATGATGCGCGGCTGCACGCCGATCTCGCCCAGCACCGCGAGCGCGGTCGCGTAGCAGGCCTTGCTGATCTCCTCGAGCACGAGCACGGTGTCGAGCACGCTTGCGTCCATGCCGCCGTATTCCTGCGGGATCGCCATGCCGAGCACGCCCATCTCGCCCAGCGCTTTCATGTTCTCCCACGGGAAATCGCCGTTGAGATACTTGACCGCGTTCGGCGCGAGCTGTTTGTGGCGCAGCTTGCGGACGGTGTCGACCATCTCGCGCTGTTCTTCGGAAAGGCTGAAATCCATGTTGACTCCTGAGTTGCCGTGTATGCGTCAGTCGGCGCGTATGCCGGCCTGCTTGGCGATCCGCTGCCATTTCGCGAGGTCGCCTGCGATGAGCTTGCCGAACGCTTCGGGTGTTTCGATCAGCGGCTCGGCCGCTTCGGCGTTGAGACGCTTCGCCATGTCGGGATCGCGCAGGATCGCGCCGATCTCGGTGTTGAGCCGGGTGACGATCGGCTGCGGGATGCCGGCAGGGCCGAGGATGCCCCACCAGATGCTGCCGTCGTAGCCGGCGACGCCCGCTTCGGAAATGGTCGGCACGTCGGGCACCACGGGCGAACGTTTCGCCGAGCCGACGCCCAGCGGCCGCAGTTTCCCGGTGCGCAGGTGGGTCAATGCCTGGATCAGCGTGCCGAACAGGACTTCGACCTGTCCGGTCATCACGTCGACCATGGCCGGACCGCCGCCCTTATAAGGCACGTGCTGGAGGTTCACGCCCGCCATCGACTTGAACAGCTCGCCGCCGAAGTGGTTGAAGCCGCCGATCCCCGACGACGCGTAGTGAAGCTGCCCCGGCCGCGCCTTGGCGAGCGCGATCAGGTCCTTCAACGTCTTCACCGGAAGGCTCGGCGTCACCGCGAGCACGTTGGCGCCCGAGCCGATGAGCGAGATCGGGATCAGCGACTTCACCGGGTCGTACGGCAGCTTGTGGATCGCCGGATTCATCGCGTAGCTCGTCGACACGATGAGCAGGGTGTGACCGTCGGCGGGCGAGCGCGCCGCGAGCTCGGTGCCGATGATGCCGTCGGCGCCGCCGCGGTTGTCGACGATCGCCTGCTGACCGAGGCGCTCGCTCATCTTCTGCGCGATGACGCGCCCGAGGATGTCGTTGCTGCCGCCGGGCGGGAACGGGACGATCACCCGGATCGGTTTCGAGGGAAAGCGCGCGGAATCGGCGCCCTGGGCTGCCGCTTCACCCAGGGCGCCGCCGGCGCCGATGACGGCCGCAGCGAAGTAAGCGAGCTTCGCGTAGGCAACGCGGCGTACGGCAGTCATCGATCCTCCTCCAGGAATTCGTCGGGCGCCGCTCTTGGCAGGCGGGTTCGCCGGTAATATTAGAAAAAATCATCCGGAGCGCCGCAGGACAGAACGTCCCGGGGCGGGTCTGCGATGCTTCACCTGCAGACGGCGAACTGTACTCGCCGCGCGGTCGACCCGCAAACCAAGATTGTTCATGCACCTATGAGTAAAGGTAATGCAAAGCGGCGTGCGGCGCGTGCTCCGCGGCTGCCGCCGCTCGCCGCGCTGCGCGTCTTCGAGTGCGTGTCGCGCCACATGAGCTTCACCGAGGCCGCGCGCGAGCTGTCGGTCACGCAGGGCGCTGTCAGCCATCAGATCCGCGCCCTCGAGAGCTGGCTGGGCTTCGAGCTCTTCCAGCGCGAAGGCCGCACGCTCAGGCTCTCGCGCGGGGCGCGCGCGTACGCGGAGACGATCGGCGCCGCCTTGCAGCAGATCGCCGCGCACACCGACGCATTGCGGCAGGCGCGCTCGCACGAGGTGCTGACCGTGCGCGGCTACACGACTTTTCTCGTGCGCTGGCTGATCCCGCGCCTGCCCAGCTTTCAGGCCGCGCACCCCGAGGTCGAGATCCGCCTCGAAGCGAGCGCCGATCCGGTCGACTTCAGGCGCGATCAGGCCGACGTCGCGGTGCTGTACGGCAATGGCGCATGGGCCGACCTGCGGGCGGATCTGCTGTTCAGGGACGAGCTGGTGCCGGTCTGCAGCCCGCAGCTCACCGGGAACACGCGCACGCTCGCCGCAGCGAAGCTGCTCGAGCTGCCGCTCCTGCATCTGAACGCGCGCCGTCGCGACTGGCCGGACTGGATCGAGATGGCGGGCTTGACGCGCGAGCCCGATCGTCGCGACATGCGCTTCGAAGACCTCTCGATCGTCTACCAGTGCGCGATCGACGGTCTCGGTGTGGCGATGGGGCAGCGCAAGTATCTCGCCGAGGAGATCGCGAACGGCCGGCTCGTCGTGCCGATCGACAAGCCGCTCATGCGCGATGCGGGGTACTACCTGGTGTGTCCGAAGGAATCTGCCGGAGATGCGAAGGTCGAGACGTTTCGCGCTTGGCTGCTTGCTACGCTGGACAAAAGTGACGGGTAAAGCGGTGACGGATGAGACGGTGACGGATGAAGCGGTGACGCGTTCCCTCCCCTTCAGGGGAGCGTTACGGTGGGGTTTGAATTACGAGTCGTACCGCGGATAGCCGGAGAACTTCTCTTCCGCTTCCAGATACCGCTTCATCGCGTGCCACTCGAGCTCGCCGTAGGGCCGGCGGGTCCCGGGCTGGTACATGTTCGCGGTGTGGGCCAGCACTTCCTGCGGCGGCAGCGCGAGCTCGGTGCGCGCGGCCATCGCGTCGACCTGCGCGCGGCACGAGAGCTCGAGGTTGTACATGAGGTTGAACGCCTGCGCGACGCTCGGCCCGCAGGTGAGCAGCCCGTGGTTGCGCAGGATCATCGCGCTGTGCCCGTCGAGGTCGCGCACCAGGCGCTCGCGCTCGTCGAGGTCGACCGCCGGCCCTTCGTAATCGTGATAGCCGATGTGTCCCACGAACCGCATCGAGGTCTGGCTCATCGGCAGCAGGCCGCACTTCATCGTCGAGACGGCGATGCCTGCACGCGTATGGCTGTGGATGATCGCGTGTACATCCGGACGCGCTTTGTGGATCGCGCCGTGGATGACATAGCCCGACTTGTTGATTCCGTAGTCCGTGTCCGGCTTCCAGACGATCTCGCCTTCGACGTCGATCTTGACCAGGCTCGAGGCGGTGATCTCCTTGTAGAGCATGCCGTAGAGGTTGATCAGCAGGTGCTCGGTGCCGGGAATGCGCAGCGTGATGTGGTTGTAGATCAGGTCGGTCATGCCGAACTTGTCCATCAGGCGGTAGCACGCGGCGAGGTCGACTCGCGCCTGCCACTCCTCGGGGCTGACGTGCTCGCGCACGCACGGAAACTGCGTCGAAAAGTCGGGGGACATGGGATTTACCGAAGGACTGCGGAGGGGTGTGCTGCTCGATTCGATTTTAGGCCGGGCGCGCGCCGTGGACAAATGCCGAGTCCACCATTTGACGGTATGGCCTCTCCTCTCTAGACTCACGCGCTCTCCCGGGGGCCTTCGGCCCCCGAGTGTTTAGTGTTGAGTGATAAGCGTTGAGCGGCTCCATGCCCCGGCTTTTCACTCAACACTGAACACTCAACACTCGACACTGGAGCTTTTATGACCGTCACCGGCAACGAACACTGGACCCAGAAAGGCGACGTGCGCCTGTTTCTCTGGGAGAAGACCGCCGGCGCCTCGGATCCGAACAAGCCCACGGTCCTGTTCGTGCACGGCTCGTCGATGGCGTCGCAGCCGACGTTCGACCTGACGGTGCCCGGCCGCGAGGATTCCTCGGCCATGGACTGGTTCGCGCAGCGCGGCTTCAACACCTGGACCGTGGACAACGAAGGCTACGGCCGCTCGGACAAGAAGCGCGACATCAACTTCGACATCTCCAACGGCGCCGACGATCTCGAGGCCGCGACCGACTACATCATGAAGACGCGCGGCATCAGGAAGTTCCTGGTGTACGGCATCTCGTCGGGCGCGCTCAAAGCGGCGCTGTTCGCGCAGCGCAATCCCGACCGCGTCGCGCGCCTGGCGCTCGATGCGTTCGTGTGGACCGGCGAAGGCAGCCCGACGCTGAAAGAGCGCGCCAAGAGGCTGCCCGAGTTCAAGAAGATGAATCGCCGCCCGATCGATCGCGCGTTCGTATACTCGGTGTTCGAGCGCGACCATCCGGGCTGCGCCGAAAAGCGCACGATCGAAGCGTTCGCCGACGCCATCCTCGCGCTCGACGATTCGATGCCGACCGGCACCTATGTCGACATGACCTCCAGGCTGCCGATCGTCGATCCCGAGAAGATCACGGTGCCGACGATCGTCATGCGCGGGCAGTGGGACGGCATCGCGAGCTTCGAGGATCTGATCAAGTTCTTCGAGAAGCTGCCCAACCCCGACAAGACGTTCTCGGTGATGTCGGGCATCTCGCACGCGAGCTTCCAGCAGATCAATTACAGGATGGTGTACCACATCCTTCATTCGTGGTTCACCCAGCCGGAGCCGATCTACCGCGGCTGATCGTCATTCCCGACGCGCGATAGCGCGATCGGGAATCCACGTTGATTTTGAGGTCCCGGCAGAAAATGGATCCTGGCCTTCGCCAGGACGACGCTTCGCGTCGAATGGATTCCCGCCTTCGCGGGAATGACGATCGAAGTGCCGACGTTGCGCAACAGGCGCCGAACCCTTTAATGTTCGGCGGATGAAAACACTCTCTCTCGCACTGCTTGCACTCTCGTCCACGGCCTTCGCGGCCGACGGCGCCTATCCCACCAAACCGATCCGTCTCATCGTTCCGTACAGCGCGGGCGGCTCGACCGACACGCTGTCGCGCGTCGTCGGCCGCGAGCTCTTCGAACGCATGGGCCAGCAGGTCGTGATCGACAACCGCACCGGCGGCGGCACGATCATCGGCACCGAGATCGCGGCGCATGCGGCGCCCGACGGCTATACGCTCTTCATGGCGACCCCGCCCACCGCGGTGAATCCTTCGCTCTACGGCAAGGTGCCGTACGACCTCGAGCGCGATTTCGCGGCGGTCACGAACGTCGCCGGCTCGACCAACCTCCTGGTCGTGAATCCGAGCGTGCCGGCACAATCGGTGAAGGAGCTGATCGCGCTGCTCAAGGCGAATCCGGGCAAGTACAACTACGGCACGAGCGGCGTCGGCGGCGCGGGGCATCTCGCCACCGCGCTCTTCACGAGCATGGCGCGCGTCGATGCGACGCACGTGCCTTATAAAGGCGGCGCACCGGCGGTCGCGGACCTCGTCGCGGGCCGGCTCGACTTCGCCATGGCCAATCTCACCACCGCGCAGCCGCACATCCGTGCGGGACGACTTCGCGCCCTCGGCGTGGGAACCAAAGCGCGCTCGCCGCTGTTCCCCGAAATGCCGACGATCGCGGAAGCCGGTCTGCCGGGCTACGAAGCGAACAACTGGAACGGCGTCGTCGTGCCTGCGAAGACGCCGCGCGAGATCGTCGCCCGCCTGCACAAGGAGATCGTCGCGGTGCTGAACGACCCTGCGACGTCCAAGCGCCTGCTCTCGCTGGGCCTCGAGCCGGTCGGCGACACGCCGGCACAGTTCGCGCAGTACCTCCGAAGCGAGGCCGCGAAATGGGGTAAGGTCGTGAAAGCCGCAGGCATCAAACCGGAGTAACAAAGCTTGAACACGGAGGGCACGGAGGAATTCGAATCGTCATTGCGAGGAACAGGGTGACGAACCAATCTCGTTGCGAACGCAGCGTGCGCCACGGGATCGCTTCGTCGCATCGCTCCTCGCGATGACATTTGCGGTTCTCCTCCGTGTCCACCGTGCACCTCCGTGTCCACCGTGTTGATGCTTTTGAAGTAATCCAGGAGTCACCATGAAAGCTCTGAACGAATTAACAGCCACCGAGATCGTCCGCGCCGTCGCTTCGGGCAAGACGACCGCCGAAGCCGTGGCGCGCGCGTGCCTCGATCGCATTGCCGAGCGCGAGCCGCGCGTCGAGGCCTGGCAGTTCCTCGACCCCGATCTCGTGCTCGCGCAGGCGCGCGCGCTCGATCGCCGAGGCACCGTCGGCGCGCTGCAGGGCGTGCCCGTCGGCTTCAAGGACATCATCGACACCGCCGACATGCCGACCGAGTACGGCTCGCCGATCTACAAAGGGCACCGTCCGGTGAACGACGCCGCGTGCGTCGCGCTGTCGCGCCGCGCCGGCGCAATCGTCATGGGCAAGACCGTGACGACCGAGTTCGCGAACCGCTTCCCCGGGAAGGCGCGCAATCCCTTCGATCCGCAGCGCACGCCCGGCGGGTCGTCGAGCGGCTCCGCCGCCGCGGTCGGCGACGCCATGGTACCGCTCGCGGTCGGCACGCAGACCACTGCATCGACCCTGCGGCCGGCGAGCTTCTGCGGCTGCGTCGGCTATCGCCCGACGTGGGGCGACCTGCGGGCCGTCGGCGTGAAAGAAGCCGCCGGCTCGCTCGACACGCTCGGGCTCATCGCGCGCTCGGTCGACGACGTCGCGCTGTACAGGGACGTGCTGCTCGGCGCCAAGGTCGAGCCGCTCGTCGACGATGCGGCGTGGAAGCCGCGCATCGGCTTCTGCCGCACGCCGATGTGGGACCAGTGCGAGCCGGCGACGCAGGCGATGCTGACCGGGCTCGCGCAGGATCTCGCGGCGCGCACGGAGGTCCGCGACGTCACGCTGCCGGAGGAGTTCTCGCGCATCGAGGACGCGCATCGCTGGGTATCGAGCTTCGAGTTCTCGCGCAACTTCACGTGGGAGATCGAGAACCACTGGAACCTCATCAGCGCCGAGCTGCGCAACGGCCGTTTGAAGGACGGGCTGTCGTGCACGTTCGAGCAGTATCGCGAAGCGCGCACCTTCATCCAGCACTGCCGCAACATGGTCGACGCGGTTCTCGGCGACCTCGACGTGCTGCTGGTGCCGGTGGCGTCGGGCGAGGCGCCGATCGGCCTGAACTCCACGGGCAACGCGTCGTTCTGCGCGATCTGGACCTCGATGCACGTCCCCGCCGTCACGCTGCCGCTGTTCAAAGGCCCGAACGGTCTCCCCGTCGGCGCGCAGTTCATCGCGCGCCGCAATGACGACCGCAAGCTGTTTGCCGCCTGCAAGTACGTCATGCGCGCCCGCTAGCGGGCGCTGCGCTTCCGCGCCGGTAAACGACTCGGAGGGAAACCAGGGTTTCCCTCCGAGACCTCCTTTCCTTTCCGCGCTCTTTCGAGTTCCGCTTTCCCGGAGCGTTTATCATTTCGTACTTCGCGTTTCGCGCTCAAAGGTTTTTCATGCCGTCCTGGCTCTGGCCTGCCGTAAAGCTCATCCTTCCCCACGTCGGCAATATCGTCGCCGCGGCGAAGCCGGTGTTCACCAAGAAGTTCGGGACGCCGGCCGAGGAAGCGGGCGTCGTCCAGCAGCAGATCGCCGAGCTGCAATCGGTGGCATCGGAGAATGCGGCGCATATCAGGGAGCTCGCCGAGCAGTTGCGGCTGACCGTCGCTGCGCTCGAGCAGGCCGCGACCGAGACCGAGAAGCGGATCCGCCGGGCCTATACGTTCGCGGTCACCGCGCTGGGGGTTGCGGTCGTCGCGATCGTGGTGGTGTTTACGCAGCGGTGAGGTGGGGCTCGGTGCGTTACGCGCCCTTTCGGCGCTAACGCACCCTACGTTTTTTCGTGGTTTTTTTCTTGGCCTTGCCCTTGGCCTTGGCCTTGGCCTTCGCTTTCGCCTGGGCTTTCAGCACGCGCGCGGCGCGGTTGACCGCATCGTCCTCGACCCAGATGATCGCGCCCCAGCGCCCTTCGCCGGCGGAGAGCGCATCGATGCCGGTGACGTTGATGTCGGTGTCTCCGAGCTTCTTCAGGTGATCGGTGAGGGCGCCGCTGCGCTCGGTGCCCTGGATGAGGAAGCCGCTCTTCTCCGAAGTGAACGCCAGCCCCGCCCTGGTGACGGCCCGCTTGAAACTGGCGGGATCGGCGGGCACGACGTCGATCTTGGCGCGCTTGCCGTGGGGCACGCCCACGCAGGCCAGCAGGTCGACCTTGGCGCTGACGAGCGTCGACAGCACGCCGAACGCCTTGCCCGCGGTGTTCGGCACCTGTATCGAAAAATATTCGACTTTGCGAACGACATCCGCCACGGCATTCCTCCGTCTTCTTGTTCGAGCCGGACATACTACGCCCGGCGCATCTCAAGCTTAAAGCGTGAAGCGCAATCGCCCGATCAGCGCGCCGGGCAGGTGCGAGCTCGACGTCGAGCGCTCATCGTAGGTCGACGTCGAGAGCAGCATCTCGCGCTCGCTCGTCAAGTCGACGAGGTTCTCGCCGAGCATGCGGTAGAGCGTGTCGTCGAAGCGCAGCGCGTTCACCGGCGCCACGATGCGTCCGCCCTCGACCTTGAACGTCGCGAACCGCGTCATGCCGGTGATGCGGCACGCCGGCCGGTCGGAATAGTTCAGGTACCAGAGGTTGCCGATGTAGAGGCCGTCGCCGAGCGCGGCCAGCGCTTCGGCCGCGGGGAGCTCACCGGGGGCGAGGTCGAGCGCTTCGGGGCTCTCGCCGCCGTTCGCGCCGTTGGCGGTGTAGCCGTATTCTCTGGCCGAGCGTGGCGAGACGAGGCTGTCGGCAAGGGCGCCGCGCTCGATCAGCGTGACGCCGGGCGGCCGCACGAAGCCTTCGCCCTGGAAGATCGGCGCGGTGCTCCCGGCGGTGTTTTCCGCGAGCGTCACCTTGGGCGAGAGCCGTTCGCCGTGCTCCATGAGGAGCAGCGCGCTGCGCCGCGTCGCGCGCGAGCGCGCGGAGAAAGCGCCCCACGACAACAGGCCGGTGATCTCTTCGAGCGCGTGCGGCGCGAGAAAGACTCGGTATTCGCCCGGCTCCAGCGTCACCGGCGGCCTCGCGAGCAGCTCGAGCCGCTGCACCGCGGTCTCGACCTTGTCGCGGAACACCGCGCCGTCCCAGTCGAAGCCCGCGTAGCCGTCCTTCACCGCCTTGTCGGCGCGCAGATGCACGCTCCAGTCGAAGTTGAAAGTGTCGACCTCGTGCCAGTTGCGCTGGCCGCGGCTGTCGGCGAAGCCGCGATAGATCGCGCCGGCTGCATAGAAACCGACGAAGTCGTGGCCCTGTCCCGCCTGGACGGCCTGCTCGACCACGCTCTCGGCGTCCGGCAGAGCGCCCCGCCGGTGGAAGTTGGTGGACGTTACGCTGTCGGGCAGCAGCAGCCAGGGGTCTTCGGGCAGTTGCGCGAGCATGTCGCGCACGCGCGGAAGCGTGCGCTTGCAGAGGTCGAGGTCGCCCGGCCCGCCCGACAACGCGATCGTCGCCGCCGCCTGCCTCGAGCCGCGCACCAGGCGCAGCGTGAGATAGCGCTGCTCCACCGTTCCGGCCTGCCGCACCAGCGCCTTGTTGAAGCGCACGAAATCGGAGCGCTCGCCGGACAGCGCCGCGAGCAGCACCTCGCCCGCGTCGCATTCGCGCGCGAGCGCATCGGCGAGCTCGAAGAACTGCGCCTGCGCGCTCACTTAAGGCGAGCCTCCGAACACTTCGACGTCGCGGAATAAACCCGGGGGCGAGGCGTGACCGACGTGGATCACCTGGTTGGGCTCGCCTTTGCCGCAATAGAGCGTGCCGTGCACTTCGAACGTCCCGGCCGAGCCCAGCATGGCGAGGCTGCGCCAGAACTCGGCGGAGATGCCGCGGTAGTTGGCGTTCTTCACGACACCCTTGATCCGGCCGTCCTCGATGAGCTCGCCCCATTCGCAGCCGAACTGGAACTTGTTGCGCGAGTCGTCGATCGACCACGAGACGTTGCTGCGCATGAGCACGCCGCGTCGCACCGACGCGATCATCTCGTCGAGCGTGTGCGGTCCGGGCTCGATATTGAGGTTCGCCATGCGGTCGATCGGCGCGCGGTTCCACGATCCCGCGCGCGAATTCGCGGTGCCTTCCATCCCTGCGCGGCGCTGCGAGAGACGCCCGCCGAGCGGGCGCTCGAGGATGCCGTCGCGAATGAGCCACACTTTTTCGGCGGCCCCGCCGTCGTCGTCGTAGTCGTAGCTCGCGAGCTCGTCGGTAACGCCCGGGTCGAACGTGACGTTGAGGAGCTCCGAGCCGTAGCGGTAGCGGCCGAACATGTCGGGCGTGACGAAGCTCGTGCCGGCGTAATTACGCTCGTCGCCGAGGATGCGGTCGAGCTCGAGCGGGTGGCCGATCGACTCGTGGATCTGCAGCATCATCTGGTCGGGCATGAGCAGCAGGTCCATGCGGCCGGACGGGCAGTTCGGCGCCCCCAGAAGCTGTAACGCTTCGCCGGCGAGCATCGCGCCGCAGCCCGAGAAGCCGCTGTCCGCGAGCCGCTCCAAGCCGCCCTGGCGCGCATCGAAGAAGGTGCGGCTCTGGGTCTCGGTACCTTCGTTGGCGGTGACGTGGGCCTGCGGCACGGTGTAGACGAACTGCTGGTGCACGTCGCCGCCGGTGTTGGTGAGATAGCGCTGGTCGACGCGGCGCAGCTCCAGGCTCGCGTAGCGCTCGACGATGCGCCGATCGACGGCGGCATTGCGGCATTCGTCGGCGAGGAGGTCGTAGAGCTCGCTGCGGGAGAGCGTGACGCGGCGGCCGGCAGCGAGGCGCTCCGCGCGGGCGGCGGGCATGTCCTCGGGGCTGTAGCGATGCACGCTCTGCGTGCGGGTCGCTACCGCCCACGCGGTCGCGCGATCGAGCGCCGCCTGCAGTCCTGCGTGCGTGAGGTCGCTGGTCGCGCAGTAGCCGTAACCGCCGTCGCTCACCGCGACGAGCATCGCGCCGCGGTCGCAGAGCAGGCGCGGCGGCTCGACGGTGTCGTTGCGCACCGCGAAGTGCTCGCGTTCCTCGTCCACGACGCGCAGCGAATAAAAGCCGGCGGTGGAGCGCAGCGACTCGAAAGTTTTTCGCAGATCGTCGTGCATATCACTCAACAATTCCCTCCCCCCTCGGAGGGAGGGTCAGGGAGGGGTGGTCGTGCAGGCGATGCAAGCGCCTTGCCGACGACAAAGCGCGTATTGTAATGTCCGCACTCTCCCGCGCTTCACGCATCATGAAACAGCCCCTCGAAGTCCTGAAGCTCTACCCTCCGCACGATTACACGCTGCACGGCGTGCTCGAGAGCCGCGCCGCGCGCGATGCGGAACGTCCTTTCATCCGCTTCGGCGAGCGCACCTGGACCTGGCGGTCGTTCGACGAGGCCGTTACCCAGATCGCGTCGCTGCTGCTCGACCGCGGCATCCGCAAGGGTGATCGCGTCGGCGTCAGCGGGCGCAACAGCGACGGCCACGTGCTCATGCTGTTCGCGCTCGCCCGCGCCGGCGCGATCATGGTGCCGATCAATCCGGAGTTCGGCGTCGAGGAAGCGCGCTACGTGCTGCACCACGCCGAAGTGAGCGGCGTCGTCGCGAGCGCCGACACGCTCGACGTCGTTCGCGAGGCGTGTGACGGATTGAAGCGCGCACCGTGGTTCCTGATGCTCGGCGACGCGCATGCCGGCGTGCCGGGGCTGTTGGCCGAGGCCTCACGGGTGCAGCCGCGCGCGATGCCGTCGGATGTGAGCGGCGACGACACCGTGCTCATCGTCTACACGTCGGGGACGACCGGCTTCCCGAAAGGGGCGATGCACAGCCAGCGCAGCTTCATCACCGGGGGCGAAGCGTTCGTGCAGCGCGTCTACCTCCAGCCCGACGATCGCGTGATGATCGTGCTGCCGCTGTTCCACATCAACGCGCTCTTCTATTCGCTGGCAGGAACGGTAGCGGCGGGCTGCGCGATGATCGTCGTGCCGCGCTTCTCCGCCTCGACGTTCTGGAACACCGCGGTCGATTACGGCGCGACCGAAGTCAACATCATCGAGGCGATCGGCACGATCCTCAAGAACCGCCCGCGGTCGGAGTTCAGGCCCGAGCACAGGATTCGCGCGATCTACGGCGTGCGGCACAGCATGGAAGCGACGTTCCGCGACGAGTTCCGGATCCCGCATCTCATCGGCGGCTACGGCATGACCGAAATCCCCGGCGTGACGTGCAATCCGGTCGAAGGCCTGCGCAAGCCGGGCAGCATGGGACCGATCGGACGCCATCCCGACCCAATGCGCCCGTGGGCGGAATGCCGCGTGGTCGACGACGACGGCAAGGACGTCGGTGTCGACGAAGAAGGCGAGCTCCTCGTGAAGACGCCGATCATCATGCAGGGCTACTTCCGCGATCCCGAGCAGACGAAGGACGCGTTCGCCGACGGCTGGTTCAAGACCGGCGACCTCGTGAAGCGCGACGAGGACGGCTACTTCTTCTTCGTCTCGCGCAAGAAAGACATCATCCGGCGCCGCGGCGAGAACATCGCCGGCGCCGAGCTCGACCGCGTCATCGGCACGCACCCGGCGGTGCACGAAGCGGCGGCGATACCGGTGCCGGCGGAGCTCGGCGAGGACGAGATCCTCGTGCTGGTGGTGTTGAAGCCGGGACGGAGCGCGACCGCGCAGGACATCGCGCTGTGGTGCCGCGAGCACCTCGCGCCGCAGAAAGTGCCGCGCTACGTGCTGTTCGTCGACGATCTGCCGCACACGCCGACGCACAAGGTGCTCAAGGCACAGTTGAAGAAGGATGCGTCGCTGAAGGGCAGGGCGGTGGACCTGGAGGCTGAGAAGTAACCTGAAAATGGATTCCCGCCTTCGCGGGAATGACGATCCCCGTCGTCCCCGCGCAGGCGGGAACCCCTATTGACTTGAAACCGAGGAGAACGATGAAAACAAGAACGTACATCTCAGCGCTGTGTCTCGCCGCGGCGAGCTTTGCCGCGCAGGCGCAGACCTACCCGAGCAAACCGATCCGCATGATCATTCCGTATCCGCCCGGCGGTGGGGCGGACACGATCATCCGGCCGATGGCCCACGTGCTCGGCCAGAGCCTGAAGCAGCAGGTCATCGTCGACAACCGCGGCGGCGCCAACGGCAACATCGGCATGGAGCTCGCGGCGAAATCGCCGCCCGACGGCTACACCCTCGTCTTCGCGCTGACGGGACAGCTCGCGGTGAATCCCGCGCTCTACAAAAAAGTGTCCTACGATCCGATCAAGGATTTCGAGCCGATCACGCTGCTCGGCAGCGGGCCGTACATCATCCTGGTGCATCCTTCGCTGCCGGTGAAATCGATCAAGGAGCTGATCGCGCTCGCGAAGGCGAAGCCCAACCAGATCACGTATGCATCGTCGGGCAGCGGCAGCGGCGGCCATCTCGTCAACGAGCTCCTGAACAGCATGGCCGGCGTGAAGATGCTGCACATCCCGTACAAAGGCGGCGGCCCCGCGCTCACCGCGACGATCGCCGGCGAAGCGCAGGTGCTGTCGGCTCCCTATGCGACCGCGAAGCCGCACATGGAAAGCGGCCGGTTGCGCGCGCTCGCGGTGAGCACGTCCAAACGCCTCACCGGCGTCAACCTGCCGACCGTCGCCGAAGCCGCGCTGCCCGGTTTCGACGCGGGCGTGTGGTATGCCTTCCTCGCGCCGGCCGGCACGCCGAAGGATATCGTCAACAAGCTCCATGGCGAGATCGTGCGTGCGATCGCGCAGCCCGAGGTCAAGGCGGTGCTCCAGCGCTCGGCGATCGAGCCGGTCGGCAGCACGCCCGAAGAGCTCGCGAAGTTCATGAAGTCCGAGCTCGCGAAGTGGGCGAAGGTCGTTCGCGAAGCGCACATCAACGTCGATTGAGAGACGTTGAAGTGATGAGGTGAAGGTGAGGAGATCAAGGTGAGGAGAGGCTGATGGCGGCGAAACGTACAAACGATGCGATCTTCGAGCGGGGCTTGCGGGTTCGCAAGCAGGTGCTGACGCCCCAGTACGTCAACAAGCAGTTCGCGCTCGCCAGCGACTGGAGCGCGCCGATGCAGCACCTCGCGACCCAGGCCTGGGGACTGACGTGGGCGCGGCCCGGGCTGCCGCACAGGACGCGCAGCATGCTCAACCTCGCGTTCCTGGTCGCACTCGACAAGCCCGAGGAGCTCGAGCTGCATACGACCGCAGCGTTGAGGAACGGGGTCACGCCGGAGGAGATCATGGAGGTCCTCATCCAGGCGGCGATCTACTGCGGCTTTCCCGCGGCGCTCAAGGGCACGCGCACCGCGCGCCAGGCGATCGAGCGCTGGCAGGCCGGGGAAGGCGCGCGGGCGCCGGCGAAGAAACGCGCGAAGGCGCGACGCTGATGCCGGCCGACAGCAAACCGATCGGGCTCGCGATCGTCGGCTCCGGCCGCATCGGCACGCTGCGCGCGCGGCTCGCCGCGGCGCATCCCGCGGTGCGGTTCATCGCGGTGTCGGACCGCGACGACGCTGCGGCGAAGAAGCTCGCCGCGACGGTCGGCGCCCAGGTCAGCAGCACGCGCAACGACGCCATCATCGAGCATCCGGACGTCAACGCGGTCATCGTCTCGACGAGCGAAGGCGAGCACGTCGAGCCGCTGGTGAGGGCGATCGAGCTGGGCAAGCGCGTGCTGGTCGAGAAGCCGATCGCGCTGACCACCGCGGACGCCGACCGCGTCATCCAGGCGATCGAGAAGAGCGGGGCGGACGTGCGGGTCGGCTACAGCCGGCGCTACAAGGAGCGCTATCTCATCGCGCGGGAGCAGGTCGTGCAGGGGCGCATCGGCACGCCGACCGGCGGCGCCGCGCGGGTCTTCAACTCGCGCTCGCAGGCGCTGGCGATGCTCAGCCGCAATCCGCACGCGACGCCGGTGGTGGATGCGCTCACGTACTATGTCGACCTCATGAGCTTTCTCTTCGGCGGCAAGCGGCTGGTGGAAGTCTATGCGCGCGGCCAGATGGGCGTGCTGAAGAACGCCGGCCATGACGTCGCCGACGTCTCGTACGCGATCCTCACCTACGAAGACGGCACGGTCGCCAACCTCGGCGTCTCGTACGCGCTGCCCGAAAAGTATCCCGCGCTCGGCCACGCCGCGCGAGTGGAGGTCGTCGGCACCGACGGCGTGATGATCCTCGACGACGATCACACCGACCAGCTCATGTACAGCGAGAAAGGCATCCCGCACGTCTACCTGCCGGATCACAGCGTCAACATGGTGTTCCTGCAGAGCGGCACGCCGGGCGACTGGGCGCTGGGGGAGTTCTACGGGCCGATCGCGAACGAGACCCGCGCGTGGCTCGACTACCTCTGCATGGGCCGTCCCTGCGTGCTCGCGACGCCCCACGAAGCGCGCGCGACGCTGGAGGCTACGCTGGCCATCGAGCATTCGGTCGCAACCGGCCGGCCCGTCACGCTGCCTCTCGCCGGCTAAAAAGGCTTATTAACCGCAAAGGCCGCAAAGGACGCCAAGGAAGGGCAAAAAGCCAACCCTATTCACCACAAAGGACGCAAAGGACGCAAAGGACACAAAGGACACAAAGGAAAGCTAAACATCGCGCACGCGTGACGATGCGACGTTGATTAACCTTTGTGTCCTTTGTGGTTATTTGATTGTGATTTTCCTTTGCGTCCTTTGCGTCCTTGGCGGTCAATTACGTATTTGACCTTAAGGGCCCTTAGCCCGATCCCGTAGCACGAACTTCTGGATCTTGCCCGTCGCGTTCTTCGGCAGGTCGCCGAAGACGATGCGCTTGGGCGCCTTGAAGTGCGCGAGGCTGGCGCGGGCGTGGTCGATGAGGTGCTGCTCGCTGACGACCACGCCGCTCTTCAGCGTCACGAAAGCGACGGGGACCTCGCCCCACACCGGGTCCGGGCCGGCAACCACCGCGGCTTCCATCACCGCCGGATGGCTCACGAGCACGCGCTCGACCTCGATCGACGCGATGTTCTCGCCGCCCGAGATGATGATGTCTTTCGCGCGGTCGCGGATCTCGAGGTAGCCGTCGGGGTGCACGACCGCGAGGTCGCCGCTCCTGAACCAGCCGTCGGGTGCGGCGCGCCTGGTGGCTTCTTCGTCACGGTAATAGCCGAGCATCACGTTGTTGCCGCGCAAGGCGATCTCGCCGAGCGCCGTGCCGTCACGTGCGACATCGGCGCCGGCCGAGTCGACGACGCGTATCCTCTGCGCGATCACGTTGCCTACCCCCTGGCGCGCCTTGAAGCGCGCCTGCTCCTCGGCGCTCGCGGCGTTCCATTCCGGATGCCAGTCGCAGATCACCGCCGGACCGAAGGTCTCGGTGAGGCCGTACAGGTGCGTCACGTCCATTCCCAGCGACGCGAGCCGCGACAGCAGCGCCGGCGTGGGCGGTGCGCCGCCGGTCGCGACGGCGACGCGTCCTTGCAGCGGCTGCGCCGACTCGTGCCAGGCCAGCATGACCAGCACCGTGGGCGCCGCGTTGAAATGCGTGATGCCCGACTCCGCGAGATGCCGCCACACGCGCGCGGGCTCGACCTTGCGCTCGCAGACGTGCGTCGCGCCGGCCGCGGTGACGCCCCACGTGAAGCACCAGCCGTTGCAGTGGAACATCGGCAGCGTCCACAGGAAGCGGCTGCTCGCGTCGAGCTTCGTATGCAGCGCCATCGCCAGCGCCTGCAGATACGCGCCGCGGTGGTGGTACATCACGCCTTTGGGCGAGCCGGTCGTGCCGCTGGTGTAGTTGATGGCGAGCAGCGCGCGCTCGTCTTCGACCGCGGACCGATATGGTTGCGCGCCTTGCAGCAGCGTTTCGTATTCATCGGCGCGCACGAGCCTCAGCCCGGCGTTCGCCGCGCCGATCTCCCGCGCGACCGCGTCGAAGTCGCCGTCGTAGACGAGCACCGATGCCCCCGCGTGACGCACGATGCCCGTCAGGTCGCCCGCAGTGAGCCGCGGGTTCAGCGCGACGAGCACAGCCCCGGCGAACGGCACGCCGTAATGCGCTTCGAGCAGCACGTGGGTGTTGGGCGCGAGCACCGCAACACGGTCGCCCGCTTCGACAGCGAGCCCGCGCAACGCCCCGGCGAGCCGCAGCGCGCGATCGAGGAACTGGGCGTACGTATAGCGCCGGTCTTCGTCGATGACGGCGACGCGGTCGGCGAAGACCGCGCCGGCACGTACCAGGAAAGCCGTCGGAGTGAGCGGCTCGAAAGACATCGTCGGGTCCACGCGCGAACCTCTTATGGAGTGATGCACCGTGTATCATCGTAACGCATGAACAAACCTCTTTTGCTGTGCGCCGCCGGCGCGCTCGTGTCGGCGAGCGTCCATGCCGCCGATCCCTATCCTTCCAGGACCATCCGCTTCATCGTGCCGTTTCCGCCGGGCGGCGCGACCGACGTCGTCACCCGCGTCGTCGCGCAGAAGCTCAACGAGGCGTGGCAGCGTCAGGTCGTCACCGTCGACAACCGTGCCGGGGCGGGCGGCGTGCTCGGATCGGACATCGCCGCGCGCGCGCCCGCGGACGGCTACACGCTGGTCATGGGCACGACCGGCACGCACGCGATCAATGCGAGCCTGTACGCGAAGCCCTCGTACCATCCGGTCAAGGACTTCGTCGCGATCACGCCGACCGCGCTCCTGCCGAACATGGTGGTCGCACATCCGTCCATCCCGGTCCGGAACGTCAAGGAGCTGATCGCGCTCGCGCGCGCGAAGCCGGGGCAGCTGAGCTACGCCTCTTCGGGCAATTTCCTCTATCTCTCCGGCGCGCTCTTCACCAGCATGGCCGGCGTCGACATGCTGCACGTGCCGTTCAAGGGCGGCTCGCAGGCGATGCCGGCGCTGGTGTCGGGCGAGGTCGCGACCTCGTTCTCGACGATCGTGTCGGCGCAGCCGCTGGTCGCGTCGGGCAAGCTGCGCGGGCTCGCGGTGACGAGCGCGAAGCGCTTTCCCTCGGTGCCGCAGATGCCGACCGTCTCCGAATCGGGCCTGCCGGGCTACGAAGCGGTCGCATGGTACGGCGTGTTCGCGCCCGACGGCACGCCGCGCGAGATCGTGTCGCGGCTGAATGCGGACATCGTGAAGATCGTGAACGCGCCCGACGTGCGCGAGCTGTTCCTCAAGCAGGGCGCGACGTCGTATGCGACGACCCCGGAGGAATTCTCGAAAGTCGTGCAGCGCGACGTCGCGAAGTGGGCGAAGGTCGTGAAAGCGTCCGGCGCGAAAGCCGACTAGGCCGCTGCATGCAGCGCAAACCGGTCATCGGCGTATCGATCAGCATCGACCCGGGGAAGCGCCTGCGTGCGGGACACGAGTACCTGTACATCAAGCGCAGCTACAGCGCGTGCATCGCGAAAGTCGGCGGCCACCCCGTGCTCATACCGCCCGACCTCGCGCCGTCGGCGGTCGCGGAGCTCTGCGACGGTCTCGTCATTTCTGGCGGCGACGACCTGCCGGCATGCTTCGACGCGGGTGTCGCGCTCGACAGCCCGTCCGCGGAAGTGCAGGAGCGCATCGGCTACGAACGGCTGCTCATCGACGCGTTCAACGCTTCGAGGAAGCCGGTGCTCGGCGTGTGCTACGGCATGCAGCTCATCAACCTGCACTTCGGCGGCACGCTGCACGTCGAGCTCCCGGGCGGCGGCGCGATCGAGCACGGCGGTACGGGCATCTCCACCCAGCACCACGTCACGACCGCTGTGGGCTCTGCACTGCGCCGCGCGCTCGGCGAGCGCGCGCTGGTCGCGTCGTCGCACCATCAGGCGATCGACAAGGTCGCTCCGGGTTTCACCGCCGCGGCGCATGCGGACGACGGCGTCGTCGAGGCGATCGAAGGGCGCGGGTTCACCGGGGTGGAGTGGCATCCGGAGTCCGATGCGACAGGGCCTGCGGTCTACCGCCACCTCGTCGAGCTGTCGCGCCAGCAGCCCTAGAACGCCCGCATGAGCGTCGGAAAGAGTCGATGGAGCAGCAGCGCGCGACCGCCGAGAAATGCAGCGACCGCAATCCAGAGACCGGCGTTTCCCCAGAGCGGCATCAGCGTATACAGCAGCACCAGAAACACGCCGAAGGCGGCGATGACGGCGTTGCGCATCGCCTTGGTCTGCGTGGCGGCGAGATACACGCCGTCGTAGGTGTAGGCCCACACCGATACCAGCGGGATCAGCACCGGCCACAGCAGATACGCGGCCGCGGCAGCGCGGACTTCCGGGATGCTGGTGAGAAGCGCGATGATGCCGTGCCCGAATACGGCATAGATCGCAACGTTGACGAGCCCGACCACGCCCGCCCACAGGAAGACCACGCGCATCGCGCGCGTGAAGGCTTCGCGATGACGCTTTCCGAACGCTTCGCCGAGTATCGCCTCCGCCGCGTGTGCGACGCCGTCGAGCGCGAACGACGTGAAGATCAGGAAGTGGTGCAGCACCTGATTGGCGGCGAGCGTCACGTCGCCGAGCTCGGCGCTCTTCGCCATGAAGAACGCGAGCACCGACACTACGCACAGGGTCCGCAGGACGATGTCGGTGTTGATCGAGATCATGCGGAGCAGCCTGGCGCGATCGAGGAGTCTCGTGCGATGACTGTCGTGGGGCAGGCTGCGCAGCGTGCGCCGCATGGTCCACGCGCCGGCGATGAATCCGGCGTATTCCGAGATGAGCGTGGCCGCGGCCACGCCGGCAACGCCCCAGCCGTAGCCGAAGACGAACAGGAAGGCGAGCGCGATGTTCAGCACGTTCGTCAGGATCTGGAGGACGAGCGGCGTGCGCGCGTTCTCCAGTCCATAGAACCAGCCGATGATCGCGTAGGTGCAGAGCACCGCGGGCATCGACCAGACCCGGATCAGGAAATATTCGCGGGCATAGTGCTTCACTTCCGCGCTCGCGTCGATCAGCCAGAAAGCGAAGGAGATGATGGGAAGCTGCAGCGCGACGACCGCCGCGCCGATCACGGCGGCGAGCAGGAGGGCCCGACCGACCATGGCGCGGACCTCGCCGTAGTCGCCGGCGCCTCGCGCCTGCGCGGTCGGGCCCGTGGTGCCCATGCGCAGGCAGTTGAACAGGTGATAGATGAAGTTGAAGAGCATCGCGCCGATTGCGACGGCGCCGATGTAATAGACCTCCGACAGGTGTCCGACCACTGCGGTGTCGACCGCGCCGAGCAACGGGACGGAGATGTTCGCCAGGATGATCGGCCCGGCCATCGCCCAGAGCTGGGCGTGCAGGCGGCGATGCTGACTCGGAACGCTGTGTGTCTCGGATGCCCTGCGGCGGAAAAGCAAACCCACCCCCACCCCTAACCCTCTCCCTGAGAGGAGGGGATGTTCTTGTTACGCGTTGGCGAGGACCTGCAGCAGGCGGTCGAGATCGGCCTTGACCTTCGCCAGCCCCTCGGTGGCACGAAACGTCTTCGTATCCATGAAGAGCTTCTTGTTGATCTCGACCTGGATGCTGTTCCTGCCGCTGGCCGGGTCGGCGATGCGGCGGATGAGCTCGTTGCCGATGTAGGGGGTGTTCACCGAGACGCTGTAGCCGTAGCTCTTCAGCGTGTCCACCACCAGCTCCAAGGCAGGCTTCGACGCCGTCAGGCCCTTGATGTCGCTGACACAGAAATCCGCGCGCGGCTGACCCGCGTCGGGATGCGTCGGCGCGCCGACCGCCGACATGCAGTGGCACGAGATCTGGGTGAGCTTGCCGAACTTCGCATACAGATCGTCGGCGATGCGCTTCAACTCCGCGTGATACGGCCGGTAGTACTGGTTCAGGCGCTCCTCGATCTCGGCGACGGTGAGCTTGCGCTCCTGGAACGGCTCGCCGTAGCGCGCCTTGGTCTTGATGAGTCCCAGCCCCTCCAGAGTGCGCGCGGTCGGCTTCAGCTCCACCGGCCATTCGCCGTCAACGACCGCCGGGTCCATGTCGAGCTCGTTGCGGTTCACGTCGACCCAGGTGTTGGGAAACGCGCAGTAGAGCAGCGTCGCGCCGACCTGCGGCGCGCCCGCCCACAGGTCTTCGACGTACATCGAGACGTTGTCGTGGACCGTCGTAAAAGGCAGCGGCGAGCGGTATTCCTTCGGGTATTCGCGGCCGCTGCGCGACACGTCGACGAGCAGCGGGACCGCGGTGGCAAGCGGTTCGTAACGCAGAAAGAGGCCGGGGCTGGCGTGTATCATCGATCGGGCTTTCTCCTGTAATCCACGCGATTCTAACGACAGAGGCGGGGCCGGCCCGGTCGCTGATAAATGCCCTCGCCGTCAAATAGTTCCGTTTCCTGACAGCCGAAGGCGGAAGTCTGACTATAATTTTCGGCCATACGAGGGGGCGGCAGCGATGCCGCGAGGAGGAGGACATGCCGGCTGCACAGACGCCATCCGAAGTCGACGCGTTGCAGGCCCTGCGCACGCTCGGCGAGCTCGCGCGATCCGCCAACGCCGTCATCGACGCGGACGCCTTCCTCCAGCAGATCATCACCGCGGCGGTGCAGATGTCGGGCGCCGACCAGGGCACGATCTACGACTACGACCCGGATTCCGAAGAATTCCTCCCGCGCGCGACGCACGGCATGGACGACGAGCACGTCGACCGCCTGCGCGCGAACCCGGTCAAGCTCGGCGAAGGCGCGGTGGGCATCGCCGCGGCGCGGCGGCAGCCGTGGGATGTTCCCGACGTCCTCGAAGATCCCGCGGTCACCGGCCGCTTCCGCGAAGCGGCGATACTGTCGGGCTTTCGCGCCGTCGCCGCCGTGCCGATGCGGCGCGGCAGCCGCATCGTCGGCGGCATCGTAGTGCGCCGCAAGGCGCCGGGGGCGTTCGGCCCCGAGCGCATCGGCCTCCTCCAGGTCGTCGCACAGTCGACGCTCGCGCTCCAGAACGAGCGCCTCCTGCGCGAGATCGAGATCAAGAACCAGGCGCTGGAGGCCGCGGATCGTCTCAAGTCGCAGCTCGATGCGCGGCGCATGACCGAGCAGCTCATCGAAGCGCTGCCCAATCCGGTCTTCTTCAAAGGTACCAACGGCAAGTATCTCGGCGTCAATAAGGCGTGGGAAAGCTACTTCGGCATCCCGCGCGAGAGCTTCGTCGGCAAGACGGTGCACGACCTCTATCCCAACAATCCGGAAGTCGCGGACCGCCTGCACGCGATGGACAAGGCGCTGTGGGACAAGCCGGGCACGCAGACCTACGAGACGACGATCAAGACCCCGCACGGCATGCGCGAGGCGAGCTATTACAAGGCGACCTTCACCGACACGCGCGGCACGATCGCGGGCCTCATCGGCACGATCATCGACGTCACCGATCGCAAGCGCGAAGACGAGCGCCGCCGGATGGAGCATGCGATCACGCGCGTGCTGTCCGAAGCCGAGACGACCGGCGAAGCGGTGACCAGGATCATCCAGATCATCTGCGAGAGCCTCGGCTGGGCGTGCGGCGCGCACTGGCGCTGGGACGAGCAGACGCAGCTCCTGCGCTGCGCGCAGACGTGGCACATCGATTCGCCCGAGATCGGCGAGTTCGTCACGGCCGCCGCGCAGACGGTCAACGAAGCGCCGGCGTGGACCGGTGAGGCCGCCCCGAAACTGACGACCGGCGGACTGGTGCGGCGGGTGTGGATGGACGGCGCGCCGGTGTGGTTCCGCGACGTGACGCAGGCGCCCGGTTTCCGCCGCGGCGCGACCGCCGCTAAAGCGGGCCTGCACTGCGCGTTCGGTTTTCCGGTGCTGGCCGCCGCCACCCAGCCGATCGGCGTGATCGAGTTCTACGGCCGCTCGATCGCCGAGCCCGACGAAGCCCTGCTGCACATGGTGCGCGCGGTCGGCCGCCAGATCGGCCAGTTCATCCGCCGCCGCGAGAGCGAGCGCCGCAGCCAGATGCTCGAGGAAGCGAGCCGCCACAAGTCGCAGTTCCTCGCCAACATGAGCCACGAGCTCAGGACGCCGATGAACGCGATCATCGGCGTGTCCGAGATGCTGCTCGAAGACGCGCACGATTCAGGCCAGGAAGAGCAGGTCGAGCCGCTGCAGCGTATCCTGCGCGCGGCGCAGCACCTGCTCGTGCTGATCAACGACATCCTCGACCTCTCCAAGATCGAGGCCGGCAAGATGGAGCTCTCGCCGGAGACTTTCGAGGTCGGCTCGCTGGTCGACGACGTCGCGGACACCATACGGCCGCTCGCCGAGAAGAACGGCAACGCCGTGAAAGTGCACTGCGGCGAGGGCGTGGGCGAGCTCTACGCCGACGCGACACGCGTGCGCCAGGCCTTGCTGAATCTCGCGAGCAACGCGGTGAAGTTCACCGAGAAAGGCACGGTCACGATCACCGCCGCGCGGCATACGACCGCGGCCGGCGACAACGTGTCGCTGCAGGTGACCGACACCGGCATCGGCATGACGCCCGAGCAGATCGGCCGCCTCTTCCAGGATTTCGAGCAGGCCGACGCGTCGACCACGCGCAAATACGGCGGCACCGGGCTGGGGCTCGCGATCAGCCGCCGCTTCTGCCGCATGATGGGCGGCGACATCACGGTGCAGAGCACGCCGGGACGCGGCTCGACGTTCACGATACAGCTCCCGGTGACGACGGCGCCGCAGGAGCTGCGCGCCATCGCCGATCGCACGCCGCTGCCCGCCGCGCCCGTCAAGAGCGACCGCAAGGCGACCGTGCTGGTCGTCGACGACGACGAGACGGTGCGCGAGTTCATGACGCGCTTCCTCGAGCGCCAGAATTACGACGTCGCCACCGCGGCGAACGGCATCGAAGCGCTCGCGCTCGCGCGCGAGATGCGGCCCGCGGCGATCACGCTCGACGTGATGATGCCCGACATCGACGGCTGGACCGTGCTCGCGGCGCTGAAAGGCGATCCCGAGCTCGCCGGCATCCCGGTCATCCTGCTCACCATCGTCGACGAGAAGCAGCGCGGCTACACGCTCGGCGCGACCGATTACATGGTGAAGCCGGTCGACCGCGAGCGCCTCGCGATCCTGCTGCGGACATTGTGCGGCCGCGATACGGGCCATCTGCTGCTGGTGGAAGACGACGAAGCCTCGCGCGCCACCGTGCGCGCCGCCGTCGAGCGCCATGGCTGGACCGTCGACGAGGCGGCGAACGGCCGCGTCGCGCTGGACCGCGTGCAGCAGTCCAAACCGGATGCGATACTCCTCGATTTGATGATGCCCGAAATGGATGGATTCGAGTTCCTCGCACAGCTCCGGGAGAAGAGCGAATGGCGCGACATCCCGGTGATCGTGGTGAGCGCGCTCGACCTGACCGAAGAAGACCGCAAGCGGCTGAACGGTGAGGTCGAGACGGTGATACGCAAGGGGGCGCACGACAGCGACAAGCTCCTGCGGAAGGTGAGCGAGACGCTCGCGGCACGCATACGCCACGCCGAGCCCGCCGCCGCAGGAGGCGCTCGATGAAAATACTGTACGTCGAGGACAACGAGGACAACGTGTACGTGCTCAGGAACCGCCTGACCCGGCTGGGGCACGAGGTGCTCATCGCGGGCGACGGCGCGAAGGGTATCCAGATGGCGGTCGCGGAAAAGCCCGACCTCATCATCATGGACCTCTCGCTGCCGGTGCTCGACGGCTGGGAGGCGACGCGGCGCCTCAAGGCGTCGGACGACACGCGCGGCATTCCGGTCATCGCGCTGTCGGCGCACGCGATGTCCGGCGACCGCGAGAAAGCGCTGGAGGCCGGCTGCAACGATTTCGACACCAAGCCGGTGGATTTCCCGCGGCTGCGCGGCAAGATCCAGGCGCTCGTGGAGAACGGCGGCTCATGATGACGAACGCCGGGCCGCGGCTGCTGGTCGTCGACGACAACGAGGACAACCGCTACACGCTCACGCAGCGGCTGAAGCGCCAGGGTTACACCGACGTGACCGCCGCGACCAACGGCCGCGAAGCGCTCGACCTCCTCGCGCTGCACGAGTTCGATCTCGTGCTGCTCGACGTGATGATGCCGGAGATGAACGGCTACGAGGTGCTCGACCGGCTCAAGGGCGACGTGCGGCTCCGGCACCTGCCGGTCATCATGATCTCCGCGGTCGACGAGCTCGAGAGCGTGGTGCGCTGTATCAAGCTCGGCGCCGAGGACTATCTCGCCAAGCCGTTCAACCCGGTGCTGCTCAACGCCCGCGTCGGTGCGAGCCTGGAGAAGAAGCGGCTGCGCGACGAGACCGCGTCGCATCTCGCGCGCATGGAAGCCGAGCTCGAATCCGCCCGCGAGATCCAGCTCGGCATGGTGCCCGGCGAGTTTCCGCCGCCAAGCGCGGCGATCGAAGTGTTCGGCACCCTCCTGCCCGCGCGGCAGGTCGGCGGCGACCTCTTCGATTTCTTCCATCTCGAGGACGGCACGCTGTGTCTCGTGGTCGCGGACGTCTCGGGCAAGGGTGCGCCGGCCGCGCTGTTCATGGCGCATACCAACAGCGTCATCCGCGTCGCCGGCACGCTCCTCTGCGCCAGGGACGGCGAGCGGCCGAGCCCCGCCGGCATCATCGAGCACGTCAACAAGGAGCTGTGCCGCGTCAACAGCGCGTTCATGTTCGTGACGGTGTTCTTCGCGATGCTCGATCCGAAGACGTCCACGCTCTCGTTCTGCAGCGCGGGCCATCAGATGCCGTGCGTGATCGGCGCCTCGGGCGAGGTCAGGCGCGTCGAAGGTCCGGTCGGGATACCGCTCGGCATCGAAGCGGGCTTCGAGTACGAGAACGGCGAGCACAAGCTCGAGCCGGGCGACGCGATCTTCATGTACACCGACGGCGTCTCCGAGGCCACCAACGTGGAGCACTGCTTCTTCAGCGACCGGCGCCTCGAGGACAGCCTCAAAGGCCTCGGCGGCGCGACGCCGAGAGCGATCGTCGACAAGGTGGTCGAGGACGTGCGCGCCTTCGTCGCCGAAGCGCCGCAGGCCGACGATATTGCGGCGATGGCGGTGCGGCTGGTCTAATCCGCCTTTCCCGAAAAATTCCAAACGAAAACGTAGCGCAGGCGCCTCGCCTGCTTCATAAGCGCTGCCGGCAGGGGCGCCTGCGCTACACGAGGAGGTCCATGAAGCTTTCCGCGCTCGCGCTGTCCTGCGCGCTCGCCGCCGTCACGCACGCCGCATCCGCGCAGACGCCGCCGCGATTTCCTTCCAAGCCGGTGCGCATCGTCGTCCCGTACGCCGCGGGCGGTCCGGTCGACGACGTCGCGCGTTACATCGGCCAGAAAGTCAGTCCCAAATGGGGACAGCCGGTGCTCGTCGATACGCGCGGGGGCAGCGGCGGCGCGGTCGGCGCGGAGCTCGTCGCGAAGTCGCCGCCGGACGGTTACACGCTGCTCCTCGGCAACGGCGGTCCGATGACCGTCTACCCGCACCTGCGCAAGAAGCCGCTCTACGATCCCGAGCGCGCTTTCGAGCCGGTCACCTGGGTGCTCGCAGCGCCGATGCTGCTCGTGGTGCATCCGTCGACGCCGATCCGCTCGGTGCGCGACCTCGTGCGCATCGCGAAGCAGAAGCCGGGCGGCCTCACCTACGCGAGCGCCGGCATCGGCAACCTCCAGCACCTGTCGATGGAGCTGCTGCAGACGATGGCCGGGATCAAGATGGTCCACGTGCCCTACAAGGGCGCGGCGCCGGCTTTCGTGGATCTGATCGCGGGGCAGGTCGACGTCATGTTCGCGAACATCGTCGGGGCGCTGCCTCAGGTGAAAGCAGGGCGGCTGCGCGCGATCGCGGTGTCGAGCGCGAAACCGTCGGCTGCGGCGCCCGGCGTCGCGCCCATCGCGCAAGCGTATCCCGGGTTCGACATGACCGCGTGGATGGGCATCTTCGCGCCCGCCGGTACGCCGAAGGAGCTCGTCGCTGCCATCCATCGCGATCTCGCGTCGGTGCTCGTCCTGCCCGAGACCAGACAGCGGCTGGCGCAGCAGGGCGCGGACGTGATCGCGCAGGGGCCCGCGGAGCTCGCCGCCTTCATGAAGAAAGAGAGCGCGGTGTTCGCGAAGATCATCAACGACGCCGGCATTCCGCAGGAGTGAGACGCTAACGAACGTTTTCGGGATTGCTTCGTCGCATCGCTCCTCGCAATGACGTCATCGCGAGGCGCGGCAGGCGCCGTGGCGATCTCGTGGCGCACGATCAAATCCTATGGCGTAGCGCAGGCGCGCTCGCCTGCATCAAAATCCGAAGCCAGGAAGCAGGCGGGGCGCCTGCGCTACCAATCCGGAGGGGTCCTGATGCACCGCGTACTTGCCGTCACCGCGTTATCGGCTCTCGGCGTCACCGCACACGCCCAGACCAGCTACCCGATCAAGCCCGTCCGCATCATCGTGCCGCAGTCGCCCGGCGCGTCGACCGATCTCACCGCGCGGCTGATCGCGCAGCGGCTGAACGCCGCGCTCGGCCAGCCGTTCGTCGTCGACAACCGCCCGGGCGCGGGCAGCATCGTCGGCACCGATCTCGTCGCGAAAGCCGCGCCCGACGGCTACACGCTGCTCGTCGTCGCCTCGTCGATCACGCTCAATCCGACGCTGCACAAGAACCTGCCGTTCCAGCCGATCCGCGACTTCGCGCCGATCACGCAGCTCTCGTCGTTTCCCAACCTCCTCACGGTGCATCCGACGCTCCCGGTGAAGACGGTGAAGGACCTCGTCGCGCTGGCGAAGGCCAAGCCGGGATCGATCAATTACGGATCGAGCGGCGCGGCGACCGGCACCCATCTCTCGGCGGAGCTCTTCAAGTACATGACCGGGATCGACATGGTCCATGTCCCTTACAAGGGCGGCGGTCCCGCGGTGCAGGCGCTGCTCGGCGGCCAGGTGCAGCTCAACTTCGCCACGATCGTGTCGGTGCTGCCGCATCTGAAAAGCGGCAAGCTGCGCGGCATCGCGGTGACGACCGCGAAGCGCTCGCCCGCCGCGCCGGAGATTCCGACGATCGCCGAATCGGGTGTGCCCGGCTATGATCATGGCCCGTGGAACGGCTTCCTCGCGCCGGCGAAGACGCCTCGCGCGATCGTCGCGAAGCTCAATGAAGAGACCGCGCGCATACTCCACAGCCCCGACGTGAAGAACGTCTTCATGAGCGAAGGCGCCGAGCCCGTCGGCAACAAGCCCGAGGAGTTCGCGGCGATCATCAAGTCGGAGACCGAGAAGTGGGCGAAGGTGATCAGGGCGGCGGGGATCAAGGCTGATTGAAGGCAAAAGCGTGAACGAGTGAACGGGTGAATAAGTGAACGGGTGTTTCGAGCGCATGAACCGTTCACGCAGTTACCGATGAATATCGACCTCCACAACCACGTCGTTCCCCCCACCGTCGTCGACGCGCTCTCGAAAAACCCCGACCGCTACGGCATGGGCATCGAGGAGAAGGACGGCAAGCGCTGGTTCAACAGCCATGGCCGCCTCGCGGAGCTCGCGCCGGTGTTCTACGACGCGGACGCGAAGGTCGAGTGGATGGATCGCAACCGTCTCGACGTCGCTGCGATCTCGGTCGGGCCGCCGATCTACTTCTACTGGCTGTCGCCCGAGATCGGCCTCGAAGCGGCGAAGCTCGCCAACGACGGCATCGCCCAGATGGTGGCGAAGCGTCCCGATCGCCTGCGCGGCATGGCGCACCTGCCGATGCAGGACCCCGACGCCGCGGTGACCGAGCTCGAGCGCGTAGTCAAGGAATACCGGTTCAAGGCGGTCGAGGTCGGCACCTCGATCGAAGGCGTCGAGCTCGCCAACCCTAAGTTCAGGACAGTGCTGAAGACCATCGAGCAGCTCGGCTGCTTCGTCTTCACCCATCCGTACCAGTGCCTCGCGCAGGGCGGGATGGGCGAGTACTACCTCTCGAACTTCGTCGGCTTCCCGCTCGACACCACGCTCATGGTCGCGCACCTCATGTACAGCGGCGCGCTCGACGAGCTGAAGACGTTGAAATTCCTGCTGCCGCACGGCGGCGGCTACGTGCCCTACCAGATCGGCCGCTTCATCCACGGCTTCAACGTGCGCCCCGAGCCCAGGGCGAAGACTCAGACCTCGCCCGCGGAGCTGCTGCGCCGCTTTTACTTCGATGCGCTGACGCACGACCCGCAGGCCGCCCGCCATCTCATCGACAGGGTCGGCGCGGACCGCGTCGTCATCGGCAGCGACCACCCGTTCGACATGGGCCCGCCGGACCTGATGGGTGCGATAGACTCGATACCCGATCTGTCGGCCAGCGAGCGCGAATATGTCTGCAGTCTCACGGCGCTGTCGCTGCTGGGGGAGGACTGAATGACGGTGAAACGTGAAACGGATCTTCTCACTTCGCGCTTTCCCGTATTCACCCCGTTTCACGTTTCACATTTCACATTTCACGGAACTTAAAAATGACCCACACCGAACGCCGCAACCGCCTGCGCGAGCTGATCGCCGGCAACCAGTGTCTTTCCCCCGCCAGCGTCTACGACGCGCTGTCCGCGCGCGTCGCGAAGAGCGTCGGCTACGAGATCGGCATGCTCGCCGGCTCGGTCGCGTCGAACAGCACGCTCGGCGCGCCGGATCTCATCGTGCTGACCATGACCGAGTTCGCCGACCAGATCCGCCGCATCACGCGCGCGTCCGACCTCCCGCTCCTGGTCGACGCCGACCACGGCTACGGCAACGCGCTCAACGTCATGCGCACGGTCGAGGAATGCGAGCACTCCGGCGTGTCGGCGATGAGCATCGAGGACACCATCCTGCCGACGCGCTTCGGCAACACCGGCGGCGAAGAGCTGATCTCGATCCCCGAAGGCGTGGGCAAGATGAAAGCCGCGCTCGCCGCGCGCAGCGATCCGTCGCTCGTCATCGCCGGCCGCACGTCGGCGCTGAAGGTGGAAGGCCTCGAAGGCGCGCTCGCGCGAGCCAAGGCGTACGCCCAATGCGGCGTCGACGCGATCTTCCTCGTCGGCGTGGAGACCATCGAGCAGGTTAAAGCGGTGCACGACGCGACGAAGCTGCCGATCATCGTCGGCTCGGCGCCCGCGTCGATCAAGCGCGAGGACTTCGCCGCGGCCGGCGCACGCATCCTCCTGCAAGGCCACCAGCCCATCGCCGCCGCGGTGAAGGCGCTGCGCGAAGTGTACGAGCACCTGCACAAGGGCGGCGCGCCGGCGGCGCTCAAGGACAAGATCGCGTCGAACGACGAGATGAACGCGATGACGCGCAACGACATCTGGAAGGGGTGGCAGAAGGACTGGCTGCGGTAACGTGCGCCACGGGATCGCCACGGCGTTCCTATCGGAGCCGCCTCGCGATGACAGCCTCGGTTGTCATTGCGAGGAGCGCCAGCGACGAAGCAATCGCGAAACGTTCGCAACAAAAAGGCCGGCGATGCCGGCCTTTTTCATTTCACGGTTCGACCAGCTCCCACCGATCCTTCGCCCACCTCAGCACCGCCGACGACATCGAATTCGACGCTTTACTCCTGAACTGCTCGGCGAGCTTGCGCAATGCGCTGATGGCGGCGGGGCTCGCATCTGCGAGATAGAGCACCACATCGGTCGTCGGCAAGGCGATGAGCAGCGTGCCGCCCTGCGCCGCGGCGAGCCCCGCCCATTCGGAATGGATCGCCACGCGTCCGACTTCGTAGACGTTCCCCGAGACATGTCCGATGCGGCCGCGCTGGACCGGCTTCGCCGATTCCGAGACGGGCGGGAGCACGGCGAGCGTGTTCTTCGCCGCCAGCTCGAACGCCTGGTCCGCAGTGAGCTTGAGCGCCTCGAGGTGACGTCCGTCGACCGAACGCAGGGAGCTCGGCAGGTCGAGCACCAGCGTCACGTGCAGGTTCCCGGCGAGCGGCCGCTCGACGAGCGTCGGCCCGTCCGCGCCCAGCGCCGCTCGCGCGCGAGCGAGATAATCGTCGGATCGCACGACGAGGCGCAGCGCGCTCGCCTCGACCCATGCGGTTTCTTCAGCGTTGGACATCGTAGGCAATAACAGTAATCCGAAGGCGGCGGCGCAGACGATCCGTCGGCGCGGCTTCATTTGTCCCGCAGCACCAGCGCGGACAGGAGCCACGACACGATGCTGAAGAGTATCGATCCGAAGAACGCGCCCCAGAATCCCGCGACGTGGAAGCCCGACAGTATCGAGCCGACGAACCAGAAGAGCAGCGCGTTGATGACGAGGATGAAAAGGCCGAGCGTGACCACCGTCACCGGCAGCGTCAGCAGCACGAGCACCGGCCGTATCACCGCGTTGACGAGCCCGAGCACGAGCGCGGCGATCAGCGCCGCCCCGAAGCTGTCGACGCTGATCGACGGCACGAGATAGGCGACCGCGATCAGCGCGAGCGCGTTGACGAGCCAGACGAGTAGTATGCGCATGACTTAACGCGACGGATCGTCGCCGACCTGCACCATCTGCTTGCCGACGTTGTCGCTGTTGAGGAGCCGCAGGAAGGCTTTCGGCAGGTTCTCGAAGCCGTGGGCGATGTCGAACTTCGATTTCAGCGCGCCCGCGCTGTACCAGCTCACGAGGCGGTCGCGCGCCTCCTGGTAGCGCGCGGTGTAGTCGCTGACGAGAAAGCCCTGGATCGTCGCGCGCGCGATCAGCGTCTGGCGGTGGAAGCGCTGGCCGATGTCGGGCTGTCCGAACCTGCCCGCGAGGCTGATCGAGCCCACCAGCACGACGCGAGCGTGGGGCGCGAGGTTCTGCATGACCGCGTCGCTGATCGCGCCGGCGGTGTTGTCGATGTAGACGTCGACGCCGTTCGGGCACGCCCGGCGGATCGCCGCCGGCAGGTGCGCGCTTTGCGCGCGGTAATCGACGATGTCGTCGTAACCGAGCTCCCGGCAGAAAGCGGCTTTCTGCGGCGAGCTCGTGACGCCGACCGCGCGGCAACCGGCGAGCTTCGCGATCTGTCCCGCGATCTGGCCGACCGAGCCGGCCGCAGCGGAGACCACCACCGTATCACCCGGCCGGATGCGGCCCGCATCCAGCAGCGCGAAGTATGCGGTCGTGCCGTTGAGCCCGAACGCCTCCATCCAGTACGGCAGCGGCGCGACGCCGGGATCGACCTTGCGCACCGCGCCCGCATGGATCGCCGAATACTCCTGCCAGCCGAAGCTGAAATCGGTGACGACGAGGTCGCCGGGCTTGTATTGCCGCGAATTCGACTCCACCACTTCGCCGATGCCGCCGCCGAGCATGACGTCACCGGGCGCGACACCCTTGGCGTAGTTCTTCTGCGGGCTGATGCGCCCTCGCATGTAAGGCGCGACGTCCAGATAGATCGCGCGCACGAGCACCTGGTCCGGCTTCGGCGCCGGCACCGGCCCTGCGGAAAGCGTCCAGTTGCCCTCGGTCGGCAGGCCGTCGGGATAGGACGCGAGGCGCCACTGCTTCTGGGTCTCAGGAACTGTCGCCATGTTTGCGGAATACGACGGAAAGATTGTTCGCCGGCATGGCCGCGGTCTCGACGAGCGCGAGGCCTTCGGCGCCCGCCACTTTTACCACATCGTCGAGGTCGCGCACGCCCCATTCGGCGTCGTGCGTGCGGAGCGACGCGTCGAACGCTTCGTTGCTCGGCGCGGTGTGCCGGCCTCCGACGCGGTACGGTCCGTACAGGTAGAGCACGCCGTCCCCGGGGAGGATCGCGCCCGCGCCGCGCATCAGCGCGAGCGTCGCTGTCCACGGCGAGATGTGGATCATGTTGACGCACACGATCGCATCGGCGCGCTCGATCGGCCACGGCTCTCTGCGCACGTCGAGCTCGATCGGCGGCATGAGGTTCGGCAGCGCTTCGCCGGCCGCCCACGCCTCGATCGAAGCGCGCGCGGCCGCATCGGCGTCGCTCGGCTGCCAGGTGAGCATCGGCAGCGCGCGGCTGAAATGGACCGCGTGCTGGCCGCTGCCGGCGGCGATCTCGAGCACGAGGCCGCTCTTGGGCAGCACGCGCCGGAGCACCTCGAGGATCGGCTCCTTGTTGCGGTCGCAGGCAGGGCTCGTGAGTCGCGTCATGCTCAAAACAACCTGCACAGGATGCGCACGTTCGCGATGAACAATGCGGCGATCCAGACGGCGACGCCGAAGCCGGCGTAGCCGGCCGCCGGGCCGATACAGCTCGCCGCCGGCCAGCCCGCACGAGCGATGAACGGCAGCGCCGCAAGCGCCGCCACGCCGACGAGTCCGGCCACGAAGTAAAGCTCCAACCCGCCTTCGCAGGACCGAGGCGCCGCGGCGAACGCGGCGACGACCATCGCCGCGGAAATGGCGCCCGCGACAGCGCGTGTGCGCGGGGCGATCCAGGCGGCGCTCACGCGCTGCGCTCCAGATGCAGCTTGAGACCTTCGTGTGACGCCTCGAACCCGAGATCCTGGTAGAAACGGATGGCATCCGGCCGCGTCTTGTCGGACGTGAGCTGGACCATGTGGCAGCGGCGCGCCCGCGCGCGCTCGATCGCCCGGGACACGAGCTCTCGGCCGACGCCCGCCGAGCGCGCGTCGGCGGCGACGCGAACGCCTTCGATCAGCGCCCGCCAGCCGCCGCGATACGTGATGTTCGGAATGAACGTGACCTGGAGGACGCCGACGATGCGCGCGTCGCTGCGCGCGACGACGAGCTCGTTGTTGTCGTCGCGGGCGATGGCGTCGAACGCGGCGTAATAGGCGTCCGGCAGCGGCACGGCATACGTTTCGCGTTTCGCGCCGAGCGGATCGTCGGCGAGCAGGCGAACGATCTCGGGCAGATCGTCGCGCGTGGCGACGCCGATTTCGAGCGTGGAGGACATGGCGCGATTATGCGGCACGCGCTCCGATGTCCGAAAACGGCCAGACAGCGCGCGGCGGAACGCCGATAATCGGCTCATGTCTCTCGATCCCCGCATCTGCTACCGGGCGCTGACAGCGCGCGACGCGAGATTCGACGGGCGCTTCTTCGTCGCGGTCTCGTCGACGCGCATCTACTGCCGGCCGGTGTGTACGGTGAAACCCCCGAAGCGCGAGAACTGCACGTTCTTTCCGAGCGCGGCGGCGGCGGAAGCGAACGGCTACCGGCCGTGCCTGCGCTGCCGGCCCGAGCTTGCGCCGGGCAACGCGAGCGTCGATGCGACCACGCGCCTGGCGCAGGCCGCCGCGAGCCTCATCGAGGACGGGACGCTCGCCGACGGTGGGCTCGACGCATTGGCGGGGCGGCTCGGCATCACCGACCGCCACCTGCGGCGCGCGTTCGGCGCCGAATTCGGCGTGTCGCCGGTGGAATTCGCGCAGACGCAGCGGCTGCTGCTCGCCAAGCGCCTGCTCACCGACACCGCGCTGCCCGTCACCGACGTCGCGTTCGCGAGCGGCTTCAACAGCGTGCGGCGCTTCAACGCGCTGTTCAGCGAGCGCTATCGCTTGCGCCCGGGCGACCTGCGGCGGCAGCAGCGACAGGCCGAGGGCGCGAGCGACGTGCTCGAGCTGGAGCTCGCGTTCAGGCCGCCGTTCGACTGGTCGGCGATGCTGTCGTTCCTCGGCGCGCGCGCCATCGCGGGGGTCGAGGCGGTCGACGACGGCGTCTATCGACGCACCGTGCGCATCGAAAGCGGCGGCAAGGAACACACCGGTTGGATCGCGGTCGCGATGTCGGCGAAGAAACCGACGCTGCGAGTGACCGTGGCCGCGTCGCTCGCCAGGGCGGTGCCGCCGGTGATCTCGCGCGTGAAGTCGCTGATGGACCTCGCGTGCCAGCCCGCCGAAGTGGCGAAGGCGCTGGGCACGCTCGGCAAACGCCATGCGGGCTTGCGCGTGCCGGGCGCGTTCGACGGTTTCGAGCTCGCGGTGCGCGCGATCCTCGGCCAGCAGGTCACCGTGGCCGGAGCGAGCACGCTCGCGGGGCGTTTCGCGGCGGCGTTCGGGGATCGGATCGATACGCCGTTCGAGACGCTCGCGACGCTCTTTCCGACGGCTGCGCGTATCGCCGAGGCGGCCCCGACGCGCATCGCCGGCGCCGTCGGCATGCCGGCCGCACGCGCGCGATCGATCGCGGCGCTCGCCCGCGCCGTGGCGGACGGCGAGCTTGCGCTCGCGCCGAACGCCGACGTCGAATCCACGCTCGCGGCGTTGCGCGCGCTGCCTGGGGTGGGCGAGTGGACCGCTCAATACGTCGCGATGCGCGCGCTGTCGTGGCCCGACGCGTTCCCGCACATCGATCTCGCGTTGATGAAAGCGCTCGGCGAGACCGATGCGAAGCGCGTGCTCGCGGCGGGCGAAGCGTGGCGGCCGTGGCGGGCGTACGCGGTGATGCACCTCTGGCAATCGCTTGTGAAGGAGTGACGATGGAGTACTACGATTTCTATGACAGCCCGCACGGCCAGATGCTGCTGACGGCCTCGGACGAAGGCCTCTCGGGCGTGCACTTCGAAGGCGAGAAGTATTACCCGCAGATCGCCGCGGCGTGGAAGCGGGATGCGCAGCATCCGACGCTGCGTCAGGTGAAGCGCGAGCTCTCGGAGTACTTCGCTCGCGAGCGCGAGTGCTTCGACCTCGTGCTCGCGCCGCACGGAACGAACTTTCAGCGCACGGTGTGGAATGCGATATCGACCGTGCCGTTCGGCGAGACCATCACCTACGGCGAGCTCGCACGGCGCGCGGGGTCGCCCGCCAGCGTGCGAGCGGCCGGTGCGGCGACCGGACGCAATCCGCTGACGATCATCGTGCCGTGCCACCGCATCGTCGGCTCGACCGGCAGCCTCACCGGTTATGCGGGCGGGCTCCATCGCAAGCGCGCGCTGCTCGCGCTCGAATCGCGCACCGCCGACCTGTTAGCGGCCGTCTAGAGCTTGCCGCTCGCGCGCATCCCTTCCAGCCTGAGCGCGATGAATTGCTCGAGCTCGGAGAGGCGCTGCCGCAGGGCCTGACGTTCTTCGTCCGAGGCGCATTCGGCAAGCTCGCGCCTCAGGGCGGCGCGCTCGTGGGCTGCGAGCGCCGGCGGCGTGCGCCGCCCGTTCGTTTACATCAACCGTTCGCCGCGGCCTTGATGCCGGTCGCCTTGATGAGCTTGCCGAACTTCGCGACTTCGCTCTTCAGGTACGCGTGGAACTGCTCGGGCGTGCTCGCGATGATCTCCGCGCCGACTTCGGCATGCTTCGCCTGCACGTCCGGCATCTTGAGGATCTCGACGAGGTCTTTGTGCAGACGCGCCTGGAGCGGCTTCGCCATGCCGGGGCCGCCGGCGACGGCCGACCACGACGAGTTCTCGTAGCCCGGCACGCCGGCTTCCGCGACGGTCGGGAGGTCGGGCAGGGCGGGCGAGCGTTTCTTGCCCGTCGTCGCGAGCCCGCGCAGCCGGTTCGTCTTCAGATGCGGCACGGTCGAGATCATGTTGTTGAACAGCACCTGGATCTGGCCGCTGATGAGATCGGTCAGCGACGGCGCGGAGCTCTTGTACGGCACGTGAGTCATCTTGACCTTGGCCATCATGCAGAAGAGCTCGCCCGAGATGTGGCCGAAGCCGCCGATGCCGGACGAGCCGTAGTTGAGCGCGCCGGGCTTCTCGTGTGCGAGCGCGATCAGCTCCTTCACGCTCTTCGCGTTGACCGTCGGGTGCACGACGAGGACGCCGGGCGAGGTCGACACCTGGGTGATCGGCGTGAAGTCCTTCGTGACGTCGAACGGCAGCTTGTAGAGGTGCGGGTTGACCGCCCACGTGCCGACGGTCGCGATCACCAGCGTGTAGCCGTCGGCGGGTGCGCGTGCGACGATCTCCATGCCGATGTTGCCGTTGGCGCCGCCGCGGTTGTCGACGATGACCTGCTGGCCCATGCGCTGGCCCATCTTCTCGGCGAGCATGCGGCCCTGGATGTCGGTGGGGCCGCCCGGCACGAAAGGCACGACGAGGCGGACCGGCTTGTTCGGATAGTCGCCCGGACCCTTGATCACCTGCGCGTGCGCCGCGGGTGAGAACGCGGCCGCCAGCACGAGAGCGAGGCGGCTGAAACGCAACTTCATGGGAAATTCCCTCCTTGTGAGAGCGCAGCATTTTACGTGCGCGCCGGAGGAAATTGGGCGGGGTCAGCTCCCCAGGGTCGACTTCAGACGCAGCACCGCCGATGCGGGGCTGGTCAGCACCTTGCGCCCGCGCTTCTTCGGGATGGCGTCGGCGGCGCTCGCCATCGAGAACTGGCCGAGCACCAGCGCGTCGCAGTCCTCCATCTCTTCCGCGGCGGCAGCGATCAGGCGATCGTGCTCGCCGGGCTGGCCGTCGTGCAGCGCCGCGAGGGCGGACGGAATCGCGCTCGTCCGTATGGAGAGCTTCAGGCCTTTTTCCGCAGCGAGATCCTCGAGCTCCTGCCGGAGCGACGGGATGCTCGGGGCGAACGTCGCCATGAGGCCGATCCGCGTGCCCGCGGCGAGCGCCTCGTCCAGCATCGCTTCGTTGGGTTTGAGGACCGGCACGTCGAGCTGCCTGCGCGCCTCTTCGATGGCCGGGCCGAACGCGGAGCAGGTGAAGAGGATCGCGTCCGCGCCGCAGCCGCGCACGTAGCGCGCGAGCGTGACGAAGCGCTCGATCATGACGTCGGTGAGCTTGCCGTCGGCAGCGAGATCGGGCGCGAGCGAATCTTCCAGCAGGCTCGTCGTGCGCGCCGCCGGCCACAGCCGCTTGAACGCCGAGACGATCGGCTCGATGGCGACCGGGGTCGCGTGGATGAGGGCTATACGGGGTGCTTGCATAAGTGTTTTGAAAAGGCGTTTTTTACCGCAGAGGACGCAAAGGAAAGCCTACATGCTGTCATCGCGAGCGCCGAAGGCGCGTGGCGATCTCGTGGCGCACGCCGTTCGTTCGCAACGGGATTGCTTCGTCGCTATCGCTCCTCGCAATGACGATTTTGCCTTCCTTTGCGTCCTTTGCGTCCTTGGCGGTTTATTGCTTTTAAACGGTTTGCGCGAGGCGTTGAGCGCTCTTCTCGACCTCGGCCACGACCGCAGCGCCGAAAGCGCGCGTGCCGGTCTTGCCGCCGAGGTCGGCGGTCCGGTTTGCGCGGTTCGCGAGCACCGCGTCGACGGCCGCTTCGATCGCGCGGCCGGCTTCGGAAAGCTCTTTGCGGTTGCGGCGGTGTCCGAGGGCGTCGAGCAGCATCGCGGTCGAGAGTATCAATCCGGTCGGGTTGCCGATGTCCTTGCCCGCGATGTCCGGCGCCGAGCCGTGTCCGGCGTTGGCGACGACGTGCTCGTCGCCCGCGTTGAGCGCCGCGGCGAGGCCGAGGCTGCCCGACATCGCGACCGCGAGGTTCGACAGCACGTCGCCGAACATGTTGGTGATCAGGATCACGTCGTGACGCTCGGGCCGCGTGTAGATGTCCGCCGCCATCGCGTCGATGTCCATCTCCCGCCAGGTCACCTGCGGATGGTCCTGGGCCACTGCCGTCGTCTGCTCGATGAAGATCCCGTCGGACAACTGGAGCACGTGGCGCTTGCCGACCGCGGTCACGCGCCTGCTGCGGCGGCCCGCGTACTCGAACGCGACCTTGGCGATGCGCTTCGACGCTTTCGCGGTGATCTTGCGCACCGACAGCGCGACGTCGGGCGTGGGCATGAACTCGCCGCTGCCCAGGAACATGTTGCGGTCGGAATAGAAGCCTTCGGTGTTCTCGCGGACGATGAGGCAGTCGAGCTTCGGCAGCGCGCGCTCGATGCCTGGGCGGCTGCGCGCCGGGCGGATGTTCGCGTAGAGGTCGAGGCGCTTCCGGATCGTGCCGGGCACGTTGATGCCGCCCTGCTCGCGCGGCGGATATTCGGTCATGCCGCACGGGCCGAGCACGACGCCGTCGGCGGCCAGCGCTTCCTCGACGATGGCTTCGGGCATCGTCGTGCCGATCTTGCGATAGCTCGCCATGCCGACGTCGCGCGTCGTGAGCTGGAGACCCAGCGAGTACACGGCGTTCGCTCGTTCGAGCACCGACACCGCGGCGGCGGTGATCTCGGGCCCGATGTCGTCGCCGGGCAGGACGAGTATGTTCATGCGATTTCTTCTTTCCGGTTGCGGGGAGTTTGCGGCAGGACGTAAGGCTGGGCTATTGTAGATAAAAACCCGACAGAGGAGGACTCATGGCTCGTTCTCAGCTATTCGCAGCGTTTGCCGCACTCACCGTTCTGTCCTGCGGGAACGCGTTCTCGCAGGCATATCCCGCGAAACCGGTGCGCATACTCGTCGGCTTCGCGCCCGGCGGCGGCACCGACATCATGGCGCGCACGGTCGGGACCAAGCTCTCGGAGTCGATGAAGCAGCAGTTCGTCGTCGACAACCGTCCGGGGGCGAACGCGAACCTCGCGGCCAAGCTCGCGGCCGAAGCGCCCGCCGACGGCTACACGCTGCTCTTCATGTCGGTCGCGCACATCATGAGCAAGCCGGTGTACAAGAACCTCGGCTACGACATCGAGCGCGATTTCACGCCGATCACCGTGGTGTCGAGCGTGCCCAACGTGCTGTGCGCGAACATGTCGCTGCCGGCGCGCTCGGTGAAAGACATCATCGCGCTCGCCAAGGCGAAGCCCGGCGAGATGACCTACGCCACGTCCGGCGTCGGCAGTCCCGAGCACTTCGCCGGCGAGATGTTCAAGATGATGACCAGGACCAACCTGCTGCCGATTCCCTACAAGGGCGGCGGCCCCATCGCGATCGACCTTCTGGCGGGACATGTAATGACGAGCTTCTCGACCATGCCGCCGGTGATCCCGCACATCAAGGCGCATCGCGTGCGCGCGATCGCGGTGACGACGGAAAAGCGCGCGCCGGTGCTGCCCGACGTCCCCACGGTCGCCGAGACGGTGCCGGGCTATTCGATGAGCACGTGGTACGGCGCGGTCGCCCCGGCGAAGGTCTCGCGCGACATCGTGCAGCGTCTCAACCACGAGATGGTGAAGGCCCTCGCGCTCGCCGACGTGAAGGAGCGCATGGCTTCGCTCGGCGCCGACGTCGTGGCGAGCTCGCCCGAAGAGACCGCGACGATCTTCAGGAACGACATCGCGAAGTTCACCAAGGTCGCGCACCAGGCGAACATCCACGCGGACTAGTGCATGAAGATCGACCGCGGCCTCGCCGACACGCCTTACGGCTACATCCACTACCGGCATGCAGGCCGCGGACACGCACGAGCCGTCGTGCTGAGCCACATCAACCAGCAGTCGTCGGCGCTGATGACCGAGCTCGTCGAAGCGCTGGCTGCAAAAGTCCATGCCATCGCGATCGACTACCCGGGATGCGGCATGTCCGATCACGTCTCGGCGCAGCCGACGATCGCCGACTACGCGAGGTGCGCGATCGCAGCGATGGATGCGGCGGGTGTCGAGCGCGCGACCGCGCTCGGCGAAGCGACCGGCGCGTTCGTGTCGGCGGAGCTCGCGGCGTCTTTTCCGTCGCGGATCGAGCGCGCGGTGCTGGTGAACTGCCCGTACTATCCGGACCGCAGCGTCAGCGAGCGCGCCCACGCGCCGCTGCGCGATCATCTCAGGCCCAGCGATGCTTCCGGATTTCCGCTCACCCGCACCCTCGACTTCGTGCTTGCCCACGACGCGACCCATGCGCCGATCGACGCCGATCAGTCGTGGATGGACCGCATCAACGTCGCGCAGGTCGAAGCCGGCCGCGACCGCTGGCAGCCGTTGCATGCGCTCGGCGCGTACGATCAGCACGGGCAGTTTCGCGAGATCGGCTGCGACGTGCTCTTCCTCATGGGCGAGCACTTCCACTACACGAAGGACATGCCCTCGCTCGAAAAGACGGTGCCGCGCGGCCGCGGCGAAGTGATCCCCGGCGCGCGCTTCTGTGCGACGTGGAGCCACGCGGATCTCGTCGCGTCGCGCACGTTCGATTTTCTCGGCGCATGAAAGTGCTCGTCACGGGCGGGGGCGGATTTCTCGGGCAGGGTGTCGCTCGGGCGCTGCTCGCGCGCGGCGGTCTTGCCGACGAGCCCGGCGGCACGACGCGGCTCGACGAGCTGGTGCTGTTCGACCAGGCGTTCGGTGCCAACGCGCTGGACGACGAGCGCGTGAAGCGCGTCGGCGGCGACATCGTCGACCGCGATCTCGTGAGCGAAGTGTGCCGCGACGCCGACGCGGTGTTCCATCTCGCGTCGGTGGTGAGCGCCGGCGCCGAAGCCGATTTCGATCTCGGCATGCGCGTCAACGTCGACGGCATGCGCACGGTGCTCGAAGCGTGCCGCGCGCATTCGAGCCTGCCGCGGCTGGTTTTTACGAGCTCGGTCGCGGCGTTCGGCGGCGAGCTGCCGCAGACCGTCGTCGACACCACCGCCGCGACGCCGCGGTCCTCGTACGGCACGCAGAAGGTGATCGGCGAGCTGCTCGTCAACGACTACACGCGCAAAGGCTATCTCGACGGCCGCGCGATACGCCTGCCGACGATCGTCATCCGGCCCGGCAAGCCGAACCGCGCCGCGTCGGGCTTCATGAGCAACATCCTGCGCGAGCCTCTCGCGGGCGAAGCCGCGGTGTGCCCGGTGCCTGAAGACGCGAGGATGTGGATCGCGTCGCCGCGCCGCGCGATCGACGCGCTGATACACGCGATGGAGCTCGACGAGAGCGCGTGGGGCGCGCACCGCACGCTCAACGCGCCCGGCATCACGGTGAGCGTCGCGCAAGCGCTGGAGGCGCTCGAGCGCGTCGCCGGCCGCGAAGCGCGCGCACGAGTGCGCTTCGAGCGCGATCCCGGGATCGAGCGCATCGTGCTGTCGTGGCCCGCCGCGTTCGACACCGCCCGCGCCGACCGGCTCGGCTTCAGGCGCGACGAAAGCATCGAGGACATCGTCCGCATGCACGCAGCGGCGAGTAACGCATGAATCCGATACTGGGCTGCATCGCCGACGACTTCACCGGCGCGACCGATCTTGCGAACACCCTCACGCGCCAGGGCATGTGCACGGTCGTGCTGCTGGGCGTGCCGCGCACCGACCTCGATCTGTCCGAAGCCGATGCGATCGTCGTCGCGCTGAAATCGCGATCGATACCGGCGCGCGAGGCGATCGAGCTCTCGCTCGAGGCGCTCGAATGGCTGCGGAACGCGGGCGTGCGGCAGTTCTATTTCAAGTACTGCTCGACGTTCGATTCGACGCCGGCGGGCAACATCGGACCGGTCGCCGACGCGCTGCTCGAAGCGCTGCACGAGCCGTTCACCATCGCGTGCCCGGCGTTCCCGACCAATGCGCGGACGATCTACCAGGGCCATCTGTTCGTCGGCGGCGAGCTGCTGTCCGAGTCGGGCATGCGCAACCATCCGATCAACCCGATGACCGATTCGTCGCTGGTGCGCGTGCTCCAGCAGCAGGCCGAAGGACGCGTCGGCCTCATTCCGTTCGCGGCCGTGGAACGCGGCGCCGAAGCGATCTCCGCGTCGGCGAGCGCGCTGCAGGCGCAGGGCTATCGCTACGCGATCGTCGACGCGCTCACCGACGAGAACCTCTGCGAGATCGGGGCGGCGTGCGCGTCGATGCGCCTGCTGACGGGCGGCTCGGGGCTCGCGCTCGGGCTTCCGGTCAACTATCGACACGAGGGGCTGCTCAAGCGCCACGCCGCCGACAGCGTGCCGAGCATCGCGGGTCCCGCGGTCGTGCTCGCCGGGAGCTGTTCGACCGCGACGCAGCGCCAGGTCGCTCGAGCGAAAAAGCAGTGGGACGCGTTCGAGCTCGATCCGCTCGCGATCTCGGCGTCCGCGGACCCGGCCGCGGACGCTCATGCATGGGCTTCGAGCCGCACCGGCGAGCAGCCGATACTCATCTACTCGTCGGCCGACGCGCAGCGCGTCGCGGCGGCACAGTCGCAGCTCGGCCGCGAGCGCGCGAGCGAGCTCGTCGAGCGCACGTTCGCCGAGCTCGCGAAACGGCTCGTCGACGGCGGCGTGCGGCGCATGGTCGTCGCGGGCGGCGAGACCTCGGGCGCGGTCGTGTCCGCGCTCGGCGTCGAAGGTTTGCGCATCGGTCAGGAGATCGATCCCGGCGTGCCGTGGACCGTCACGATCTCGGGAGAGCCGATCGCGCTCGCGCTCAAATCCGGCAACTTCGGCGCGGACGATTTTTTCACCAGGGCATTCGAGTTACTGAAATGAACGAGAACCCACTGCGCGAGCACATCGCAACCCTCGGCAAATCGCTGTACGACCGCGGGCTCGCGCACGGCAGCGCGGGCAACATCAGCGTCAAGCTTCAAGACGGCTGGCTGATGACGCCGACCAATTCCTGCATGGGCAGGCTCGATCCGGCGCGCATATCGAGGCTCGACGGCAGCGGCAAGCTGCTCTCGGGCGACAAGCCTTCGAAAGAGACGTTCCTGCACATCGCGATGTACGAGGAGCGCGCGGCGACCGGCGCGGTCGTGCACCTGCACTCGGTGCATTCGGTGGCGGTGTCGTGCATGGACGGCCTCGACGCGGCGAACGTGTTTCCGCCGATCACCGCTTACGCGGTCATGCAGGTCGGCCGCCTTGCGCTCGTGCCGTATTACCCGCCCGGCGACGAAAGCCTCGCCGAGGCGGTGCGCAAGGTCGCGGGCAAGCACCACGCGGTGCTGCTCGCGAACCACGGCCCGGTGGTCGCGGGCTCGTCGCTCGACGCAGCCGTCAACGCGATCGAAGAGCTCGAGCAGACCGCGAAGCTCATGCTGCTCCTGCAGGGGCAGCCCACGCGGTATCTGAATGCGGAGCAGGTCGCGGAGCTGAACCGCCGCTTCCCCGCCTGAAGATCAAGATGGATTCCCGATCGCTTCCGCTGGCGCGGGTCGGGAATCCCGGCAATCGTCATCCCCGCGAACGCGGGGATCCATTTTGACATTCAACGTGCGTATACTCAGCGCGCCCCCCGGGGGCGCGAAGTTCGAATGACAAGATCTGAGGAGAAGGCATGAGATTCAAGGCAGCTCTCGCAATACTGTGCGCGCTGGGTTTGACCGGCGCCGCAACCGCCCAGACCTACCCGACCAAGCCCGTCCGCATCATCCTGCCTTTCCCGCCCGGCGGCCCGAGCGACATCCTCGGGCGTGCGCTGGCGGCAAAGCTCACCGAGCAGGTGGGCCAGCAGGTCATCACCGACAACCGGCCGGGCGCGGGCGGCAACCTCGGTCTCGAGCTCGCCGCCAAGTCTCCGCCGGACGGCTACACGCTCGTGCTCTCTTCCCCGCTGATCTCGATCAGCCCGTCGCTGTACTCCAAGCTCAACTACGATCCGCAGAAGGACCTCGCGCCGGTGTCGCTGGTCGCGCAGATCCAGAACGTGCTGCTCGTGCATCCGTCCGTGCCGGCGAAGACCCTCAAAGAGCTGATCGCGGTCGCGAAGAAGCAGCCCGGCAAGCTCAACTACGGCTCGGGCGGCGTCGGCACCACCACGCACCTCGCGCCTGAGCTCATGCAGCACCTGACGGGCACCAAGCTCGTGCACGTGCCGTACAAGGGATCGGGGCTCGCGCTCATCGGTCTCATCAGCGGCCAGGTCGACGTGCTCATCATGGCGGTGCCGGCGGCACAGGCGCAGGTCGACGCCGGCAAGGCGCGCGCGCTCGCGATCTTCTCCGAGAAGCGCGCGACGCCGATGCCGAACGTTCCGACGGCGAAGGAAGCCGGCTTCGACGGGCTCGTCGTCGACATCTGGTACGGCATTCTCTCGGCTCACGGCACGCCCGGGCCCGTCATCACGAGGCTCAACACCGAGATCAACAAGGCGCTCGCCGCGCCCGACCTGAAGGAGAAGCTGCTGTCGGTCGGCGTGCAGCCGCTCGGCACTTCGCCCGACCAGTTCGCGACGTTCATCCGCACCGAGGCGGCGCGCTACGCGAAGATCATCAAGGCAGCCGGCATCAAAGCAGACTAGAGGGTTCGTACATGAAGTTGCAGAAAGCATTGGCCGCCGCGCTGGTCGGCGCGGCGTTTTCGTCCGCGGCATTCGCGGCCGAGCAGGGTTATCCCTCGCGCCCCGTGCGCATGATCGTTCCGTTCGCGCCGGGCGGTCCCACCGACGTGATCGCGCGCCTGATCGCGCAGAAGCTCACCGAAATCTGGGGCCATCAGGTGGTCGTCGACAACCGCGCGGGCGCGGGCGGCAACATCGGCATGGGGCTCGCGGCGAGCTCGCCGCCCGACGGCTACACGATCCTCATCTCGAGCTCGAGCATCGTGGTCAATCCGAGCCTGTACTCGAAGATCCCGTACGACCCGTACAAGACCTTCATCCCGGTGACGAACGCGGCGGCTTCGCCGAACGTCTGGACGGTGCATCCCTCGGTCGCGGCGAAGAGCATGCAGGAGCTCGTGGCGCTGGCGAAGAAAGAGCCGAAGAAATACAACGTCGCGACACCCGGCGTCGGCACGACGCCCGACCTGGGCGCGGAGCTCCTGAAGATGACGACGCACATCGACGTGGTGCGCGTGCCGTACGGCGGCGCGGGTCCCGCGGTCGCGGCAGTCGTCGGCAACCAGGTGCAGATCGGCTCGACCGCGCTGCCGCCGACCACGCCTCACATCGAAGCCAAACGCCTGCGCGCGCTGGCGGTGACCGGCGCCAAGCGCAGCAGCGCGCTGCCCGACGTACCGACGATGGCGGAAGCGGGCTTCAAAGGCCAGGAAGCCGACACGCTGCAAGGCGTGCTGCTGCCGGCGGGCACGCCCAGGGCGATCGTCAACAAGCTCCACGCCGACATCGTGAAGCTCCTCGCCATGCCCGACGTGAAAGAGCGCGTCGCGACCCTCGGCTTCGACATCGTCGCCAGCACGCCCGAGCAGTTCACGGCGCAGATCAGGGCCGAGATCGAGAAATGGGGGAAGGTGATCAAGGCGGCGGGCATCAAGGCGGACTAAAAACAAAGCTTGGACACGGAGGGCACGGAGGAACACGGAGGGCACGGTGGTTTACAGCAGTCGGTACGTCATCCGCCCTCATGTCGACCACCCGCTGTGCTTTCCTCCGTGTCCTCCGTGCGCCTCCGTGCCCTCCGTGTTAACGCTTTTGACTTGAAGCCATGCGTATCGTAGGTATCAAGGAAGTAGCCGTCCCGCTGAACACGAGCATGCGCAACGCCGCGTTCGACTTCAGCGAGATGACCACGTCGGTCGTCGCGGTGAAGACCGACGTGGTGCGCGGGGGCAAGCCGGTGATCGGTTACGCGTTCAACTCGACCGGCCGCTATGCGTGCGGCGCGCAGATGCGCGCGCGCTTCATTCCGCGCATCCTGAAGGCGGCGCCGGAGAGCCTGTTGAACGAGGCGGGGACGAACCTCGATCCGGCGAAGATTCTGGCGGCGATGATGCAGCGCGAGAAGCCCGGCGGGCACACCGAGCGCTCGATCGCGATCGGCACCATCGAGGTCGCGTGCTGGGACGCGGTCGCCAAGATCGAGGACAAGCCGCTGCACCGCGTCCTCGCCGAGCGCTACAGCGACGGCCGCGTGCAGGACAAGGTCCAGTGCTACGTCGGCGGCGGCTGGTATCACGCCGGTAAAGGCGTCGAGCACCTTCAGGACGAGATCAGGAAGCGCCTCGCCGAGGGCTATACGACCATGAAGATCAAGGTCGGCGGCGCGCCCATACCCGAGGACGTGAAGCGCATCGAAGCCGCGCTGAAGGTGGTCGGGGAAGGACAGAGGCTGGCGGTGGACGCGAACGGCGCGTTCGACCGCAGCCGTGCGCTGGCCTATGCCGAAGCCCTCGCGCCTTTCGACCTGCGCTGGTTCGAAGAGCCGACCGACCCGCTCGCGTTCGCGACGCTCGCCGAAGTCGCCGCACGCTACGGCGCGCCCATCGGCACCGGGGAGAACCTCTTCTCCACGCCGGACATCGAGAACCTCGTGCGCTTCGGGGGTTTGCGCGCCGACCGCGACATCCTCCAGATCGACGTGCCTCAGTCCTACGGCATCGTGCAGTTCTCGCGAACGCTGGAGATGCTCAAAGGCCTCGGGTGGAACCGCGCGTCGATCTTCCCGCACGGCGGCAACCAGATGACGCTGCACATCGTCGGCGGCTTCGGCCTCGGCGGGTGCGAAGCGTATCCGGACGTGTTCGGCGCGTTCGCGGGCTTCGCCGACGACGCGAAAGTCGAGAACGGCTGGCTGAAGCTACCCGACCGCCCCGGGATCGGCTTCGAAGGGCAGAACGAGCTCTACGCGCTCATGAAAGGGATCATCGCGTGACGAGCGCCTCGGGATTGCGAAGCTTGTCCTGAGCGCCGTCGAAGGGTCGCTGCCGCGCCTCGCAATGACTGTCATCGCGAGGCGCACGATTCTATAGCGTCGTCTCGGCGTTCTGCGGCGCGGCCGCGTCATTCATCGTCGCGCTCGATTCGCTCTGTCCGGTCACGTTGAGCAACGCCTCCACGCGCTCGCGCGTGAGCGGCTTGTTGGTCGCCGCCCGCACCAGCAGGGCCGCGCCGACGGCCGCGTAGAGCCAGCCCTTGACGCCGCCGCGCAGCACGTTCGCGGCGAGCACGGTGCCGGCCGCGCCGGCGGCGACGCGCGCCGCGGGGCCCCAGTTGTCCTGCAAGAGCTCCATGCGCTGGCCGCGCCGGCGCCGGCCGCCCTGCAGTTGCGAGATGCGTTCGGCCCGCTCGAAGACGTTGAGGCGGTCGTAGATGTCCTGCACGCCGGGCACCTCGGCGATCGCGGCGATCAGCTCGTTGTGCTCGTGCGCGAGCACCGACCCGGTGAGGACGACGCAGCCGCGCGTGGCGGAGACTTCGATCGCGCCGGGGTGCGCGACGTAGCGGCCCATCCTGGCGCGCACGCGCTCGGCGACCACGCGGTCCCCCGGCTCGCGGCGGTGGAACAGCGAGCGCGCGCGCCCGCCGATCGATCCCGCGCGGTTGGCGAGGTCGCGCTTGCCCTTGTCGACCAGGTGCAGCGTGCGGGTCTGCGCGCGGACGCCCTTGTCCATGATGCGCGCGCGGCGGCGCCTGCCCTGCTGCGGATCGAAGAGATACATCGCGGCGCCGCCGAGCGCGGCGCCGATGAGGAGTAACGGGCCCATCGTGTCGCTCCTTCGAGACTGTGAATCTTGAAAAGGAGCAACCGGTGTTCCCGGGATCAAAAACCAGGGTCAGACCCCGTTCGGGGCCCGCCCCTATACGATCTTCTTCGCCCGCAGCGCCGCGATCTCTTCCGCCGACTTCCCGAGCAGGCCCGACAGCACCTCGTCGGTGTGCTGCGAGAGCAGCGGCGGCGCCGCGTCGTACTCGATCGGAGTGCGCGAGTACTTGATCGGGTTCGCGACGAGCGGGATCTCGCCCGCCAGCGGATGCGGCACGTTGATCTTCATGCCGCGATGCTGCACCTGCGGATCGGCGTAGACGTCGTCGAGCCGGTTGATCGGCCCGCACGGCACGCCGGCGGGCTCGAGCAGCGCGACCCATTCGGCGGTCGTCTTCTGCCTGATCGCGGCGGCGAGCGCCGCGGCGCATGCCTCGCGGTTCTCGAGGCGCGGAACGTTACCGATGAAGCGCGGGTCCTTCGCGACTTCGGGGATGCCCGCCGCTTCGCAAAACTTCCTGAACTGGTTGTCGTTCCCGACCGCGAGGATGAGGTCGCCGTCCTTCGTGTGGAAGGTCTGGTACGGCACGATGTTCGGGTGCGCGTTGCCCATGCGCCGGGGCACTTCGCCGCCGATGAGGTAGTTCGTGTTCTGGTTGGCGAGCCACGCGATCTGCGTGTCGAGAAGAGCCATGTCGATGTACTGCCCCAGACCGCTTCGGTTGCGCTCCTGGAGCGCGGCGAGGATCGCCACCGTCGAGTACATGCCGGTCATGAGATCGGCGATCGCGACGCCGACTTTCTGCGGCCCGCCGCCGGGCAGGTCGTCACGCTCGCCGGTGATGCTCATGACGCCGCCCATGCCCTGGATCATGAAGTCGTATCCCGCGCGCTCCCGGTAGGGGCCGGTCTGGCCGAAGCCGGTGATCGAGCAGTACACGAGCCTGGGGTTGAGCGCCGAGAGATCGTCGTACGACAAGCCGTAGCGCTTGAGGTCGCCGACCTTGTAGTTCTCGAGCAGCACGTCGGATTGGGCCGCGAGATCGCGCGCGATCTGCTGGCCTTCGAGCTTCGAGATGTCGAGGGTGAGCGACTTCTTGCCGCGATTCGCGGAGAGGAAGTACGCCGACTCGCGCGTCTCCCTGCCGTCGCGGTCCTTGAGGAACGGCGGCCCCCAGCCGCGCGTGTCGTCGCCGACGCCGGGGCGCTCGACCTTGATCACCTCCGCGCCGAGATCGGCGAGAGTCTGCCCGACCCATGGGCCGGCGAGGACGCGGCTCATGTCGAGCACGCGGATGCCCGAGAGGGCGCCTGATTGGTTTTTCATGAGATCACTTCAAATGCAATTGACCACAAAGGACGCAAAGGACGCAAAGGAGATCAAATGCGAATCGATCGTCGAGGAACTCCGACGTCATTCCCGCGGCGGCGGGAATCCATTTTCGCTTTTAGCTTTTCCTTTGCGTCCTTTGCGTCCTTGGCGGTTAAAAGGGTTTTCAGCGGCTGATGGGCAGATCCACACCTACACTCCGCTCGCGCGAAAGGTCGACCAGCGCGTCGGCGACGTAGAGATCCTGGATGCCCATGCCGTGGGATTCGTAGAGCGTGATCTGGTGCGGCGAGGTGCGGCGCGGGGCGCGGCCGACGATGACTTCGCCGAGCTCGGTGAGCTGGTCCCAGTCCGCGAGGCCGCCTTCGACCGCGGGCAGGAGGTCGCCGCACTCGTTGCGCGCGGTGCCGCGCGAGTCGACGACGATGTAGTTGCAGCGCTTGACCGCGGCGAGGTCGAGCTCGCGCCGGATGAGCGAGTTCGAGCCCGCTGCATTGATGTGCTGGCCCGGCTCGAGCCATTCACCTTTGAGCACCGGCTCGGCGGCCTTGGTGATGACGTTGATGACGTGCGCGCCCGCGACCGCGCGAGCGGGATCGTTCACCGCGCGCATCGGCACACCGAGCTTGCCCGAAAGCTGATCGATGAACTTCGCCGAAGTTTCGGGTTTGCGGCTCCACACGCGGACTTCACTCACCTTGCACACTTCGCACACCGCTTCGAGCTGCCCGACCGCCTGCTTGCCCGCGCCGAGCATCGCGACGACCGAAGCGTTGGGTGCCAGATACTTGGTCGCGACACCGCTCGCGGCGCCGGTGCGCTGCATGCCGAGATAGCTCGCTTCGACCATCGCGACGTGCGCACCGACTTTCATGTCGTAGAGATGGACGTGATAGCCGGTCGACCCGGGGATCGAGTAGTAGGCCTTGAATCCGATGCGGTTCAGGTCGCGCGCCGATGCCTGGAGGATGTGCAGCGTGCCTTCGGGGTTGCGGTTGCGCACGCGCGGCGTGTCGGTCGCTCGACCTTCGGCACGGGCCCGCAGCGCCTCCTCGACGAGCTCCACCGCCATCGGCATCGTGAGGAGCTGTTTGACGTCTTGTTCGGTGAGATATCGAGTCATGGATTAGCTCTAGAACGTCGAAAAGCTATAAAACGCAAAGGACGCAAAGGACGCAAAGGAAGGCAAAAAGCTATCTACGGGCGGCAAGGTTTCCAACGTCGTCATTCCCGCGAAAGCGGGAATCCATTTTTACGTCGTTTGCTTTTCCTTTGCGTCCTTGGCGGTCTATTGCTTCCTATTCTTCAGTGCCTCGGCGCGGATCGAGGACAACGTGGCTCGAGGGCTGATCGCGTCGGGATCGACTCGCACTTCGATCAGCGCGGAGGTCTTGCACTTCAGCGCGCGGTCGAAGGCGGCGGGGAAGTCGGCGGTCTTTTCGATCGTCTCGCCCGAGAATCCGTATGCCCGCGCCAGCGCCGCGAAGTCGGGGTTCTTCAGCATCGTCCCGCTCACGCGCGTCGGGAACTCGCGCTCCTGGTGCATGCGGATCGTGCCGTACATGCCGTTGTTGATGACCAGGAACACGACTTTCGCGTCGTACTGCGCGGCGGTCGCGAGCTCCTGTCCGGTCATCAGGAAGTCGCCGTCGCCCGCGAACGTGACCACCGTGCGGTCGCGATGCACGATCGCCGCGGCGACGCCCGCCGGCACGCCGTAACCCATCGCGCCACTCGTCGGCGCCAGCTGCGTGCGAAAGCCGCCGTAGGGGTAGAAGCGATGCGCCCACAATGAGAAGTTGCCCGCGCCGTTGGTGATGATCGCGTCGCGCGGCAGCGTCTCGCGCAGGTGCTTCACCACCTCGCTCATGTTGACGTTGCCGGGCACCTGCACCGGCTGCTGCCACGCATCGAGATCGCTGCGCGCGCCTTTGGTCCAGTCGTCCCAGTTGCGCTTGACCGGCTCCAGCGCTTTCGCCGCCGCGGTGAACTCGGGCATGCCGCTGTTGATCAGGAGGTCGCCCTGGTACACGCGGCCGAGCTCTTCGGCGCCGGGATGCACGTGTACGAACTTCATTTTCAGGCGCGGTATGTCGAACAGTGTGTAGTTGACCGTCGTCCATTCGCCGAGGCGCGCGCCGATGACGAGCAGCAGATCGCACGTCTTGAAGCGCTCGGCGAGCTTGGGATTGAGGCCGACCGCGACGTCGCCCACGTAATGCGGATCGCGGTTGTCGATCAGGTCCTGGCAGCGATACGCGCAGCCTACGGGTAAGTTGAACGCGGTCACGAACGCCTGCAGGTCGTCGCAACCCTGTTTGCTCCATCCGCCGCCGCCGACGATGACCATCGGGCGCTGCGCTGCGCTGAGCATCTCGCGCAGCTGCTTCATCTGGTCGGGGCCCGGATGCGCCGCGACGCGCTGGTAGCGGCCGGTGTCGGGCACCGTCGCCATCTCGGTCTGCATGTCCTCGGGCAGCGCAAGCACGACCGGACCGGGTCGGCCCGAAGTCGCGGTATGGAAAGCGTGGCTGATGTACTCGGGCACGCGGTCGGCGCGATCGATCTGCGCGACCCACTTCGCCATCTGCCCGAACATCCGGCGGTAATCGATCTCCTGGAACGCCTCGCGCTCGACCACGTCGTTGCCCACCTGGCCTATGAAGAGAATCACCGGCGTCGAGTCCTGGAACGAGGTGTGGATGCCGAGCGACGCGTTGGTCGCGCCCGGACCGCGCGTCACCATGCAGATGCCGGGACGGCCGGTGAGCTTGCCGTAGGCGTCCGCCATGTTCGCCGCGCCGCCCTCCTGGCGGCAGATGACGAACTCGATGCCGCTGTCGACCATCGAATCGAGCACCGCCAGATAGGACTCCCCGGGAACGCCGAACGCCCTGTCGACGCCGTGAATTTTGAGAGAGTCGACGAGGATCTGCGCGCCCGAGCGGGCGAGCGTGGTGTCGGCGGGGTTCATCGGGGGCCTCCAGAGAGTGTAGAACAGGCGCGGCGCGCTACGGGCGAGAGGGTATCACAGCGCTGTTGTCCCGAATTCCTCACGGAGTCATTGCGAGGAGCGCAGCGACGAAGCAATCCCGAGACGCTCGGAAAGCCGTTCGCGCAGAGCGTAGGCCCGAAGGGGCCGAAGTCGAAGCGCGACGACCCGGCCGCGCCGGTACAATCGAGCGCAAAACTTTGCGCACGAGAGTCACCCTATGCTTACCGGCGAAATCCGATCCAAAATCGACGCCGTCTGGAACGCCTTCTGGACCGGCGGCATTTCCAATCCCATCGAAGTCATCGAGCAGATCACCTATCTGCTCTTCCTGCGGCGTCTCGACGAGCTGCACACGCTCGAAGAGAACAGGGCCAACCGCACCCGCAAACCGATGGCGAAGCGTGTCTTTCCGCAAGGCTCCGACGAAAAGGGGCGCTCCTACGAAGACTTTCGGTGGTCACGCTTGCGCAATCTCTCGGCCCCGGAGATGTATACCGTGGTCGCCGAGCACGTCTTCCCCTGGCTGAGAACGCTCGGCGGGAACGGCACCACGTATTCGCACCACATGAAGGATGCGCGCTTCACGATTCCCACGCCGGCGCTGCTCTCGAAAGTGGTCGATCTCCTCGACGCGGTGCCGATGGAGGACCGCGACACCAAGGGCGACGTATACGAATACATGCTCGGGAAGATCGCGACGGCGGGCCAGAACGGCCAGTTCAGGACGCCGCGCCACATCATCCGGCTCATGGTCGAGCTTACGGCGCCGCAGCCGAAAGACGTGATCTGCGACCCCGCCTGCGGCACGGCGGGATTTCTCGTCACGGCGGCGGAGACGATCCTCGCGCATCATCCGAAGCTCCTGCACGATTCGAAGCTCGCGGAGCACTACCACCACGGCATGTTCCACGGCTTCGATTTCGACAACACCATGCTGCGTATCGGCAGCATGAACATGCTGCTGCACGGCATCGAGAACCCGGACATCCGCTATCGCGACTCGCTCGCGCAGGACCACGCGGGCGAGGAGGAGAAGTACACGCTGGTGCTCGCGAATCCGCCGTTCGCCGGCAGCCTCGACTACCAGAACACCGCGAAAGACCTGCTCCAGATCGTCAAGACGAAGAAGACCGAGCTGCTGTTCCTCGCGCTCTTCCTGCGTCTTCTCAAGCCGGGCGGTCGCGCGGCGGTGATCGTGCCGGACGGCGTGCTGTTCGGGTCGAGCAAGGCGCACAAGGAACTGCGCCGCAAGCTCGTGGAGGAGCAGAAGCTCGACGCGGTGATCAAGCTGCCCGGCGGGGTGTTCAAACCCTACGCGGGTGTGTCTACGGCGATACTCTTGTTCACCAAGACGAACTCGGGCGGAACCGACTACGTCTGGTTTTATGACGTCGAAGCCGACGGCTGGAGCCTCGACGACAAGCGCACGCCGCTGCTGCCGGAAGAGAAGCTCGGGCCAGTACTTCGTCATTCCCGCGAAGGCGGGAATCCATCTTTAACACCTGAAGAACACCCCAAGAACAACCTCCCCGACGTGCTCGCGCGCTGGACCGAACGGAACACTAGCGAACGCGATCGCCCGCGTACGGCACAAAGCTTCTGCGTTCCTAAATCGGGCATTGCCGCGCAGGGCTATGACCTTTCACTCAACCGATACAAGGAGGCCGTGCATGAGCCGGTAGAGCACCGGCCACCGAAGGAGATACTCGCTGAGCTTGCGAAGCTCGAGGAGGACATCCGGCGCGGCATGAAGGACCTGGAGGGCATGCTGGCGTGAAGTGGCCGGTGATTCCTTGTGGGAGCGCTTTGGAGTGCATTGAGGCTGGCAGGAGTCCGAGCGCGCAGGAGCGGCCCGCCCGCGCAGATGAATTTGGCGTTCTGAAACTGAGCGCGATCAGTTGGGGAAAATTCGAACCGACAGAGAACAAGGCGCTGTTCCCTGGAATGGACCCTGGTAATTGTCCCCGAGTCTGCGCTGGGGATCTCTTGATGTCTCGAGCAAACACCACCGATCTTGTCGGCGCAGTAGTGTTAGTTGAGAAAGATCATCCGAATCTTCTCCTTTCAGATAAGACGTTGCGTTTGGTGCCGAAGCGCAATGTATTGCATGCTCCATTTCTTCTTTACGCGCTCAGAACTGCCTCAGCGAGAGCTCACATTGAGCAGAGCGCGACCGGTACCAGCTTTTCTATGCGCAACATCTCGCAAGAAAAAATTGCGGCTACACCGATACCGCTCCCACCGATCGCAGACCAGCGACGCATTGCGGCACTCCTAGACAAGGCGATTGCGCTACGCGCCAAGCGTCTCACAGGGTTGGCGGAACTTGACGCGCTAAGTAAATCGATCTTTCTCGACTTGTTTGGAGATCCGGGCACGAACCCCAAAGGGTGGCCGGTGCGATCGATTGGAGAATTATGTGAGGTCAAAGGCGGGAAACGGCTTCCCAAGGGAGAGGAATATTCGCGAACGCCGACTCCGTTCCGCTACATTCGTGTCACGGACCTGAAGCAGGGTGCTGTAGATGAATCGGGTCTTGTCTATCTCAAACCTGAAGTCCAGTCGAAGATCGCGCGGTATGTGGTGAACGCAGGCGACGTAATCATTTCTATCGCTGGATCAATTGGTCTTACAGCTCCTGTGCCGGCTTCGCTTGCCGGCGTCAACTTGACCGAAAACGCTGCGAAGCTCGTCCCGCGTGACCGATCGACGTACAACGCGGAATACCTTGCGCATGTGTTGCAGGCGCCTGCTATACAGGGGCAAATTGGCTCTAATGTCGGGCAGGTGACGATCGGTAAACTGGCGTTATTTCGCGTGGAAAAAGTGGCTATTCCGTTGCCTCCCATCGATTTGCAGCGGGACTTTGTGCGTCGAATTGGCGCGGTGCGAAAGCTGAAGGCGATCCAAGTCACCGCATTGGCGCAGCTCGACGCGCTCTTCGCGACACTTCAACATCTTGCGTTCCGCGGCGAGGTCTGACTGCCGAACTCGCTCAACTGGCTCCGTCTACCGGCGCGTACCTAAAATAAGGTTCCCACTTCCCTTTCATACTAAAGGCTGCCTATCATATGGCGCCCGATCCGGGCCATATGTAGGGGAACCTTCAACATGGCGGCTGCCGCGGCAGGGTCGACTCGCGCCGGGCGCTACATCAGCCAGCCGACGGGCTATCGCGCGTTCATGCCGGCGCCGCTGCCGCCTGTGCCGCCGCTGGACATGGGCGGGGAGCTGCCTGCGCTGCTGTCGGCCGCCGATCGGGCGCTGGGGCGGCTCGACGGCTCGGTCCTGACCCTGCCGAATCCCGACCTCTTCGTCTTCATGTACGTCCGCAAGGAGGCGGTGCTCTCGAGCCAGATCGAAGGCACGCAGAGCTCGCTCCAGGACCTGCTCGCGGCCGAGGCGAAGCTGTTCGATCAGGACCTGCCGAGCGACGTCGACGAGGTGATCAACTACGTTCGCGCGATGAATCACGGCCTGTCGCGCCTCGCGGAGCTCCCCGTCTCCGTCAGGTTGATCCGCGAGATCCACGCCGAGCTCATGCGCGGCGTGCGCGGCGGACGCCTGCAGCCCGGCGAGCTGCGCACCAGCCAGAACTGGATCGGCCCGGCCGGCTCCACCCTGATGGCGGCGAGCTTCGTTCCGCCGCCGGCGCACGCGGTGCCGGACGCACTGGGCGAGCTCGAGAAATTCCTGCACCAGGACGATCCGTTGCCGCCGCTGATCAAGATCGCGCTCGCGCACGTGCAGTTCGAGACGATCCACCCGTTTCTCGACGGCAACGGCCGCGTGGGGCGCCTGCTGATCACCTTCCTCCTGACCGAGCGCGGCGTGCTGCACAAGCCGGTGCTGTATCTGTCGCACTACTTCAAGGCGCACCGCCAGACGTACTACGATCAGCTCCAGGCGGTGCGGGTCCAGGGAACGTGGGAGGCGTGGCTCGCGTTCTTCCTCCGCGGCGTCGTCGAGGTGGCCGGAGAGGCCGCGGAAACCGCGCGGCGCATTCTCCTGCTTCGCGAGCAGCACCGAACGGCAATCACCGAGCGGCTTTCGCGCTCCGCCGCCAACGGGCACAAGGTGCTCGAGTCGCTGTTCGACCATCCGATCATCTCGGTGCCGGACGTGCGGCGCCTCACCGGCACCACCTATGTTGCCGCCAATGCGCTCGTGTCACGTCTCGTCGAGCTGGGGGTTCTCGAGGAAATGACCGGCTACGTCCGCAACCGCCGCTTTCGCTACGCGCCCTACATAGCTCTCTTCAACGATCCCGCCGGCATCGAGGCCGGCGCATGAGCCAGTTCGCCTTTCTTCAGCGCGAGTGGCCTGCCGTCTTCGAGGCTGCCGCGAAGGCCGAGGGTGCCGTTCATGCCGATCCGCGCACGGCTTCTTTCTACGCCCGCCGCACGCTCGAGCTTGCCGTCGCCTGGGCGTACAAGCACGACGGTGTGCTGCGGCTCCCGTATCAGGACAATCTGAGCGCGCTCATCCACGAGCCGACCTTCAAGACGATGGCGGGCGAGGCGGTTTTCGGCAAGGCGAAGGTCATCACGACGCTCGGCAACCGCGCCGTGCACAGCCATCGCGCTATTCCCACGGCTGACGCGGTCGCGGCGGTGCGTGAGCTTTTCCACGTGAGCTACTGGCTCGCGCGCACTTACGGCCGCACGCAGCGGCCACCGCCGGGACTGGCCTTCGATGCGAATGCGCTGCCGAAAGCGTCGGCGACGCCGCCTCAGACGGCCGAGCAGCTCCAGCGGCTGCAGGAGGCCCTTCGTGAGCGTGACGAGAAGCTCACGGCGCTGCTTGCCGACAAGTCGACGCTCGATGAGGAGCTGAAACGTCTCCGTGCCGAAGTCGCCGCGGCCAAGCGGGCAGCCGAGTCGCAGCCCGACACGCACGACTATTCGGAAGCCGAGACTCGTGAGTACTTCATCGACCTTCTGCTGAAGGAAGCCGGGTGGGCGCTCGACCAGCCGCACGATCGCGAGCTGGAAGTCTGGGGCATGCCCAACGCCGAGGGCACCGGATATGTCGATTACGTGCTGTGGGGCGACGACGCCATGCCGCTCGCGCTGGTGGAGGCGAAGCGCACAAAGCGCGACGCTCGCGTCGGACGGCAGCAGGCGAAGCTCTACGCCGATTGTCTCGAACAGAAATACGGTCGCCGTCCGGTCATCTTCTACTCGAACGGCTACGAGCACTGGATCTGGGACGACACCGCGTATCCACCGCGCCGCACGCAGGGTTTCTACAAGAAGGAAGAGCTCGAGCTCCTGATCCAGCGCCGCGCGACACGCCGGCGCCTCGCCGAGGCGAACATCGACGGTGCGATCGTCGAGCGGCACTACCAGAGGCGGGCGATACGCCGCGTGGCGGAAGCGTTCGAACGCGATCACGAGCGCAAAGCGCTGGTTGTCATGGCGACCGGTGCGGGCAAGACAAGAACGGTCATCGCGCTCGCGAAGCTCCTGATGGACTGCAATTGGGCGAAGCGCGTGCTCTTCGTTGCCGACCGGGTCGCGCTCGTGAATCAGGCGGTGAACGCGTTCAAGGCGCATCTGCCGGACGCCGCGCCGGTCAATCTCGTGACCGACAGGACGGGCGAAGGCCGCGTCTACGTCTCGACGTATCCGACGATGATGGGCCTCATCAACGATGTCGGGGACGGAGAGCGTCGCTTCGGTGTCGGCCATTTCGATCTGCTCGTGATCGACGAAGCGCATCGGTCGGTGTTCCAGAAATACCGCGCCATCTTCGACTACTTCGACCCCCTGTTGGTCGGGCTTACCGCGACACCTAAAGACGAGGTCGACCGCAACACGTACAGCCTGTTCGAGCTCGAAGACGGTGTCCCAACCGATGCGTACAGCCTGGACGAGGCGGTGAAAGACGGGTTCCTCGTGCCGCCGCGGGCCGTATCGGTGCCTCTGCGTTTTCAGCGCGAAGGCATACGCTACGACGAGCTCTCCGAAGACGAGAAGGACCAGTGGGACGCGATCGAGTGGGACGAAGACGGCGCCGTGCCGGATCGCGTGGAAGCGAAAGCGGTCAACAAATGGCTGTTCAACAAGGACACCGTCGACAAGGTTCTCGCGCACGTGATGGCGCGCGGAATGAAGGTCGCCGGCGGGGACCGGCTCGGTAAGACCATCGTTTTCGCCAAGAATCAGGACCACGCCGAATTCATAGCGTCGCGCTTCGACACGAACTATCCGCACTACGCAGGGCGCTTCGCGCGAGTGATCACGTTCAAGACCGAGTACGCGCAGTCGCTGATCGATTCTTTCTCGCGCAAGGACGACGAGCCGCACATCGCCATCTCCGTCGACATGCTGGACACGGGGATCGATGTTCCGGAAGTGGTCAACCTCGTATTTTTCAAGCTCGTGCGGTCGAAAACCAAGTTCTGGCAGATGATGGGCCGTGGTACACGGCTATGCCGCGATCTGTTCGGCCCCGGCGAGCATAAAAAAGAGTTCTACGTATTCGATTTCTGTCAGAACTTGGAGTATTTCAGCCAGAATCCGGAAGCGACGGAAGGCGCCGTCGGCGCGTCTCTGCTGGCGCGAATCTTCCAGGCACGGCTGGAACTGCTCGGCATCCTGCAGAAAGCCTATGCCGTCGAGGTCAATCCGCGCGTGAGCGATGTGCCGCCCACGTACGAGCCCAGAACCGAGTCCGACGTGGCCGACCTGGTCGCAGGCGGCCTGCAGCGCGAAGTCGCGGCGATGAATCTCGGTAACTTCCTCGTTCGGCCGCAGCGGCGGCTCGTCGAGCGTTACGCGAACGTCACCGCCTGGCGATCGCTGAACGATGAAGACATCGCCGATCTTTCACAGAGCGTTGCTGGGCTGCCATCGCAGCTCGACGCCGACAAAGAAGAGGCTCGGCGGTTCGATCTGCTGGTGCTTCGACTCCAACTGGCGCGGCTGCGCAATTCCGGTGACTTGGAGAAGCTTCGCGAGCACGTGGTTACGATTGCGGGACTGCTCGAAGAGCAATCAACGATTCCCCTTATCCGGGAGCAGTTGCCGCTGATTCAGGAGGTCCAGACCGCAGCATGGTGGATCGATGTCACCATTCCGATGCTCGAATCGATGCGGCGCCGGCTGCGCGATCTGGTGCCGTTGATCGAGAAGCGGCGCCGAGCGCCTGTCTTTACCGACTTCGAAGACCATCTAGGCGGCGAGACTGAAATTGCTCTGCCCCAGGTGACCGAGGCCGCGGAGCTGGCTCGGTTCAAGGACAAGGCGCTCGTATTCCTGCGTGCGCACGCGGACGAAGGGCCGATTCGCAAGCTGCGCATGAACGAGCCCTTGAGTTCCGCCGACCTGGAGGAGCTCGAACGTATCCTCACGCAGAGTGGCGTCGGACGACTCGAAGACATCCATCGCGCCGCGGTCGAAGCGCAGGGACTTGGTCTCTTCGTCCGATCATTGGTCGGATTGGACCGTGAGGCGGCGAAGGCAGCGCTTGCCGATTTCCTCGACGGCCGCACGCTCAGCGCGGCACAGATCGACTTCGTGACTTACGTAATCGACCATCTGACGCAATATGGCGTGGTCGAAATTGAGCGTCTGTACGAGTCGCCGTTTACCTTCGTCGCGCCGACTGGACCGGAAGTGCTCTTTGGCGATGCGGATCTGCAGGCCTTACTCGTCTCTCTGGACGCCGTCCGGCGAAAGGCAGTCCCCGACGGCGCGGATGGCCGAACAAAGGCAGGCTATTAGCGGCCGCTCGATCCTTCCGCCGGAGCTCAGGCACGCCAAATGCACAACCGCGAGGCCCGAGCACGGGCTCGGAGATCTAATAGGGAGGAAACATATGAAAACGGTATCGATGCTCAGCGCAGCCTTCTCTGCGATCATCGGAATGTCGGGCGCGGCCGTGCTGCACGCCGCGAGCAACATGGACAAGAAGGCGCCTTCGTCGGTCGACGAGTCCGCGCCGGACAAGACGGGTAAGAAAGACAAAGGCAAGGCCGGCGAGGCCACGATGCCGAAGAAGGCCGCACCTTCTTCGGTGAGCGAATCGGCGCCGGACAAGGCGGGCAAGGAAAAAGGCGAGGCGAAGAAGAAGGATTCGAAAGACACGCCGAATCCGAAGTCGCCGTCGGGCGTGAGCGAGTCGAAGCCGTCCGCCCCTCAGAAGTAAGCTCGCACCAGTGTTCCAGCGCCCGGCCCCGTGTGTCGCGAAACTGCGGCAGCGGGGCCGGTATCACGTACGGCTCAGTCCGCTTTGATGCCGGCGGCCTGCACCACTTTTCCGTACTTGCGGATCTCGGACTTGATGTAGTCGCCGAAAGCGCCCGGCGTCGGTGCAGTGAAAGGAAAGATGCCGAGGCCGGCGAGTCGCTCCTTGACGTCGGGCAGGTCGAGGATGCGGTTGATCTCGAGGTGCAGCTTCGAGACGATCGGCTTGGGCGTGCCGCGGGGCGCCTGAAAACCGTACCAGTTGTCGACCGCGAATCCGGGTACGCCCGCTTCAGCCACCGTCGGCCAGTCCGGAAACTGCTCGACGCGTTTCGAGAAGGTCACGGCCAGCGGCCGTATGCGTCCCGCCTTGATGCTGCCGAGCGCGGTCGAGACCGTCGCGAAGATGAGCTGGACGTTGCCGCCGACCAGATCGAGCATCGCCGGTGCGCCGCCTTTGTACGGCACGTGGACCATCTTCACGCCGGCCATCGTGTTGAACAGCTCGCCCGCGAGATGGTCCGCGAAGCCGACGCCCGAAGAGCCGTAGGTGAGCTTCCCCGGATTCGCCTTGGCGTGCGCGATGAGCTCCTTTACCGACTTCACCGGAACCGAGGGATGGACGACGAGCACGTTGAGCGCCGAGACCCCGCGCGCGACCGGCTCGAAATCGGCCACCGGGTCGTACGGAAGCTTCGCGTAGAGACTCGGGTTCACGGCGACCGGGCCGATGGTGCCGAGCACGAGCGTGTAGCCGTCGGGATTCGCGCGCGCGGCGATCTCCATGCCGACGATGCCGTTGCCGCCGGGACGGTTGTCGACGATGACCTGCTGTCCCCAGCTTTCAGTGAGCTTCTGCCCGACCGTGCGTGAAGTCACGTCGGCGCCGCCGCCCGGTACGACGAGGATGACCACGCGTATCGGCTTCGACGGATACGGCTGAACCTGTGCAAGCAACGGCTGCATAGTGCAGAGCAGAACGAGCGCTGCGAGCAAGCGCATGGAAGCCCTCCCGTTATCAGGACGCGGCGAGCGCGTGACCGACGGTCGGAATCTCGCTGTCACGCGCCACGTCGCCGATCACTATGATGGCAGGACTCTCGATCTCGTGCGCGGCGATGTCCTGCGAGAGTCGGCCGAGCGTCGTGCGTAACTGACGCTCGCGCGCCAGCGTCGCGTCCTGAACGACCGCGACCGGCGTCGACGGCGCGAGCCCGCCGCCGATCAGCGAGGTCTGCAAGGCTTCGCAGCGCGACACACCCATGTAGACGACGAGCGTCATGCCGCTCGCGGAGAGCGCGCGCCAGTCGGGCTCGTCCCCCGCGGCGGTGTGTGCGGTGACGAAGACCACGCCGCGCGAGTGCGCGCGATGCGTGAGCGGCACGCCGGCGGACGTCGCCGCGGCGAGGCCCGACGTGATGCCGTTGACGATCTCGCACTCGACGCCCGCGGCGCGCAGCGTCTCGGCTTCCTCGCCGCCGCGGCCGAAGATGAACGGGTCGCCGCCTTTGAGGCGCACGACGATATGGCCGGCTTTCGCTTCGGCGACGAGCAGCTTCTCGATGAAAACCTGCGGCGTCGATCGGCAGCCGCCGCGCTTGCCGACCTTCACCACGCGCGCGCTTTCGCGCACGTGCACGAGTATCGCTTTGTTGACGAGATCGTCGACGAGGACGACGTCGGCCAGGCCGAGGACGCGCACCGCCTTCAGCGTGAGAAGCTCGGGATCGCCGGGGCCCGCGCCGACCAGATAGACCCTGCCTTGTTTCATCGCATCTCTTTCAGCGCGCGCTGCACGCATTCGATCTGGTGCGCGATCGCCGCGGGGACCGCGATCTCGCCTGCGAGCACGCGCTCGATCCAGCGCGCGGTCTCGGCCGCGTTGCGCGACGGCAGGTCCGCGGGTGGCGCGGCTTCCGAGGTCCATGTCTGCACCTTGCCGCCGTGCGCCCAGTCGATCGAAGGCTCGCGCCGCGGATGCGCGACCGCTTCGCCTTCGGCGCCGCGGAGGATGAGCGCGCCGGTGTCGTGCCGGGTGTAGAACTCGCGCATGCGCAGCACGTACTCGGGATGCGTCACGCTGACGATGCGAAGCGCGGGCGCCGAGAACGGCTGGAGCATCTTCACCAGCGTGTGCGCGCTGTTGCGCACGCCGAGGCTCGCGCGCAGGTCGAGGAGCGAGGTGACGCGCGGTGCAAGCCGCTCGACAGGCATGAAAGCGAAACGGCGCTCGTCGAGCTGCGCCGAAGTTTCGTCGATGGAAGCCGCCGGCGCGACGCCGAGCGCTTCGAACACTTCTCGCGTCGACACGCGTCCCGGATCGCGCATCACGCCGTGCACCAGCGCAGGAATGCCCGCGCGCGCGAGCAGCATCGCGAGCAGCGGCACCAGGTTGGGAAGCTGCCGCGCGCCGTTGTAAGAGGGAATGACCACCGGCGTCGCGCGTGGCGCGGGGAGGTGTTCGTAACTGCCTTCGCAGGCGGCCATGAAGCCGGCGAGCTCCTCCATCGATTCACCCTTGATGCGCAGCGCGACGAGGATGCCGCCGAGCTGGAGGTCGGGCACTTCTCCGAAAAGCATCGCCGAGAACAGCGTCTGCGCGTCTTCGCGCGAGAGGTCGCGCGCCGCGTTCCTGCCGCGGCCGATTTCCTTGATGAAAGCGGGAAGCCTGGAGGGATCTAAAGCCATGGCGCTGCGGGCTGGGGCGGTGAACGCGGGATCATCGCACGGTCGCATGATCTACGCTGCCGCCTTGGCCGAAGCGATGAGGCGTTTCACCTCGGGCAGGCACGAGCCGCACTGCGTGCCGCACTTGAGCGTCGACTGCAATGCGGCCAGCGGATCGGCGTCGCCCGCCGCGCCGGCGACGAACTCGCAGATCGCCGCTTCGGATACGTTCAGGCAGCTGCACACCGTCTTGCCGCGTGAGACGGGTACGGGCAGCCGTGCGGCCGGGGCGAGCAGCAGCGCGCCGACATTCGCGACCGCTTCCCGGCGGTCGAAGAGATCGCGCAGCCAGGCCTCCGCGCCGACATCGCCGGCAAGCCGCACCGCATCGATCGCGCCGCCGCTCATGCGGATGCGGCGGCCGACGCCGCGCCGGCCGTCGTCGTAGCGCAGGGTGTCCTCGTCGTCGAGTCCGAAGATCGCGTCGATCGCTTCGATCGCGCGCGGCTCGACCGCGCCCGGCGCCGCGGCCCTGAAGAGCACGCCTTGGCGCTCCACGCCGACCAGCACGCACGTCGCGAAGCTGAACCCCGGCAGCCACCGGCGCGCGACCTGGGCGAGCGCGAGCGCATCGCCGTCCTGCGGATAAGCGAAAGCGACCAGCCGCCACGGCAGCTCGATCTTCGTGATGCGCACCGCGCAGTGCTTGAGCTCGGGCTGGCGCGAAACCGCGTCGAGCTTCGACAGCGTCACGCCGTTGATGCCGTTCGCGCCCGAGCCGCCCAGATGTGCGCTGCCCCAGTGCATCGGCAGGAAGATCTGCCCCGGCTTGACCTCAAAGCTCGCTTCGACTTGCAGCGTCACCGATCCGCGGGTCGATGCGACCTGCACGAAGTCGCCGGCCGCGATGCGGCGGCGCGCGAGGTCGGCGGGATTCATCGCGACGCGCGGCTCGGGTGCGTGACCGAAGAGGCGCGCGCTGCGGCCGGTTCGGCTCATGCCGTGCCACTGGTCGCGCAGGCGCCCGGTGATGAGCCCGAAGGGATGGCGTGCGGTCGCCTGCTCGGCCACCGGGTGATACGCGGCGAGCGCGAACGATGCACGGCCGCCCGGCGTCGGGAAGACGCCGTCGATGTAGAGGCGCGCCGCGCCGGCTTCCGCGCCCTCGGGGAAAGGCCACTGCTGCGGCCCGCGCGCTTCCAGCAGCGCGTACGTGAGGCCGGTGATGTCGAGATCGCGGCCCGCCGTCGTGCGCTTGTATTCGTCGAAGATCTGCCGCGGCATGTCGAACGGAAAGAGTGTCGTCCGGCCATGCCGCAGGCGCGCCTCGAGCTTGCGCGCGAAATCGACGGCGATCTTCCAGTCGGCGCGGGCTTCACCCGGCGCGCTCACCGCCGCGCGTACGCGCGAGATGCGGCGCTCCGAATTGGTGACGGTGCCTTCCTTCTCACCCCACGTCGTCGCGGGCAGCAGCACGTCGGCGTACGGCGCGGTCTCGGTCGTCGCGAACGCTTCCTGGAGCACCACGAGCTCGGCGCGCTCCAATGCTTTGCGCACCAGCGCCTGTTCGGGCAGCGACTGCGCAGGGTTCGTGCACGCGATCCACACCGCCTTGATGTCGCCTTTGTGGAGCGCTTCGAACATTTCCACCGCGGTTTTGCCCGGTGAGCTCGGCAGAGACGGAACGCTCCACAGCGTCGCGATCTCGTCGCAGTGTCCGGCGTTTGCCGGATCGCGATGACCCGGCAGCAGCGTCGCCATCGTCCCCGTCTCGCGGCCGCCCATCGCGTTCGGCTGCCCGGTGAGGCTGAACGGACCCGCGCCGGGGCGCCCGATCTGTCCGGTCGCGAGGTGCAGATTGATGAGCGCCGCATTCTTGTCGGTGCCTCGCGTCGACTGGTTGAGGCCCATGCAGTACAGCGACAGCGCGGCGTGAGCGTTGCCGAACCAGCGCGCCGCGGTGGCGATCTCCTCGACCGAGAGGCCGCACGTTGAGGCGACCATCTGCGGCGTGTAGTCGCGCACCAGCGCCTTCAGCGGCTCGAACCCCTGCGTGTGCGCGTCGATGAACTTGCGGTCGAGCCAGCCTTCCCAGATCAGCAGGTGCAGGATGCCGTTGAACAGCGCGACGTCGGTGCCGGGCTGTATCGCGAGATGCAGGTCGGCCGCTTCGGCGGTCGCGGTGCGGCGCGGGTCGACGACGATGAGCTTGAGGTCGGGCTTCGCGGCCCTGGCGGCTTCGATGCGGCGAAAGAGCACCGGGTGCGCCCAGGCGGTGTTCGAGCCGGCGATGAAGATGCAGTCGGCGCGATCGATGTCGTCGTAGCACGCCGGCGGCGCATCGGCGCCCAGCGTCACTTTGTAGCCCGCGACCGCGCTCGACATGCACAGCCGCGAGTTCGAATCGATGTTGTGGGTGCCGACCAGCGCACGGGCGAGCTTGTTGAACGCGTAATAGTCCTCGGTGAGCAGCTGGCCGGAGACGTAGAACGCGACCGCATCGGGGCCGTGCTGGCGGATGATGTCCGCGAAACGGTCGGCGGTGTGCTCGAGCGCGTCGTCCCATGACAGACGGGATCGGGACTGCGACCGCGAGCAGCGGACTTCCGGGTACAGCGCGCGGCCGGTGAGCCCGGTCGTCAGGTGCAGCGCCTGGCCTTTGGAGCAGAGCTTGCCGTGGTTCGCCGGGTGATCCGGATCGCCGCGCACGCCGGTGATGACGCCGTCGACAGCATCGATCAGCACGCCGCAGCCGACGCCGCAGTAGCAGCAGGTGCTCTTAACCGTAGGCATACCTGTCAGCAGTCACCGGTAGGTCCAGATATACCGCGCCGTCTTCGACCTTCACGTCGAAGCGCCGCACTTCGCCGACGTCGGGCGCGACCATGCAGCCGGTCGCAAGCTCGACGCTCTGGTTGTGCAGAGGGCAGGCGACGCGCTCGCCGTACACGATGCCCTGCGACAGCGGACCGTTCTTGTGAGGACAGCGGTCGAGCAGCGCGAAGCACGTGTCCGTCGCCGTGCGGAAGACGGCGATGTTCGGTCCTTCGGTCCGGCGCACGACGCGCGCGCCGAGGCGGGGGATGTCGTCCACCCGACAGATTCTTGTCCAGTTTTTCATAGGCATCCTCAAGCCCACCCCCACCCTAACCCTCCCCCTGAGGGGGAGGGGATGCTTTTCTCCTTCCCCCTCAGGGGAAGGCCGGGATGGGGGTGGTTTTCATCAAACAGTTTCCGCTTCGGATTTGAGCGGCTCGAACTCGCCCGCGCCTTGTCCGGCCGCACGCTCGGCCCACGGGTCGGGCTCGTCCTTGAGCGCGAAGAGCAAGCGCTCGTGCAGCGCCTTGCGTCCCGCGGCATCGTCGAGCACGCGCTTCTTCACGTAGTCGAGGCCGACGCGGTGGACGAAGTGCACCGTGCGCTCGAGATACCAGCCTTCCTCGCGATAGAGCTGGAGGAACGCGCCGGCGTACTCGAGCACCTCCTCGCGCGTCTTCACTTTGACGAGAAACTGCGCGACCTCGGTCTTGATGCCGCCGTTGCCGGCGACGTAGAGCTCCCAGCCCGACTCGACGCCGATCACGCCGACGTCCTTGATGCCCGATTCGGCGCAGTTGCGCGGACAGCCGGACACCGCGAGCTTCACCTTGTGCGGGGCATACATGCGCCACAGCGCACGCTCGAGGTCCTGGCCCATCCGGGTCGAGTCCTGCACGCCGAAGCGGCACCATTCGGCGCCGACGCAGGTCTTCACCGTGCGCAGCGCCTTGGCGTAGGCGTGGCCCGACGGCATGTCGAGGTCGCGCCACACGCCCGGCAGGTCTTCCTTCTTCACGCCGAGCAGGTCGATGCGCTGGCCGCCGGTGACCTTCACCGTCGGGATCCGGTACTTGTCGACCACGTCGGCGATCCGGCGCAGCTCCGCCGAATTGGTCTCGCCGCCCCACATCCGCGGCACCACCGAGAACGTGCCGTCCTTCTGGATGTTCGCGTGGGCTCGCTCGTTGATGAAGCGCGACTGCGGGTCGTCTTTCGCTTCGTGCGGCCAGGTCGAGATCAGGTAGTAGTTGAGCGCCGGGCGGCAGGTCGCGCAGCCGTTGGGCGTGCGCCACTCCATGAACTGCATGGCGCCGGCGATGGAGAGAAGCTTGTGATCGCGGATCGCCCTGCGCACTTCGGCGTGGGTGTGCTCGGTGCAGCCGCACAGCGGTTTCTGCTTGGGCGCCGCGGAGTAGTCCGCACCGGCGGTCGCGATGATGATCTGCTCGACGAGACCGGTGCACGAGCCGCACGAGCTCGACGCCTTGGTGTGCTTGCGCACCTCGTCGAGGGTATAGAGCTTCTTCTCGCGGATCGCCTCGACGATCGTGCCCTTGCACACGCCGTTGCAGCCGCAGACTTCCATGTCGTCGGACATCGCGGCGGCTTTGCTCTGTCCGAGGTGGCCGGCATCGCCCAGGTTCGATTCTCCGAACATGAGCTTGTCGCGGACGTCGGCGACGCTGCGGCCGTCGCGCAGCAGCTTGAAGTAGTACGCGCCGTCGACCGTATCGCCGTAGAGCACCGCGCCGACGAGCTTGTCGTCCCTCAGCACGAGCTTCTTGTAGACCCCTGCCACCGGGTCGGAGAGCGTGATGTGCTCGGTGCCGTCGCCGCCGACGAAATCGCCCGCGGAGAACACGTCGATGCCCGTCACCTTGAGCTTGGTCGAGGTGACCGAGCCCTGGTACTGGCCGATGCCGAACGCCGCGAGGTGGGTCGCGCAGACCTTCGCCATCTCGAACAGCGGCGCGACGAGGCCGTAGGCGGTGCCGCGGTGATTGACGCACTCGCCGACCGCGTAGATGCGCGGATCGAAGGTCTGCATCGTGTCCGACACCACGACGCCGCGATTGCAGTGCAGGCCGGCTTTCTGCGCGAGGTCGGTGTTGGGACGGATGCCGACCGCCATGACGACGAGGTCGGCGGGAATGGTCTCGACGTCCTTGAAGCGCACCGCGCACACGCGGCCCGATTCGCCCGCGAGGAGCTCGGAGGTCTGCTTCTCGAGCAGGAACTTGAGTCCCTTGGCTTCGAGCGACTTCTGGAGGAGCCTCGCGGCCGTCTTGTCGAGCTGGCGCTCCATGATCGAATCGAGCAGGTGAACGACCGTCACGTCCATGCCGCGCACGCGCAGGCCGTTGGCGGCTTCGAGGCCGAGGAGGCCGCCGCCGATGACCACCGCGTGCTTGTAATGCCTGGCCGCTTCGATCATCGCTTCGGTGTCGGCGATGTCGCGGTAGGTGATGACGCCCGGCAGGTCCTTGCCGGGGACGGGCAGGATGAACGGATTGGAGCCGGTCGCGAGCAGCAGCCGGTCGTACGGCGCTTCGGTGCCGTCGTCGGCGATGACGGCGCGGCGCACGCGGTCGATCGTCGTGATCGTCTTCCCGGTGTGCAGCGTGATGTTGTTCTCGGCGTACCACTCGCGCGAGTTGAGGATGATCTCCGGGATCGTCTGCTCGCCCGACAGCACCGGCGAGAGCAGGATCCGGTTGTAGTTCGGATGCGGCTCGGACCCGAATACCGTGATCTCGTACAGGTCCGGCGCGATCCGGAGCAGCTCCTCGATGGTGCGGACTCCGGCCATCCCGTTGCCGACGCACACCAGCTTCATCTTGCGCATGTTCTTCTCGCTTCCCCAACAAAGTCGGGCGGAGCTTCAGCACGATGTATGCCACTTGAATGCGTCAGGTTTGGGGGGCGAGGTGTGAGGCGTATGCAGGGGCAAAGTCGCAGCAGATCTAATCCGTCGGTCAATGAAAGCTGCTGCGTTTCGATTGAGCGCGCACGAATCGAGTGCAGCCGCAAGCGCACGCGCACCGAGAGCGCGCACGACGCCCCGCCCTAACGCCTCACTCCTCGTGCCTCACGCCTCACGCATCGACCAATGGCATACCTCTTGCGTTGGAGCGCGCCCGTTTTCCACACATTCGAATCGGGGATAGAGATGGCTTACGTGGCTCCTTCAGAGTTCGTGACCAAGATGGTCGACGCCGGCGAATCGAAGATCTTCATGTCGACACGCGACACGCTGATCCGCGCCTACATGGCGGGGGCGATCCTCGCGCTGGCGGCGGTGTTCGCGGTCAGCGTCGCGCTGCAAACGGGCTATCCGATCATCGGCGCGATCCTGTTCCCCGTCGGCTTCTGCATGCTCTATCTGATGGGCTTGGATCTGGTGACCGGGGTGTTCGTGCTGGCGCCGCTCGCGCTGATCGACAAGCGGCCGGGCGTCACGCTGAAAGGGGTGCTGAGAAACTGGGGCCTGGTGTTCTGCGGCAACTTCGCGGGCGCGTTCACCGTCGCGGTCATCATGGCGACGGTCTTCACCTACGGCTTCCAGACCGACGCCGGCAAGCTCGGCCACATGCTCGGCAGCATCGGCGAATCGCGCACGCTCGGTTACGCGCAATACGGCGCGGCCGGCATGCTGACGCTGTTCCTGCGTGCGGCGCTCTGCAACTGGATGGTGTCGATGGGCGTCGTCGGCGCGATGATCTCGACCACGGTCGGCGGCAAGGTGCTCGCGATGTGGATGCCGATCATGGTGTTCTTCGCGATGACCTTCGAGCACTCGGTGGTCAACATGTTCCTGTTCCCGACCGCGATCATGCTCGGCGGCAAGTTCTCGATCATGGACTACCTCGTCTGGAACGAGATCCCGACGATCCTCGGCAACATCGCCGGCGGTCTCGCCTTCACCGGTCTGACGCTCTACGCGACTCACGTGAAGACCGCGCCCAAGCGCAAGCTCGCGCGCGTCGCGTGAAGACGGAAGCGCCGGCGCGCACCCTCAGGGTGTCCGTCGGCCAGCGTTCGGAACGGGGCCGCAAGGCGGTCAACCAGGATTTCCACGGCGTCTTCGTTCCCGAAGAGCCCCAGCTCTCTTCCAAGGGCATCGCGGTCGCGCTCGCCGACGGCGTCAGCAGCAGCGAGGTGTCCCGGATCGCCGCGGAGTTCGCGGTTCACGGCCTGGTCGACGACTATTACTGCACCTCCGATGCGTGGTCGGTGAAGAAGTCGGTCGAGCGCGTGATCGATGCGACCAACTCGTGGCTGCACGCCAAGACGCGGCAGAGCCAGTACCGCTACGACAAGGAGAAGGGCTACGTCTGCACGCTGGCGGGCCTGATCGTCAAATCGACGACCGCCCATGTTTTCCACGTCGGCGATACCCGCGTCTATCGCGTGCACGGCGGCTCGCTCGAGCAGCTCACCAACGACCACCGCGTGTGGGTCTCCGAGGACCAGAGCTATCTGTCGCGCGCGGTCGGCTTCAATCCCACGATAGAGATCGATTACGAGGCGCATCCGGTCGAGCGCGGCGATCTCTTCCTGCTCGCCACCGACGGGGTGCACGAGCACGTCACGCCGTCCTTCATCGTCGACGCGATCCGCACCGGACGGGCGGACCTCGACGCGGCGGCGAAGCGCATCGTCGAAGAGGCGTACCGCCGCGGCAGCGGCGACAACCTCACGGTGCAGATCGTCGCGATCGACGACGTGCCGGACCATGGCGCCGGCGAGATCCGCAAGCAGGCGTCGGGCTTGGCGCTGCCGCCGCTGCTCCACCCGCGCACGGAGCTCGACGGCTATCGCATCGTGCGCGAGATCCACGGCAGCAGCCGCAGCCACATCTATCTCGCTCTGGATGGCGACAGCGATGCGCCGGTCGTATTGAAGACGCCGTCGGTCGACCTCTCGGGCGATGCCGCGTACCTGGAACGCTTTCTCATGGAGGAGTGGGTCGCGAGGCGCATAGCCAGCGCTCACGTGCTGAAAGCGCGTCCGCCGACGCGGCCGCGGCGCGCGCTCTACGTCGTCACCGAGTACGTCGACGGCCAGACGCTCGCGCAATGGATGATCGACAACCCCCGGCCGGACGCCGACACGGTGCGGCGCATCGTCGAGCAGATCGCCAAAGGCCTGCAGGCTTTTCACCGGCTCGAGATGGTCCATCAGGACCTGAGGCCTGCCAACGTGATGATCGACCGCACCGGCACGGTGAAGATCATCGACTTCGGCGCGACGCGGGTCGCGGGCATCGCCGAGATGGATTCGCCGCTCGATCGCGAAGGCGTCCTCGGCACCGAGCAATACGCGGCGCCGGAGTACTTCCTCGGCGAGACCGGCACCGCGCAGTCCGACCTCTTCTCGCTCGGCGTGATCGCGTATCAGATGCTGTCGGGACGGCTGCCCTACGGCGCCGAAGTGTCTCGCGCGAGGACCGTGGCGGCGCAGCGGCGGCTGCGCTACGAATCGGTGCTGGACGAAGACCGGGAGATCCCGGCGTGGATCGACGAGGTGCTGAGGAAAGCGGTGCATCCCGACCCTTCGAGGCGCCACGAGACGCTGTCCGAATTCGTCTACGACCTGCGGCATCCGAGCGCCGATTTCGTCAACCGCACCCGCCCGACGCTGCTCGACCGCAACCCCGCGCTGTTCTGGAAGGGCGTGTCGGCGGTGCTGGCGGTGGTCATATTCGTGATGTTGTTCGTGCACTACGCGTTGCCGTGACCGTCATCGCGAGGCGCCGAAGGCGCCGTGGCGATCTCGTGACGCACGGTTACGAGCGCCTCGGGATTGCTTCGTCGCTTCGCTCCTCGCAATGACATTTACGCAGTTTCCCTAAGCTGCTTCTGATAGAGGAACTCCAGCACCGCCTTCCTCAGCCGCATGTAAGCCGGGTCGTTTGCCAGCGCCAGCCGATCGCGAGGGCGCGGGAGATCGACTTCGAGGATCTCGCCGATCGTCGCGGCCGGGCCGTTGGTCATCATCACCACGCGGTCGGCGAGCAGCACCGCCTCGTCGACGTCGTGCGTGACCATCACCACGGTGCTGCCGGTCTCGGCGACGATGCGCATGAGCTCGTCCTGAAGCCGCGCGCGGGTGAGCGCGTCGAGGGCGCCGAAGGGCTCGTCCATGAGCAGGAGCCTCGGCTCCATCGCCAGCGCACGGGCGATGCCCACGCGCTGCTTCATGCCGCCCGAGATCTCGTGCGGGCGCTTGTCGGCAGCGTGCTCGAGGTGCACGAGGGCCAGCGCGTGCTGCGTCCGCTCGACCAGCCTTGCCTTCGGCTCGGTCGCGCCGAACACCCGCTCCACCGCGAGATGGATGTTCTCGAAGCACGTGAGCCACGGCAGCAGCGAGTGGTTCTGGAACACCACGCCGCGGTCCGGCCCCGGTCCTGCGATCTGGCGCCCGGAAAGAAAGAGGTAGCCCGACGTCGGCACGTTCAGGCCGGTGATCAGGTTGAGCAGCGTCGACTTGCCGCAGCCCGAGTGTCCGATCAGCGTCACGAACTGGCCTTTCTCGATCGTGAGGTCGATGTCGCGCAGCGCGATGAAAGGGCCTTGCCTGGTGTCGAACGTCATGCCGACGGATTCGATTTTCAGGTAGTGGTCCATGTCTTTTGATGAACGAGTGATGAGATAGAAGTGATGAGATGGGGGTGATGAGATAGGGGTGTTTTCGCTTTCACTCATCACCTTCACCTCATCACCTTTTGGACTAGTCGTACTGCCACCGCTTCGCCACCAGCAGCAGCGCATGCTCGAGCAGCAACCCGATGACGCCGATCACGAGGATCGCGATCAGGATGTTTTCGACCTTGAGGTTGTTCCATTCGTCCCACACCCAGAAGCCGACGCCGACCCCGCCGGTCAGCATCTCGGCGGCGACGATGACGAGCCACGCGACGCCCATCGAGAGGCGCACGCCGGTCAGCATGTAAGGCAGCACCGCCGGGAAGAGGATCCTGGTGAAGACCTTCCACTCGGAGAGATTCAGCACGCGCGCGACGTTGAGATAATCCTGCGGCACGCGCTGCACGCCGACGGCGGTGTTGATGATCATCGGCCAGATGCTGGAGATGAAGATCGTCCAGATCGCCGCGGGATCCGCGCCCTTGAAGACGAGCAATCCGATGGGCAGCCACGCCAGCGGGCTCACCGGCCGCAGCAGCCCGATGATCGGCTCGGCCATGTTGCGCATGAAGGTCGAGCGCCCGATGAGGAACCCCAGCGGGATGCCGATCAGCGCCGCGAAGCCGAAGCCGATGCCGACCCGGCTCAGCGAGCCGCCGATCTTCCACGCGATGCCCTGGTCGTTCGGGCCGTTTCTGTAGAAGGGATCGCTGAAGACCTGCACCGCGGCTTCCCACGTCCTGGCGGGGCCGGGAATCGAGCCGCCCTGGGCGACGAGCGCCCAGACGCCGAGGAACGCGAGCACGCCGACGATCGGTGCGACGATCTTCGCCGTGAGCTCGCGGCGTGCGCGCTCGCGGCTTCGATCGAAGATCGCCGGGCCGGCCGCCGCCCGCGTAGCGGCCGCGGCGAGCGCGGGCGCGGCCGGATGCGGAATCACCGTCGCGAGATGCGTCGGCGCGGCAGGCGCCGTGGTGAGGGGTTGAGCTGCTGCTGACATGGCCGTGGCTCCTTACGCCGCGCGGATGGGAAAGGACATCGCGTACTTCTTCGGGTCCTTGCCGTCCCAGACCGCGCCGTCCATCAGTTTCGACGTGCGCATCACGTCCTTCACGACGCTCGCCTTGGCCATCGTCGCGGCTTCGCGATAGAGGTCGATGCGGTTGATCTGTTTCGCCACGGCGAGGTAATCGGGATCGCTCTTGAGCAGTCCCCAGCGGCGGTGCTGCGTCAGGAACCACATGCCGTCGGAGAGGTAAGGCATGTTGACGGTGCTGTCGGCGTAGAACTTCATGTGATTGGGATCGTCCCAGGTCCTGCCGAGTCCGTTGGTGTAGCGGCCGAGGATGCGCTGGTTGATGACGTCGACCGACGTATTGATGTAGGCCGGCGCGGCGACGACTTCGGCCATCTTCTGGCGGTTGGACAGCGACGCGTCGATCCAGCGGCTCGCGTCGATGATCGCGGCGGTCATCGCGCGCGCGGTGTTCGGGTTCTGCTTGACGAAATCGGCGGTGCAGCCGAGCACTTTCTCGGGATGGTCCTTCCAGATGTCCTGCGTGGTGATCGCGGTGAAGCCGATGCCGTCGGCGATCGCGCGATGACCCCAGGGCTCGCCGACGCAGAAGCCGTCCATGTTGCCCACGCGCATGTTCGCGACCATCTGCGGCGGCGGCACGACCACCGCCTTGGCATCCTTGAACGGATGGATGCCGTTCGCCGCGAGCCAGTAGTAGATCCACATCGCATGCGTGCCGGTCGGAAAGGTCTGCGCGAAGGTGTATTCGCGCTTGTCCTTCTTCATGTGCGCGGCGAGCGTCGCGCCGTCCTTCACGCCGGCGTCGGCGAGCTTTTTCGAGAGCGTGATCGCCTGGCCGTTGTGGTTGAGCGCCATCAGCATCGCCATGTCCTTCTTCGGACCGGCGACGCCGAGGTGCAGCCCGTAGATGAGACCGTAGAGGACGTGCGAGGCGTCGATGTCGCCGTTGACCAGCTTGTCGCGCACGCTCGCCCACGACGCTTCCTTGGTGGGGACGATCCGGATGCCGTATTTCTTGTCGAACTCGTTGACCGCGGCCATGACGACCGAAGCGCAGTCGGTGAGCGGGATGAAGCCGATCGTAACGATTTTCTTCTCGGGCGCGTCGGACCCCGCCGCCCACGCGGCCTGGCGCACGCCGGGCGGGACCAGCGACATCAGTGCCGCCGCGCCGAGCGTGCTCGCGCTTCTGTGCATGAAGCGCCGTCGCGCTGCGTCGACGCTGGCTTTCTGTTCTTCGGCCATACCGATCCCCAAAAAAAAGCGCCCATGCAGCGGTTCTGCCGCTTGCATGGACGCCGTTGTCTCGAATCGCGCCCGCTCGGGCGCAACGTCAGACGGCCGTCATTGGCCGTCGCTTCGGGATTGCATCGAGCACGGACTGTGCCAGGCGGGTATGACAGCAGGAAGGGAGAGAAAGCCCAGGCGTGGGCGAACGAACACGGTGCACCGGCGCCAACGCCGCACCAAATGAGTGATGGGTCAGGCGAGGAGGTGTGCGACCGCGACGACGCGGCGGGCGACTTCGGCGAGCGTGAGGTTCTGGTCCATCGCCATCTTGCGCAATGAGGAATACGCCTGGTCTTCCGAGACACCGCGCTGCTGCATGACCAGGCCTTTGGCCTTCTCGACGATCTTGCGTTCGGCCAGCTTGTCCTGCGTCGTCCTGAGCTCGCGCTTCAACGACTCGTACGCGTCGAAGCGCGCGATGGCCGCTTCGATGATCGCGCCGACACGCGCGTGCGACCAGCCGTCGACGACGTAGGCGGCGACGCCGGCTTCGACGGTCCTGCGGATCACTTCGCGACGCGGATCGGTCGCGAACATGACGACGGGACGCGGCGCCGCAGCGGCAAGACTGCGCAGCGCATCGAGCACGGCGGCGCTCGGCGTTTGGGTGCACGCGATGATCACGTCCGGTGCGACGCGCCCCACTTCGGCACCGAGCCGCGCGGCATCGCTGAGCTCACCGGCCACTCGATAAGACGTCGACGACAGAGCGGCGCGCAGAGCCGCGGCGTCGGCCGCGCCTTCGTGCAGGAGCAGGAGAGTGGGCATGGCCGCTGCGCGTTCGCAAGACCTATGCCAGTGAAAATCGGGGTCAGACCCCGATTAAACGGACGTCATTAAAAAGGGGTCAGACCCCGATTCATCCGGGATCCGACCCAGGCCCGTGTACAAAAAAACCCCGGCCGGAGCCGGGGGAAACAGGGGAGGGTAAATCCGTTTCAGGGGAACTACTGTTGCCTGACCGTCTAATAGCAGATGCTGTGCCAGTTTGATTAGTCATTGAGGATCAATCACTTAGGACCTGAGGCCTGCCGCGTAAACCGTGCGGCCTGTCTCTCGCGGACGACGCGGCTGGGCGCCATCGGTACAGAGCGCTGAATTCACGCGATTTTCACGCGTCGCTTCCGCGCGACATCGCAACGCCGCCGGAATTCGGGGTCAGCCCCCAATTAATTCGGGGGTCAGACCCCGGTCTTTTTGGGGTCTGACCCCGGTTTGGTCTTGAGCGCCCCCACCAGCGTCACGAGCTCCGCCCCGTCGACGAGCGTCAGCGGCTCGGTCGCGGTGAGCGCGCGAGCGGGTGCGGAAAAGTCACCGGCCGCGATGCAGATGCCGTGGCTCGCGTCTTCGCGCCCCACCGCCTTCAGAAGCTCGCGCAGCGGCCCGACGCCGACCTGGTTCACTTTCCACCGGCGGCACTGCAGCAGCGTGACGCGCGCGTTACGGGTGAGCCGGAAGTCGTAGTCGCGCGAAGTCGCCGGATGCACCGTGTAGCCGAGCTTGCGGTACGCCTCGACGACGAGCGCGCTGAACTCGTCCCAGTCCATCGCACGCAACTTCTCCAGCCGCTCGTGGGCGTCCAGCGGCGCGGCGCCGCGAAACTGCCTGAACGCGATGATTCCGCACAGCACGACGAAGGGGAGCGCGGTGAACGGCGCGACCGGTGGGTAGATCAGCCTCGTCACCGCGAACACCAGCAGCGCCACGACGAGGGTCACCCACCACGGCTGACGGAGGAGGATCTGGAAGAGGGATTCTTTGGCAGCCATTTCAAAGGCGTGAACGCGTGAACAGGTGAACGGGTGAACGGGCAGGTCTCGGCGAGCTCACGAGACCGTCCCGTCGGGCGAACGGCGCAGGACTCGGCCTGGTGTCGCGCCGGTGTGGGCTGCATTCTCCACGACGAGCGTGCCGTTGACGATGACGGTCGTACGATCGCCGCTCGGATACCGATGCGGATCGGCATACGTGGCGCGATCGGCGAAATCGTTCGGATCGAAGATCGTCACGTCCGCGCGCAGGCCGGTCCGCAACAGCCCTCGATCCGACAGCTTCAGCGCACGCGCGCTCGCGCCGGTCATCTTGTGGATCGCGGTTTCGAGTGTCAGCGCGCGCTCGTCTTTGACGTAGCGCGAGATCACGCGCGGGAAGGTGCCGTAGAAGCGCGGGTGCGGCATGCCCTGGCTCACGGTGCCGTAGGTCGCGACGCAGTTGCCGTCGGAGCCGACCAGCGCGCTCTTCGATCGCATGATGTCGCGGATGTCGTCCTCGGAGATCGAGGTGACGAGCACGCGCGTCGCCGCGCGGTCTTCGATGAGGTAGTCGCACACCACGTCGATGGGATCGCGCCCGCGCTCCTGCGCCAGCGAGGCGATGGTGCGCCCCGCGTATTGCGGGAGATGCGGCGAGATCGAGATCTGCACGCACTCCCAATCGGGGATACGGCCCCAGTTGTTGAGGCCGGCGCGCGCGATGTCGTCCCGGATGCGCGCGCGCGCTTCGGGTTCCTTCAGGCGCGCGAGCATCGCCTCGACGCCCCCCGCCTGCACCCATTGCGGCATCAGGTTCTTGAGCGGATTGCTGCCGGCGGCGTACGGATACGCGTCGCAGTCGATCGACGCGCCGCGCGCGTTCGCCGCCGCGATGCGCGCGAGCGCTGCGCTCGCCTTGCCCCAGTTGTCGACGCCCGAGCACTTGAAGTGCACGACCTCGACGTGGATGCCGCACGTCTCGGCGACGTCGATCGCTTCGTCGAGCGCTTCGAGCACCTTGTTCGATTCGTCGCGCAGATGCGTGAAGTAGGCCGCGTTGTGGCGTTTCAACACATGGCACAGCGCGACGATCTCGTCGCGCGCCGCGTACGACCCGGGCGCGGTGAAGAGCCCCGACGACATCCCGAGCGCACCGGCGCGCAAACCGTCTTCCAGCAGCTCGCACATGCGCGCCATCTCCGACGTCGACGGCGCCCGCTGGTCCATGCCCATCGCCATGAGCCGCAGCGTGTTGTGGCCGACGAGCATGCCGGCGTTGACCGCCGTCGCCGGAAACGTATCCAGATATTCGGCGAACGAGCGCTCGCGAAACGGCAGCCAGGGCGCGGACGGGCTGAGATAGTCCTTCAGAAGCTCGACCTTGCCCGGCAGGCACGGCGCCACCGAGAAGCCGCAGTGGCCGATGATCTCGGTCGTGACGCCTTGCCGCACCTTGCTCTCGGCTTTCGGATTGATCGGCAGCGTGAAGTCCGAATGGGTTTTGACGTCGATGAAGCCCGGAGCGACCGCGAGACCTTGCGCGTCGATCGTCCTGAAACCCCTGCCGTCGAGCGAGGGGGCGATCGCCGCGATCGTGTTGCCGTTGATGCCGACGTCCGCGACGATGCCCGCCGCGCCGCTGCCGTCGACGACGAGGCCGTTGCGGATGAGAAGGTCGAAGTGCATTCCGAAATGCGTGAACGAGTGAACGAGTGAACGGGTGAACGCGTGAAGGGCAAGGGCGGACGCATTCTACTTCCTCTATACTGCCCGCTCCGATTTCATCCCCGATCGATCATGACGAAGCTCTTCGCCGCCGCGCTCGCGGTGCTCGCGGCCGCGCCGGTCGGCGCGCTCGCGGCCGATGCCTTTCCCAACCGTCCGGTGCGCCTGATGGTGCCGTATCCCGCGGGCGGCCCCAACGACGTGCTCGCGCGCATGGTCGGCGGCAAAGTCGGCGAAGGGTGGGGACAGCAGGTGGTGATCGACAACCGGCCGGGGGCCGGCGGCAACCTGGCGATCGAACTCGCGTCGCGTGCCGCGCCGGACGGCTACACCCTGGTGCTGCCGGCGATGGCCTACGCCGTGAACCCGATGATTTACAGCAAGGTGCCGTACACCTACGACCAGTTCATCCCGGTGACGATCGTCGCCAAAGGACCGCTGGTGCTCGTCGTCACGCCGACGGCGGGCATCAACTCGGTGAAAGACCTCATCGCCGCGGCGAAAGCGAAGCCCGGACAGCTTCAGTACGCCTCGGGCGGCAACGGCTCCTCGCTGCACCTCGCCGGCGAGCTCTTCAAGTACATGGCGGGCGTGGACATCCTGCACATCCCTTACAAAGGCACGAACGACTTCATCCCCGACCTGCTCTCGGGACGCGTGCCGATCTCGTTCTCCAGCCCGCTGGTGATGCAGGCGCACGTCAAAGCGGGCCGCCTCAAAGCGCTCGGCATGACCTCGCTCAAGCGCGCATCGGGGTGGTCGGACGTGCCGACGATCTCCGAAGCGGGCCTCAAGGGTTACGAGATGGATGCGTGGTACGCGATCCTCGTCCCGGCGGGCACCCCGCAGGCGATCGTCGGTCAGCTCAACAAGAGCGTCGCCGGCGCGCTGCATGCGGGCGACGTGAAGGAAAAGCTGTCCGGACTGGGCATGGAAGGCGTCGGGAATTCGCCCGCGGAGGCGTTGAAGTACATCAACGCCGAGCGCGACAAATGGAACAAAGTCGTGAAGGCCGCGCACATCCGGGCCGACTGAAAAGGCACATCGCTTGCACCCTCCGCGTGTCCACCGTGGAGGCGACAGCATGGATGTGCTGCGGCGTATTTTCAGACGACCGAACGGACGCATCGAAGTCCCCGGCATCATCGATCACATGCCAGTGAGCCCCGGCTCGCGCGACTGGCGCGAGGAGCGGCTCCAGCAGGCGCAGCAGCGCTACGGCCGGCCGTTCAAATGCGCCGCCGCCGAGCTGCCGCGCGAGATCCTGGTCAGGCCTCGGCCGCCGGGCGAGCTCGCGCCGGGCCGCCTGGCGGATGCCGCCGACGAGAAGCCGCGTGCGAAACCGCGGCCGCGCCGCCCGTCTTCGTTCCGTTTCGGCAGCCGCTAGCCCTCGACATCACTGCGCCGTCGTCGTGTATTCGTAGGCCGGGAGCCGCGACAGGTACCACCCCCGCCTGCGACCGCAGGGATGCGTTAGCATTGGTGCTCGACGTTCAGGCGAAATCATCGAGCCGTGGACACCCGGATGCGTCGCCAATGATGAAGCGCACACTCTCGATCGCTATCGCGATACTCGCCGCGCTGCCCGGGACGGCTGCACACGCCGCGGAAGCCTATCCAGCCAGGCCCGTGCGCATGATCGTGCCCCAGGCCGCGGGCGGAAACGCCGACGCGCAGGCCCGCTACATCGCGGATCGCCTCAGCGAGGCCCTCGGCAAGCAGTTCGTCGTCGATAATCGCGCGGGCGCGAACGGCATGATCGGCATGGAGATCGTGGCGCGTTCCCAGGCCGACGGTTACACGCTCGCCGCCGTGCCCAACACGTTTACGGCGACTCCCGCGCTTTTCGCGAAAGTGCCCTACGACGCGCTGAAGGATTTCCAGGGTGTGAGCATGATCAGCGCGTCACCCATGCTCATGGTCGCCAGCCCGTCACTGTCCGCGGGCACCGTGAAAGAGGTCATCGCGCTCGCCAAAAGCCGCCCGGGCGAGCTCAATTACGGCTCATCGGGTAACGGCGGCCCGACGCATCTCGCGGGGGCGCTCTTCGAGCTGCTGGCCGGGGTCAAGCTCGTGCACGTGCCCTACAAAGGCATCACCGGTTCGAACCTGGACGTCATGGCGGGCCGCATCCCGCTCGGCTTTGCCAGCTTTCTCTCGTCGCTGCCGCTCGTCAAAGCCGGGAAGATGAAGGGACTGGGGATCACCTCCAAAGCACGCTCTCCCCTCGCGCCGGCGATTCCAACCATCGAGGAGGCGGGCGTGCCGCGATACGAGGCGGCGGTGTGGAACGGCATTCTGGCGCCCTCGAAGACGCCGAGGCCGATCGTGAATCGCCTCAACGCGGCGATCGTGTCGATACTGACGTCTCCGCAGGCCCGCGAGCGATACGCGAACGTCGGGGCCGAGATCCGCTACAACTCACCGGACGAGTTCCAGGTGCTCATTCGGGAGGAGACCGCGAAATGGGCGAGCGTCGTCAAGGCGGCGGGCATACGTCTCGACGCGCAATAGAAAGAGCCGTGAGTCACCGCACATCGGAGGCGTGCCACTCCTGCATGTGCCTGCGCTGGTTCTCCGTCACCGCGCCCGGCTTGTAGTGCGCGTCGTAGAACTCGCAGTCCAGATGGTTCACCTGAAACCCGAGCAACGTTCGGAACGGTGGCTGATACGCGGGGAAGCGTCCGTAGCGGTCCCACACGTACTCGCAGTACGCGATCGCCGCGTCGACGTTCGCGTCGCTCAACGCGGGACACGCATCGGCGACCGCCGACGCGTCGCGCCACGAGCTGTTCGAAGCGCCGCCGCGGAAGATGCCGTTCGCGCCGACCTTGGCGTCGACCAGCGCGCGCACCGCGGCTTCCATGCTCGGGTAGTGCGGCGGGCACATCGGGGTCATGAGGGGCTTGCCATCGACCGTCAGGCCCTGGACGTACGGCACGGGCGTGTCGCGTCCCAGCCAGCGTGACAGCGTAGAGAGCACGCGCCCCATCCCGAGGTAACGGCTCGCGGGCATCGAGCCCATGTCGAAGCGCAGCGCCTCGAACCACCCGAACGCATGCGCGGCCCAGTGCGGAAAGCCGCCGAGACCCATCGCGTGCACCATGAGCGCGAGGTTCTGGATCATCATCCCGAACTCGGCGGTGACGAACTCGGTGACGAACGTTTCCAGCTGCTGGATCGTGACGACGCGGCCGTTCGCGGCGTCGTCGTCGAGGTGGCCGCCGCGGCTCTTCGCATAGCGCTTCAGTCCCGCCGGCTGGAAGTCGGCGCGCTCGTCGACGACGTAGACGTTATTGGTCTCGTTGAAGATCTCGAGGATGCCGTTGATGTACAGCCACGTGAGCTCGTTGACCGGCAGGAAGTATGTCCCGGCCGGGTCGTGCAGCGACCAGCGGTTGCAGTCGAGATTGAAAAGCGGATCGGGCGGCGGGCTGGTGCGACCGTCGCGGATCTTCACACGGCTGCGCCGGTAGAGCTCGACGTACTGCTCGCGCGCCGCGAGGTCGACGAGCTCGGGGATCTCTTCGGGCGCGTAGTCCTGCGGGCGCTTCAAGTAGTACGTCGCGTCGGCGTTCATCACGATGAGCGCGACGGCCTGCGCGGCATCGCCGCTCGGGATCGTGCGCGCGAGCAGCCGCGACATGATGGTCCCGCCGCCGCCGCGCTCGTACATGAGGTCGGCGAGCGCGTAACCCGTCACGCCGCACGCGGCGAAGGCGAGGATCGCTTCTTCCTCTTCGGTGAGACGGACGGGCGCGTGGCTGCTCTTGTAGGCGAGCGGCCCGCTCGGCATCGACATGCCGAGACCGAAGCGACGCGAGCGGCGGCCACGGAGTATGTCCAGCAGCGCGCGTGTCGCGTCACGTGAGCTCATATCCGCATGCTACCGGCTGTCCCGGGGCCGCTACAATCCGACGCTCCATGAGCGGCTCGACGGGCGAGGGGACGCCCCATCCGGCGCAGTGGCGGCGCAACGCGCGCGCCCTCGCGACAGGTAATCTCCTGATCAACATCGGCTGGAATGCGTCCTTCGCTTTCCTGCCGTTGATCGTCCAGACGCTGGGCGTCGAGCGCGACCTCGCGCTCTGGGTGGGCGCGATGATGCTCGGCTATTACGGCGTGAGCTGCGTGTTCACGCCGGTCTGGGGCATGCTCGCCGATCACTACGGCCGCAAGAGCATGGTGCTGCGCGCCGCGTTCGGCATGGCTGCCGGCTTCGGCCTGCTCGCCATGACGTCCCATCCGGTGCTGTTCCTGGTCGTGCTGGTGTTCGCGGGGCTCGCCAACGGATTCGTGCCGGCGGGCCAGGCGCTGGTCGCGACCACGACGCCGCAGCAGCACATCGGCGGCGCGCTCGCGCTCACGCAGATCGGCGCGTCCGCCGGCACGCTGCTCGGGCCTCTGGTCGGTGCGGCGCTGATCGGCTGGCTGCCGACCAAGCAGTCGCTGTTCTGGTTGACCGCGGCCGCGATGCTGGTCGCCGGCATCCTCGCGTCAACCGCGGTGCGCGAGCACCACGTGCGCCCGGCCCACGCGCTTCGAATCGACGTGATCGCCGACGCGAAACGGCTGTCGCACCTGCCCGAGCTCAAGCTCCTCTATTACATGCAGATGCTGTTCGCGTTCTGCGCGTTCGGGGCGACGCAGGTCGTGGCGCTCCACACGATGGAGCTGGTTGCCCGACGATCCGGGTTGCTGGGGCTCGGCGTCGAGGGCTGGGTTGCGGCGACGGCGGTCGGCTTCACGCTCGCCGGGCTCGTCGCGCTGCCGTTCTGGGGGCGGCTGATCGATCGGCTCCATCCCGCGCGCGTTCTCGCGCTCCTGCTTGCCGGCGTCTGCCTGTCGAGCGTGCTCACGCCGCTCGCGCGCGATCCGCTCGAGCTTACCCTCGCGCGCGTGGTGTTCGCGATCTTCGTATCCGGCCTGCCGCCGGTGCTGATCCGCATGATCAAAGACCGTGCGCCGCCGGGCATGGAAGGGCGCACGCTCGCCTACGGCACGTCGCTCCAGCAGGCGGGCAGCGCCGTGGCGCCGCTCATCGGGGGCCTGCTGGCGCCTTATCTCGGGCTGCGCGGTTTCTTCTGGTTGTGCAGCGGGCTGTTGATCGTGGGCTGGGCGCTGTGGCGCAGGCGCATGCGCGGCATCACGACTTGAACAGGAACGAGAGGTCGAGGCGGCCGTCGGCGGCCGGCGGACACCAGTAGAAGCCGCCGGTGACCGGCCGCGAGAACGAGAAGAGGCCGTCGACGATGCCGTCCTCGCGTCCGGCCATGCGCCGCATCATGCGCGTGAACGTGTCGACGCCCGCGACGAAGGCGACGAACTCCAGCCCTTCCTTGTCGACGCCGGCCCACGGCATCGAACGCCGGAGCATGAACGCCGGCGGGTCGTAGTTCTCCTGCGCGCTGCGCTTCACGTGCGCCGATTCGGGCGCGTCTTCGAGCTCTTCGTTCGTCTCCGCGTCGCGGCCGATGATGTCGTTGCGCTCCTGGTCGGTGTGCGCTTCGAAGCGCGTGAGATCGTGCACCCATTGCTGGACTGCGACGAAGCTCGAGCCGGCGATCGGTCCTTCCCTGACGATGGCCGCGTCGATCGCGGCGTCGTCCTTGGGATTCTCGGTGCCGTCTTCGAAACGCGTGAGGTCGCGGCCGCCGTGATAGACGAAGGTGTCGAGCGCATCGGCCAGACGGAAAGCGCCGGCGAGGATCTGCCGCACCTTGCGCGCGGCGTCGAACACCACGCCGCGATCGGGACCGCAGACGCGTATCCACAGCGCATCCTGCGTCGACGGCACCGCGCACCCGGCGCCCGACATCGCCGGGAAGGTGCGCAGGCCGGGAACGGTCGCGTCGAGCGCGAGCGTGCACGGCTCGCCGACGGCGACGATGTCGCACGCGGACTGGTGCTCGGCGGCGAGACGCTTCAGCGCCGCGCCGACTTCATCGGCGTTCTCGATGCGAAACGTCAGCGATCGCGCGACGACGGGGGGTGCTTTGAGGATTCCGGGTTGTACTTTTGAGGTGATCGACATGAACGAAGTGGCGTGTTTACGAGCACCGGCAATTCTAAGGCCGTTCAAAGGTGACGGATAAAGCGGCGACGGATAAGGCAGTGACGGATAAGGCGGTGACGAAAGGCGTTCGCGCGACGTCAGCCGTCACCGTTTCATCCGTCACCCGGTTCACCCCTCACCGTCCTACCCGTCACGTCTTCCGAAAGTTCGGCGCCACCTTCCCCATGAACAGCCGTATGCTCTGCGCGGCCACCTCGTACGGCATCGGGCCGAGCCGGAACACGAGGATGAGCCCGCCGACGCCGATCCTGTCGATCTTGGCGATCTCTTCGCACACCGTGTCGGGAGAGCCGCACAGGAGCGAGTGCTGGACCTGGTCGCGCGACGGCGTGCCGGCTTCTTCCTTGAGCAGGAGCCCCTGCTCCTGGTACACGCGCCTGCGCATCGTCTTGCGGAATTCCTGCTGGGTTTCCCAGGCGCCGAGCGCGAGGCGCCTGGCTTCGGCGTCGGTCTCGCCGACGAAGATGTTGCGCCAGATCCACGTGTCGTCGACACACTGCTGCACTCGGGCTTCGTCGAAACCCGATTCGCGGATCGTCTTGCGATACAGGTCCATCCGGGCTTTCGTCACTTCGTTGGTCTGGATGTTCATGAGGAACGGCCGGCCTTCGCGCGCCATGCCCAGCATCGATTCTTCGCCCGCACATGCGCGGATGATCGCCGGATGCGGCTTGGTATACGGCCGCGGGCGCAGCAGCGGCAGGCGGATGTTCCAGTACTTGCCCTTGTGCTCGTAGTTCTCGGTCGTCCAGGCCTTGATCATGATCTCTTCGGACTCGACGAGGCGCTCGTACGCTTCCCTGGGGTCGATGCCGTAGCCCTGGTAGTCGTAGATGTTGTACGCGGTGCCGCGTCCCAGCCCGACCGTGAGGCGTCCCTTGCTGATGTTGTCGATGAGGGACATCTGCTCGGCCATGCGGATCGGGTGGTGCAGCGACATCTGCGCGACCGCGAAGCCGATGTGGATCTGCCGGGTGCTCGACGCGAGCGCGGCCGCGAAGCTCACCGGGTCGACGTAGGCGCAGATGCCGTCGAAGTGATGCTCGGCGAGCCACAGCATCTCCATGCCGAGCGCATCGCAAAGCTGCGCCTCGGCCAGCGTCTCCTGGATGACGCGATGGTCGTCCGCGGGATCCATCGCGGCGGGGAACAGGAAATTGCTGAACTTCATCTTCTGGCTCTCCCTTCAATCCGGCTTGATGTGGGCTTCCCGCGCGACGCGCCGCCACTTCTCGATCTCGGTCGCGATGACGCGAGCGAATTCGGCGGGCGGCATCGGCCACGGCGCCGCGCCTTCCGCTTCGAGGCGTTGCTGCGCTTCGGGTTGCGTGATGATGCCCGACATTTCGGTGTTCAGGATGCGGACCACGGCGGCCGGGACCGCGGCCGGCGCGAGCACGCCCCACCACGTGCTGATCTCGTAGCCGGGAACGCCCGCTTCGGCGATCGTCGGCACTTCCGCGAGCTGCGGCGAGCGCTTGGTGCTCGTGATGCCGAGCGCCTTCACCTTGCCCGCCCTGATCTGGGGCAGCGTGAGCGGCATCGTGCCGAACATGAGCTGGACCTGCCCGCTCATCACGTCAGTGAGGGCGGGTACGCCGCCTTTGTAAGGCACGTGCGTGAGCTCGATGCCCGCGGTGCGCGCGAAGAGCGCGCCGCCGAAGTGATTGATGCCGCCCGTACCGGCGGCGGCGTAGGTGATCATTCGAGGCTTCGCCCTCGCGAGCTCGACCAGCGCTTTGACGTTGGAAGCGGGAACCGAAGGATTCGCGACCAGCACCAGCGGCCCGGCGCCCAGCATCGCGACCGGCGAGAACGACTTCACCGGGTCGAACGGCAGCCTGGGCTGGACCGCCGCATTCATCGTGTGCGACGTCGACATCATGAGCAGCGTGTGACCGTCGGGCGTCGCTTTGGCCGCGAGATCGGCGCCGATGATGCCGTTGGCGCCGGCGCGGTTGTCGACCACGATCTGCTGGCCGAAGCGCTCGGTGAGCCTGGACCCCATGTAGCGCGCGAGCATGTCCTGGCTGCTGCCGGGCAGGAAGCCCACGATGATGCGCACCGGCCGCGTGGGAAAGCTCTGCTGCGCAAGGCACGCCGAAGCGCTCGCGAGCGCGACGATTCCGATACACACCGCTCTGCACGTCATAGCGTCCTCTATGTGAACGGCCGGGCTTCCATATTAGCGTGACCTCAATAGAATGAGCAGGCGGTCAGAAACGCGTCAGGAGGAACCCACGATGTTCCGTGTGTGCGTTGTCTGTGTGCTCGTGCTCTTCGTCTGCGCGGCGTCCGCGCAGGACTATCCGGCGAAACCGGTGCGCCTCGTCATCCCGTGGGCCGCGGGCGGCTCGACCGATTCGATCGGCCGCATCCTCGCGCAGCGCCTCGCCGAATCGACGGGCCAGCAGTGGGTCGTCGACAACCGGAGCGGCGCGACCGGCACGATCGGCCACGCGTACGCCGCGAAGGCGCCGCCCGACGGCTATACGCTGCTCCTCGCGACCAACAGCACCTTCGCGATCGCGCCCCATCTCTACAAGACGCTCCAGTACGACAACGAGAAAGCGTTCGCGCCGATCTCGCTCGTCGCGATCAGCCCGCAGATTCTCTCGGTGCATCCGTCGCTGCCGGTGCACTCGGTGCGCGACCTGATCGCGCTGGCGAAGAGCCGCCCGGCGCAGATCCAGTTCTCGACCGCCGGCGTCGGCGCGACCAGCCACATGGCGACCGAGCTCCTGATGAACCTGGCGCAGATCAGGATGACGCACGTGCCTTACAAGGGCGGCGGGCCTTCGGCGCAGGCGCTGATCGCGGGCGAGACCGCGCTCTCCTTCGTCGACGTGATCACCGCGCTGCCGCAGGCGGAAGCGAAGCGCCTGCGCCCCATCGCGACCAGCACCGCGAAACGCACTCAGCTCATGCCCGACCTGCCGACGATCGCCGAATCGGGTCTGCCCGGTTTCGAGTCGGTGACATCGTTCGCGATGTTCGCGCCGGCGGCCACGCCCAGAGACCCGATCGCGCGCGTGCATCGCGAGCTCGTCAAAGCGCTCGGCGCCGCCGACATCCGCGAGAAGCTCAGATTGCAGGGCATCGATCCCGTCGGCAGCGCGCCCGAAGAGCTCGTCGCGCATCAGAAACAGGAGACCGCGAAGTGGGGCAAGGTGATACGCGAGCAGCACATCAAGTTCGAATGAAGCGATCCGCGCGCATCGCCGTCGACATCGGCGGCACGTTCACCGACGGCCTCGCCTCGGTCGACGGCCGCATCTGGGTGGCTAAGACGCTGACCACCCCGCGCGATCCGGGCGAAGCGGTGACGACGGTGATGGCCGACCTCGTGAAGCAGATGAAAGTAGCGCAGGCGCCCTCGCCTGCAGAAAGGCCACGCAATGTGAAAACAGGCGAGGCGCCTGCGCTGCGGGTGTCGGAGGTCGTGCACGGCACGACGCTCGTCACCAACACGCTCATCGAGCGCAAAGGCGCGAACACCGGCCTGGTGGTCACCAAAGGCACGCGCGACGTGCTCGACATCGGCCGCGAGTGGCGCTACGACCTCTACGACCTCAACCTCGAGCTGCCCAGGCCGCTCGTCGCGACGAATGCACGCGTGGAAGCCGACGAGCGCCTCGACGCGTCCGGCGAAGTCGTCACGAAGCTGTCCGACGCCGAGCTCGATCGCCTAGTCGAAGAGATACGAAGCCTCGACGTCGACGCCGTCGCGGTGTGTCTGCTGCACTCGTACGTCAACGACGAGCACGAGAAGAAGATCGCGCAGGTGCTGCGAGAGCGCCTGCCGGGCGTCGCGGTGTCGGTGTCGTCGGGCCTCGCGCGCGAGATCCGCGAGTTCGAGCGCATGTCGACCACCGTCGGCAATGCGTACGTGCAGCCGCTGATGGCGGACTACCTGCGCAAGCTCGACGATCGCGTGAACGCGATCTCGAAAGGTGCGCCGCTGCGCATCATGGTGTCGAGCGGCGGCTTCACGTCCGGCGAGGCCGCGGCGGAGACGCCGATCCTGCTGCTGGAGTCGGGGCCCGCGGGCGGCGTGCTGTCCGCGCTCAATACCGCGCGCGCCAACGGCATCGGCCAGATCCTCGCGTTCGACATGGGCGGCACGACCGCCAAAGCCTGCGTCGCGGTCGGCGGCGAGCCGCTGATCGCGCACAGCTTCGAAGCCGCGCGCGTGCACCGCTTCAAGCGCGGCTCGGGCCTGCCCATGCTCATCCCGAGCATCGATCTCATCGAGATCGGCGCCGGCGGCGGCTCGATCGCGCACGTCAACGAGCTCGGGTTGCTCAACATCGGTCCCGAGAGCGCAGGCGCCGATCCGGGGCCGGCGTGCTATGGGCAGGGCGGCACTGATGCGACGGTCACCGATGCCGATCTCGTGCTCGGCTATCTCAATGCCGACAACTTCCTCGGCGGGGAGATGAAGCTCCGGCGCGATCTCGCCGAAGCGGCGCTCGAGCGGATCGCGAAAAAGCTCGCGCTCACCACGACCGACGTCGCGTGGGGCATCTGCAACATCGTCAACGAGAACATGGCCGCCGCGGCGCGCATCCACATCGCCGAGAAAGGTCACGACCCGCGCGAGTTCACGATGGTCGCAACCGGCGGCGCGGGACCGGTGCACGTGGTGGAGGTCGCGCGCAAGCTGCAGATCCCCCGAGTGCTGGCGACGATCGCCGCGGGCGCGGGCTCGTGCCTCGGATTGCTCGCCGCGCCGGCGAGAGTCGACCGGAGCTGGTCCAACCCGACGCTCGTGAAAGAGATCGACTGGTCGCGCATCGCGAAGGTCTACGCCGACCTGCGCGCGGACGCCGAGCGCGAGCTCGCTTCCGCGGGCGCCGGGGACGCGAAGATCACGTGGTGGATCGGCGCCGACATGCGCTATGCGGGGCAGGGACACAACGTGTCGGTAAGCGTGCCGTGGCAGAAGATCGCGAAGTCCACCGAGGCGCCGCTCCTGAAGGAGTTCGAGAAGCGCTATCGCCAGCTTTACGGCCACCTCGTGCCCAACGCGCTGCCGCAGGTGATCACGTGGCGGCTGACCGGCCGCTCGGTGGTGAAGAGCCACCGCTTCATGTGGGGCGACGAGCGCGTGTCGGCGAAGCCGGTGCTGCGCGGCAGGCGCGAGATCTTCCTGCCTCTGAAGAAGAGATACGGCAAGGTGCCGGTCTACGACCGCTATTCGCTCGCGCCCGGCGCGAAGCTCCCGGGGCCGGTCATTCTCGAAGAGCGCGAGTCGACGCTCGTGGTGCCGGTGGCGGCGGACGTGACGATATTGCCCGATTACACGGTGTCGGTGCGGATCAAGGAGTTTTGATGAAGCGGGTGAAACAGGTGAAGGGGCGGGAAGGCAAAGTCAAAATGGATTCCCGCCTGCGCGGGAATGACGGCAAGGCTCGCCTACGCGGGAATGACGGCAAGCATCGCCTGCGCGGGAATGACGGCAAGCACCGCTTGCGCGGGAATGACGCTCGTAAGGCGCGCGGCGCCGCGTTGGATCCGATCGCGCTGGAGATTCACTGGAAGCGCCTGGTCAGCATGGTCGACGAAGCGTCGACCGCGTTCATCCGCACCTCGTTCTCGGTGCTGGTGCGCGAAGCGAACGATTTCGCGGTGGTGCTCACCGATTCCGAAGGGCGGTCGCTGGCGCAGTCGACGATGTCGATCGCGTCGTTCATCGGCAGCCTGCCGGCGACGGTCAAGCATTTTCTCGACGTCTTTCCGGCGAGCACGCTCAAGCCCGGCGACGTGATGATCACCAACGACCCGTGGATGGGCACCGGCCACATCCACGATGTCAGCATCGCGATGCCGATGTTCCGCAAGGGCAAGATCGTCGCATTCGCCGCGGTCGTGTCGCACATGCCGGACATCGGCGGGAGCCTGCGCAACGCGGGGGTGCGCGAGATCTATCAGGAAGGCTTGCAGATTCCGCGGTTGAAGCTGCTCGATGCGGGGAAGCCCAACAAGACGCTCTTCGACATGATCGCGCAGAACGTGCGCGTGCCCGAGATGACGATCGGGGATCTGTGGGCCCAGGTCGCCGCGTGCAAGATGATGGAGGAGCGCCTGCAGCCGCTGCTCGACGACGTCGATATCAAAGCGCTCGGCGCGGAGATACGCCGCCGCTCCGAGGCCGCGATGAGGAAGGCGATCCGCGCGGTGCCGGACGGCGTGTATCACTCGCGGCTCGAGCACGACGGCTTCGAGGAGCCTATCGTCATCGACTGCACCGTGAACGTGAAAGGCGACACCATCGCGATCGACTACACCGGCTCCTCCGACCAGGTGCCGCGCGCGGTCAACGTCGTGCCCATCTACTGCTTCGCATACTCGGCGTACGCGGTGAAAGCGCTGCTCTCGCCCGACGTGCCGAACAACGAAGGCAGCTTCCTGCCGATCACGACTTCCGCGCCGCTCGGCTCGATCTTCAACCCGCGCTATCCGGCGGCGAGCGGCGGGCGCGGCATGATCGGCCACATGATGGTGCCGGCGATCATCATGGCGCTTAGCGAAGCGCTGCCCGAGCGCGCGATCGCGGAAGGCTCTTCGAACTCGTCGATCACCGTCGCGGGCGAGAAAGACGGACGGCCGTACTCCTCGATCTGCTTCATGAACGCGGGGCAGGGCGCGACGCAGTCGCGCGAAGGCTATTCGGCGCTGTCGTTCCCGTCGAACCTCGGCAACACCCCGATCGAAGTGTTCGAGCAGCAGGCGCCGTTGCGCGTGATCGAGCGCAGCATCCGCCGCGACAGCGGCGGCAACGGCGCGCGGCGCGGCGGCGGCGGCATGAGCTTCGAGATCGAGATCACCGGAGACTCGCCGCTGCTGGCGTCGATGATCATGACGCGCTTCCGCTCGGCGCCGCAGGGACTGCTCGGCGGCGAGAACGGCAAGGTCGGCGGGCTGACGCTCAACGGCGAGGCGATCGATCCGGCGCAGACGTGGGTGCTGAAGAAAGGCGATCGCGTGGTGATGCAGACGGCCGGCGGCGGCGGCTTCGGGAAGGCGACCTGAGCGGTGCGCTCGCGCGCACCCTACGGGATTACGCGCGAACGATCGTGGGGTGCGTGCTAACGCACCGCCCGAGTCTCGCGCTCATCGTTCGTCGACATCACCCGCAACGATCACATGCAGCCTATCCGCGGCGAAGTACTTCCTGATCGCCGCATTCACCTGTGAAGTCGTCACCGCCCGCACGCGCTGCGGAAACTCGTCGAGATAGCGCGGGCCGAAGCCGAAGCGCTCCGCGGTGACGAGCGCCTCGGCGATGCCGCCGTTCGAGCCGAGCCCGACCTGGTAGCGCCCCGAGAAGTAGCTCTTGCCGCTGGCCACCTCCGCGTCGGTCGCGCCGTTCCTGACGTAGTCGGCGATGACCTCGCGCGTCGATTGCAGCGCCTTGGCGTAGTTCTGCGGCGCCACGTTCATGTTGACCAGCCACACGCCGTCGAGCTCGTCGCTGTTGTCGAAGCGCGACGTGACGCCGTACGACAACCCTTCGGTGTCGCGCACACGCCGCCCGATGCGCGACGAGATCGTGCTCTGGCCGAGCGCCGCGTTGGCGATCAGCGCCGCTTCGAAGTCGGCGTCGAGCCGTCTCAGGCCGCTCGCGGTGCCGACCACGACGTTGGCGTTCGCCTTGCCGGGCATCGCGACGATCGCGCGCGCACCCTTATCCGCTGCCGCGGTGCGCGCCAGCGCTGCGAGCGACACGCGCTCGCCGCGGCTCATGCCGCCGAAGTGCGTCCCCACCAGCGCGATCGCCTGCGCCGCGTCGATGTCGCCGACGATGGCGAGTATCGTCCCCGAGCCGTTGTAGCGCGCGCGGTGGAAGGCGCGCAAGTCGCTCTCGCCGAGCGCTTGGAGGCTCGCGAGCTTCTCGTCGCGGCCGTAGGCGTAGTACGGGTGATCGGGCTTGTAGACGATCTGGCGCAGGCGCTCCAGCGCGCGCAGGCCGGTCTGGTCGTAGGCCTGCTGGTAGGCGTTCTCCTGCTCGCGCCGTGCACGTACCAGCTCGTCCGCGGGAAACGCCGGGTTCGCAAGCTCGTCGGCGAGGACTTCCAGCACGAGCGACAGGTCGCGCGCCATGGCGTTTGCCTGCACGTTGACGCCGGTCAGCGTGCTCGCATAGCTGTGCGTCGCGCCGGCGCTCGCGAGCAGCGCGCCGATCTCTTCTTTCGAGCGCGTCGTCGTGCCGCGGCTCAACATCCGCGCGGTGAGCGCCGGCAGCGCCGGCTTGCCCGCCGGCGCGGTGACGCCGCCGGCGAAGACGAGACCGCGCACCGATACCGTCGGTACCGCGCGGTTCTCGACGACGGCGACCGTGAGGCCGTTCGCGAGCACCTTGCGCACGGTGCGTTCGGCAAATGGCTTGTTCGCGGGCGCTGCGGGCGCCGGCACCGCGGGCGCAGAGGCGTCCGCCCGCGGTTGCGGTGACGCTGCGGCCGCCGCCGTAGTGACCCTGCCCGCACGGCTCGTCGGGATGAACCAGCCCACCGTCGCGTGATCGGGCACGAGGTGCGCGGCCGCGACGCGCTTCACGTCCGCCGCGGTGACGGCTTTGACGTTGTCGACATAGGTCAGGAACCACTTCCAGTCGGCCGACGCGACCGCTTCGGCGAGGCTCCCCGCGTAGCTGTTGGGCCCGTCGCGCCTGCGCAGCGTCGCGACCTCGATCTGCTGCTGCGCGCGCCGCACCTCGTCGTCGCTGACGCCGTTCGCCGCGATCTCCGCGAGCACCGCCTTGATCGCGGCTTCGGTATCGGCGTGGGCGACGCGCGGGGCGAGGTTCGCGCTGATCAGCAGGGGATAGGGATCGGTGAACGCCGAATGCGAGCCGAAGACGCCGGTGGCGAGGCCCTTGTCGACCAGCGCCTTGTAGAGCCGCGAGTTCACCCCTTCGACCAGGATCGTGCGCAGCACTTCGAGCGGGATGAAGTCGGGATGCATCACGCCCGGACGGATGTAGCCGATCGTGACGATGCCGATCGTGCCGGGACGCTTGACCCGCGTACGGCGTTCGCCTTCCTGCGGCGGCTCGACGGTGATCACCTTCGGGATCTCGTGCGGCGAGCGCGCGTAGCCGCCGTACTGCCGGTCGAAGAGCTCCAGCGCCTTCTCGGTATCGAAATCGCCGACGAGGATGGCGTGGGCGTTGTTCGGCCAGAAATAGGTCTTGTAATGCTCGCGCAGTTTCTCGGTGCTGACGCCTTCGATGTCGGACCGGTAACCGATCGCGTGCCAGCGATAGGGATGCGCCTGCATCGAGGACGCCACGACCGCTTTCTGCAGCGCGCGCCACGGCTCGTTCTCGCCGATCTCGAACTCGTTGCGCACCACGGTCATCTCCGGCCGGCGCTCGGCGTCGAGCAGGAGCGCGCGCTTCATGCGCTCGGCTTCGATGCGCATCGCGAGCTCGATCCTGTCCGAAGGCACCGTGGCGTACCCCGTCATGCGATCGTTCCACACCGACATGTTGGTCTGCGCGCCGGCGTCGTAGAGCATCTCGAAGAAGGTCGGGCGTCCATGCGCGCGGCCGTAGTTCTCGGTCGACTTGTTCGCCATCAGGTGCTCGAGGAGGTGGGTCGAGCCGGTATAACCGGGCCCTTCGTCGCGCGAGCCGACGTGGTAGACGACGAGGAACGTGGCGACCGGGCTTGCGCGCTGCGGCACGAGCAGGATCGGCATGCCGTTCGATCTGAGACGGTACTCCGAGATGCCGCGGAAGGTCGCGACGTGCTCGACGTTGGGCGGAAGCGCCGCGCAGGCGGCGGACGCGGCGGCGGCCAGCAGCAGGGCGATGGCGTAGCGGATCAACGCGTCCTCCGTCAGCAAGGGGCGCGTCGATCTTCTCACGTAATGCGGCGGGCTTACTCGCTCGTGAACTTCGCCGCGATCTCGGGCGGCGGCGGGCGCGGCGCGAGCTGGTCGCGCGAGATCACCGACGACACGATGGCAGGCTCGCGCTCGCGGGGCTGCATCTGCGGCGCGACGAGGATGTCGATCGGCGCGCGGCCCGTCGCGCCGACCGCTTCGGGCGTCGGATCGCCGCGGCTCACTTCCACGATGCGCGCCGGCGGCTCGTCGATGCGTATCGTCGGCTCCACGCGCTCCGGCCGCGGCGCCGTGCTCGCGGCGACGGCTGCGGGCATGACCGCGGACGGTTTCGCCACGGATTCGATGCGGCCCACCGGCGGCACCGGTTCCGATGGCGGCGACACGACCTGCGCCGTGACCGGCTCGATCGCCGGCTGCAGCCGCACTTCGTGCGGGTCGCGCTTGGGCATCGCGAACATCAGGAGCACCGCGGCCGCGAACGCCGCGACGACGGTGATGCCGAGCGCGCGGCTGCTCGGCCCGCGGTCGGCGACGTCGACGACGAATTCGTGCACTCGCGGCGGCAGCGGAGGCCTGGCGGCCTCCTCTTGCACATTCGGTCCGGAGGACGTATTCACGGTGGCGGGGATGTGAGACACGCCGGTACCTGTGCAAGCGCAGTGCCGGCCCGAGAATGGAATGAGACAGACTGCCGATTTCGATCCCGCGCAAGCCTCGAAGAAGCTCCTGCGCGAAGGCCGCAGCGCGGCGCTCGCGACGCTGACGGCCGGTTCGGGCGATCCGTACTGCTCGCTGGTCAATGTCGCGAGCGCGGCGGACGGCGCGCCGCTGCTTCTCATCTCCACGCTCGCGGTGCACACCAAGAATCTGCTCGCCGATCCGCGCTGTTCGCTGATGATCGACGAGCGCAAGCCCGGCGATCCGCTCGAAGGCGCGCGGGTGACCCTCGCCGGGCGCGCCGTGGCGACCGCCGACGAAGCCGACCGCCGCCGCTACCTCGCGCGACAGCCGGGGGCCGGGATGTTCGCGGGCTTCGGCGACTTCGGCCTCTACCGGATCGAGATCGACAGCGCGCACCTCGTCGCGGGTTTCGGGCGCATCGTGAATCTCTCGCGCGAACAGCTCCTCACGCGCATCGACGACGCGCAGGCGCTGGTCGAGGCCGAAGCCGAGATCGTCGCCCACATGAACGACGACCACGCCCAGACCTGTGAGCTCTACGCGACCAGGCTCCTCGGCGCGCCCGCCGGCGCGTGGCGCTGCGCAGGGTGCGACCCCGAAGGGCTGGAGCTCCAGCTCGACCGCACGGCGCTGCGGCTCGAGTTTCCCGAGCCCGTGACGGCGCCGACGGCGCTGCGGGCGATGCTGAAGCGCCTCGCGGAGGCGGCGCGCCGGTGACGATGCGCGGCTTCGGATCGTCCGGCGACGGCGAAGATCCTTTCGATGCGGTGGTCGGCGTTCTTTCGATGCTCGGCGTGGTGCTTGGACTGCGTGCCGACGGCGCTCCCGACACGCCGATCGTGAGGGACATCGAAGGGTGGATACTCGGTCAGGACTGCGAGGCTTAGCGTGAAACTCCAATACAGGGTTTGCACGGCCGTCCTCGCGCTCGCCGGTTGCGCGCAGCAGGAGCACGCGCATCACGGCGAGCACGCGGGCGGCCCGATGATGCACCACCACGGCGCCTACACGCCGGTGGCCAGGCAAGGCTACTTTTTCACCGGCGGCGAATACCGTGCCGCGAAAGACGGCAACGTCATGGTCGGGCAGATGTTCGTGCAGTACCAGATCCCCCACCATCGCAGCTCGCCCTATCCGATCGTGATGATCCACGGCGGCGGGCAGAGCGGGACGAACTTCCTCGGCACGCCCGACGAGCGTCCCGGCTGGGCCGATTACTTTCTCCGGCGCGGCTATGCGGTGTACGTCGTCGACGCACCCGCGCGTGCGCGCTCGGCGGGCTCGGTCGAGGTGCTCGGCGCGCCGTCGCGGCGCGCGGCGCAATGGGTGTCCGATCGCTTCACCGCGCCCGAGAAGAAGCCGCTCTATCCTCAAGCGACCAAGCACACGCAATGGCCGGGCGCGGCCGTGCCGGGCGATCCGGTGTTCGACCAGTTCTATGCGTCGCAGGTCGAGCAGCTCGACGATCCGGGCGTCGGCGAGCGCCTGATCCGCGACGCCGGCGCCAAGCTCCTGGACAGGATCGGCCCCGCGATACTGCTCGGCCATTCGCAAGGCGGACCGCTGGTGTTCACGATCGCCGACGCGAGGCCGAAGCTCGCCAAGGCGGTGCTCGCGATCGAGCCCAACGGTCCGCCGTTCAACGAAGTGACTTACAGCGGCGGCAGCGCGTTCTACAAGGACGGTCCGCCGTCGCGGCCGTGGGGCATCACGCGCAACCGGCTCATCTACGAGCCCGGCGGCGCGCAGCCGCCGCAATCGGCGCTCGAAGCGCAGGCCGACGGTCCGGACCTCGTCCGCTGTCGCCTACAGGCCGAGCCCGCACGCCAGCTCGTGAATCTCAGGACGCTGCCGATGCTGGTGCTGGTATCCGAGGCGTCGTATCACGCGCCGTACGATCACTGCACCTCGAAATACCTGAAACAGGCCGGCGTCGCGCACACCTTCGCGCGGCTGGAGCAGCACGGCATCCGCGGCAACGGTCACATGATGATGCTCGAGAAGAACAGCGACGAGATCGCCGCCTTCATCGAGCGCTGGATACGCGAGAACGTGCGCTGACCTCGAGCTATGCGAACGCCAGCGCGAGAGAGGCTGCGAGCTTCGCGAGCTCCGTGAAGAGATTGATCGCCGCGACGGTGTCTCGAAGCTCCTTCGCTTTTTTCCGGATGCTCTTCGCTTCCGTTTCGAGGTCCTTCGCCAATTTTTCGAAGTGCGGAGCCGTGTGCATGAGGGATTTCTGGAGCGCGGTCAGGTAGGCGAGGACGATGCTGTCCCTTGCCGCCATGACTTGCTGCCTGTCGGCGTCAGTCTCGCAGGCCGCCAGCGCGTTCGGCAAGGCGTCGGTCGCGCGCTCTGCCGCCATACGCAGCGCTGCGAGCGCTTCGTCCTTGGTCAACTCGCCATCCATGAACAAGCTCGAGCTGCCGTCATCGTTCGCCATGCTCTTCTCCTTAGATGTCCCCGGATGTGGTCAGGCGGCTTACTTCGCGATCTGTTCCGCGAGCTTGCGCAGCTGCTCGACGTGTGCCCGCAACTGTGAAAGATCCATCGGCTGCCCCTGCTCGAATTTTTCGTGCTCCGCCACCAGGCGCTGCAGAGACGCTACGCTCGTCGAATAGCCGCGTTCGATCTGCTGGTGTCGCCTGCGTATCTGCCAGTCGACGACCGCTTCCAGGCCTGCCATCGAGTCGGCCCTGGTCGTGACGACGGCGGCCGCATCGTCCCGCGCAGTCAAGCCGACATCCTTGCCCAGGTCGTTGATGATCGCCGACGGCTCGTAAACGCCTGCGCGCCACAGCAATACCAGCGCCGCCTTGCGGTCCGCAAGCAACATGCTTTGAAAGCCGGCTTGCTGTTCCTTCACCAACGGCGCCGACAGCAACGTATGGAAGGCCGCGACACGTCCCCGAATCTCGCGGCTGGCTTCCGCGAGCTTGCGTTTCTGAGCCTCGGCGGCGATGAGGCCGCCGACCGTCGAGATGACGCCGATCGCTGCATCGCTCAGAGGCGGGCTGGCTTTGACGGCGGAGGCGTAACCGTTGATGGCGCCGCCGAGCTCGTTCAACGCCTTCTGTGTTTCGGCGCTGTTGTCGAAGCTGGCCAAATCCGCAAACGCGCCGTAAACGCCGGCGAGGCGCTGCAGCACGGCCGCGCGCGCGGAAAGCTCGCGCTGTATCGATTCGTACAGCGAAAGCAGGCTGGTATAGGCGGGCGACTCGACGGCCTTCGCGGTGCCGTGAAGGAACGCCTCCGCCATCATGCTGCGGCCGAACTCGTCGTCGGACGCACGCGAGCTCTTTTCCGCCGCTGCGGCCGTGTCCCCGCCGGTCGTGGCGAGCGCCTTTGCAGCGTCGATGGAGATGCTCGAACAGCCGGCGAGCACAGCGACGACGACGGCAATCGCCATCCGGCGCGAGACAACTTCCCATGTTTCGATAAGCATGCGCATTGATCCCTCCGGTCTGTTGTCCACGCGGCGACTGCCGGGCAATTGCTGAGTCGACTCTATGGACAAACCTCGGCCGCTGCATCAGCCACTTTGGAGAGCACGCTGCGAAGTACAATGCCCTCCTGCCGCGATCGTGCGCGAGGAGCGTGTCATTTGAGTAATACGAATGCAGGGCCTCTTACGGGAGTCAAAGTCCTCGAGCTCGGCACGCTGATCGCGGGCCCGCTCTGCGCGCGCATGCTCGGCGATTTCGGCGCCGAGGTGATCAAGATCGAAGCGCCCGAAGGCGGCGACCAGCTTCGTCAGTGGCGCAAGATGTACGGCGACACCTCGCTGTGGTGGTACGTGCAGGCGCGCAACAAGAAATCGCTGACGCTCAACCTGCGCGCGCCCGAGGGACAGGAGATCGTGCGCAAGCTCGCCGCCGAGGCCGATATCGTCGTCGAGAACTTTCGCCCCGGCGCGCTCGAGAAATGGAACATCGGCTGGCCGCAGCTTTCGTCCGTCAATCAGAAGCTCGTCATGGTGAGGCTGTCGGGCTTCGGACAGGACGGCCCGTATCGCGATCGTCCGGGATTCGGCGTCATCGGCGAGAGCATGGGCGGGATGCGCTATGTCACCGGCTATGCCGATCGCCCGCCGGTGAGGCTCGGCATCTCGGTGGGCGATTCGATCGCGGCCTTGCACGGCGTGATCGGCGCGATGATGGCGCTGCACCAGCGCACCGCCAACGGCGGGCGTGGCCAGTACGTCGACGTCGCGCTCTACGAATCGGTCTTCAACATGATGGAAAGCCTGTTGCCCGAGTTCGACGTGCTGGGCTTCAAGCGCGAGCGCGCGGGCAACGCGCTGCCGGGCATCACGCCGTCGAACACCTATCCGACGCGCGACGGCAAGTACGTGATCATCGGCGCGAACAACGATTCGATCTTCAGGCGTCTCATGACCGCGATGGGACGCGACGACCTCGCGAACGATCCCGACCTCGCGACCAATGCCGGCCGCACGCCGCGCGTGGCCGAGCTCGACGCCGCGATCGAAGCGTGGACGATGACGCTCGATCTGGACAGCGTGCTCGCGGTGCTCGAGCAGGTCGACGTGCCTTCGGGCCGCGTGTACGACGCCGAAGACATCGTGAAGGACGCCCATTACATCGCCCGCGGCATGCTCGAGCAGTGGAAGCTCCCCGACGGCAAGCCGATGAAAATCCCGGGCGTCGTGCCCAAGCTCTCCGAGACGCCGGGCGCGACGCGCTGGCTCGGCCCGACGCTCGGCGAGCACAACGCCGAGATCCTCTCCGGGCTCGGCTATTCGTCCGAGCAGCAGCACGACCTGAAAGCGCGCGGGATCGTATGACGCACGCAAGCGCGGATTTGCTATAGTCAGCGCCAGGGCGGTCTCGAAGAGCCGCTGCCAATAACAAGCACAAGTCATCGGCATCAGCAGTCTTCTCGGATGGGGAGGGGCTCGATGAAGGCAAGCGCCTGTGTGCTGTTAGGAGGATCTCTCGTTTCGGCCGGTGCGTATGCGGGGAAGGGCCCGCCGCCGCCGCTGCCCGGCCCGGTCACGACCACCACCGTCCCGACCGATGCCCACATGACCTCGATCTACGGCGGCCTCAAGTGGGACCTGCCGGGACCGCTCGCACCGCAGCTCGTGGTCGGCGTCAGGCACGCCAAGACCCAGAGCGACGGCGACACCTGGGGCGTCGATTTCTCGTTCGCTTTCGCGTTCTTCGAGTCCGGTTTCAAGCCCGGCAAGCTGAGGCTCAAGGGGTTCACCGGCAACGAGCACGTGCAGGGCGAGATCGGCGCCGGCTGGGATTTCTCCAAAGGCGCGTTCTTCGCAGGACCCAGCGTCAACATCCCCTACGTGAACCTCGGCGTCGACTGGGTGCTCGGCAGCGGCTTGCAGCCGTACGGCATGATCCACACGTTCGGCAAGCCGGGCGTGCCGCCGCCGAACACCGTCACCACGACGACCGCCGCGCCGCCGCCGCCCCCGCCGGGCAGCTGACGTTTGCCGTCGTCGTTCCCCCGCCGCCGCTTTCTCGCACTGGTTGCCGTTGCGTGCGCCGCGTTGCTCGCGCGCCGCGGCCGCGCGGCGCCGGCCCCTGTTTCGCTCGAACCCACGCTCGCCGCGTACGTCGACACCCTGCTCCCCGCGGACGATGTCTCGCCCGCGGCTTCGGAGCTCGGCATCGCGAAGGCCATGCTGACCGAATCCGCCGGAGACGCGCTCTACACGCGTCTCATCACGGCGGGCTGCGCTTTCCTCGATCGGGCGGCTGAAGCGAAGTTCGCCGAATCGAACGCGCGCGTGCGCGAAGTGATCGTGTCGTGGATGAGCGAAGCGGACTACGACGAGGTGCCGCGCCGCTTCTACGAGATCATCCGCCAGCGCACGGTCGAGCTGTACTACAGCCGTCCCGAAGCCTGGGGCGGCCTGCCGATCCGGAGGCCGCCGCAGCCGATCGGCTATCCGGACCACTGGAAGTGACGCCGGCCTACGACGCGGTGGTGATCGGCTGCGGCGCCGGCGGAGCGGCCGCGGCGTGGCGGCTGTGCGAGCACGGTCTCAAAGTCCTCGTGCTCGAGGCGGGACCGCGCTTCGATCCCGCGCGCGATTACCGCCTGCACCGCGCCGATTGGGAGATCGGCGGCTTTCCGCACAAGCCCGGCAGCGCGGGCCGCGCGACCTTCGCCGAGCTCGAGGCGCTCGACGCGAAACACGACGACCTCCGATCGTGGAATCGCGTCGCCGGCCGCACCAACAAGGGCACGCGGCGTTTACCGTCGGGCCCCGGTTATCACCACGTGCGCGGTGTCGGCGGCTCGACGCTGCACTTCACCGGTGAAGCGCATCGGCTGCATCCCGATGCGATGCGCATGCGTAGCGCGCGCGGCGTCGCGGTCGACTGGCCGATCGCGTACGCGGAGCTGGAGCCGTACTACGCGATCGCGGAGCGCATCCTCGGCGTCGCCGGTCCCGAAGACACCGCGCCGCGCTGGCGCAGCGCGCCCTATCCGCTGCCGGCGCACTGGCTGTGCAAGGCGTCGCTGAAGCTCGCGCAGACTTCGCGCGCGGGCATGGACTGGGTCGCGAACCCGCGCGCGGCGCTGTCGCAGCCGTACGACGGCCGGCGCGCGTGCAATTACTGCGGCAATTGCGGCCGTGGTTGTCCGGTCGGCGACAAAGGCTCGGCCGACGTCACGTTCGTGCGCCACGCCGAGAAGAGCGGGCGCTGCGAGATAAAAAGCGGCGCGGCGGCGGTGGTGCTCGAAACGCGCGGCGGCGGCGTGCGCGCGGTGCAGTACGTGATGGACGGCCGCGGGCATCGGGTCGACGCGCCCATCGTCGTGCTCGCCGCAGGCGCCGTCGAGACGCCGCGCCTCCTGCTCGCGAACACGAGCTCGCGCCATCCGCGCGGACTTGCGAACGGCTCGGCAGAGGTCGGGCGCAACCTGATGGAGACCCTCCACTGGGTGAGCACGGCGCTCGTGCCGCAATCGCTCGCGAGCCACGAAGGCCTCCCTTCCGATGCGATCTGCTGGAGGTACAACGCGCCCGATGCGGTGCCGGGGATCGCGGGCGGTTGCCGCTTCACGTCGGGCACGCAGGAGGCCGGCTTGACCGGACCGATCGCATACGCGTCGCGCCTCGTGAGCGGATTCGGCGCGCAGTTGAAGCGCGGCGTGCGCGAAGCGTTCGGGCGCGCGCTGACCGTCGGCGCGGTCGGCGAGTTCCTGCCGAACGAGCACACGCGCGTCACGCTCGACGAGGCGAATCGCGACGAGCGCGGCATGCCGTTCGCTAAGATCCACGCGCGGCTGACGCCGACCGACATCGCACGGTTGAGATTCATGGCCGAGCGCTGCCGCGAAAGCCTGAAGGACGCCGGCGCCGCCGGGATCGCGGAGGAATACGGCAGCTACGACTTCTTCTCCGCGCCGCACGTTTCCGGCACGTGCCGCATGGGACGCGATCCGCGCACCTCGGTCGTCGATGCGTTCGGCCGCGCTCACGAGCTTGCGAACCTCTACATCGCCGACGCCAGCGTCTTCCCGACGGCGGGCGGCGGCGAAGGGCCGTCGCTCACGATCGAGGCGCTCGCGATACGCACCGCCGATCACATCGCGAAGAAAAGCGTGCTGCCGCCCTCGACGCCGCCGCCGCGCGTTGCGAAGCCCACCGTCGGCTGATATCGTTCACGCCGAACTGGCGACGGCCGCTCGGCCGCGCTTCCGAACACACACACGAGGAGGATCGATGAAGTTCCTACGTCTGGCGCTGCTGCTCGCCGCGGCGGCGCTCTTCGCCACCGGCGCGCAGGCGCAGTCGCTCGAGAAAAAAAAGATCACGCTCGCGGTCGGGGGAAAAAGCCTGCTCTATTACCTGCCGCTGACGATCGCGGAGCGCAAAGGCTATTTCAAGAGCGAAGGGCTGGACGTCGAGATCGTCGACTTTCCCGGCGGCGCCAAGGCGCTGCAGGCGATGGTCGGCGGCAGCGCGGACATCGTCTCGGGCGCGTACGAGCACACGATCAACATGCAGGCGAAAGGCCAGCCGATCGTCGCCATCGCGCTGCAGGGCCGATACAACGGCATCGTGCTCGGCATCGCCAAATCGAAAGCGGCGAACTACAAGTCGGCGGCCGATCTGAAAGGCATGAAAGTCGGCGTGACCGCGCCGGGATCGAGCACCCACATGGCGGTGCAGAACCTCGCGGTGCGCGCGGGGCTGAAGCCCGACGATTTCGCCGCGATCCTGGTCGGCGCATCGGCGGGCGCGGTCGCGGCGGTGAAGCGCGGCAACGTCGACGCGATCTCCAATCTCGATCCGGTCATCACCAAGCTCGAATCGGAAGGCGACATCGTGATCGTCACCGATACGCGCACCGCCAAGGGCATGAAGGACGTCTACGGCGGCGCCTACCACGCGGGCTGCATCTACGCGCCCGCGGACTGGGTGAAGAAGAACCCGCACACGACGCAGGCGGTCGTCAACGCCATGGTGCGCGCGGTGCTGTGGCTGAAGAGCGCGAGCGTCGACGACGTCATCGCGACCGTGCCCAAGGAGTATTACGGCGCCGACCTCGCGCTGTATCGCGGGTCGCTGCTCAAGAACAAGGAAGGCTATTCCCCCGACGGCAGGTTCTCGATGGAAGGCGCGCAGAACGTCTACAAGGTGCTCAACCAGTTCGTGCCCGAAGTGCAGAAGGCGAAGATCGACCTGGCGGGGACGTTCGACAACTCGTTCGCGGATCGGGCGTTGAAGAAATACGGCGGCGGCGCGACGACCAAGAAGTAACCCAAAAGCGTATTAACCGCAAAGGACGCAAAGGACGCAAAGGAAACCGTCATTGCGAGGAGCGGCAGCGACGAAGCAATCTCGTTGCGAACGAAGAGCCATGCGCCACGGGATCGCCACGTCGCGCTCCTCGCGATGACGGGCTGGGCTTCTGGGCATCGTCGCGGTGAGATTGATTTGTTGCCGGCCTTTCCTTGGCGTCCTTTGCGTCCTTGGCGGTTCAAGCTTTTGATTGTTCGCGACCGATGAGCAACCCGGCCTTAGAGCTCGACAACATCACCGTCACCTTCGCCGCACGCAGCGCGGACACCGCGCCGTACACCGCGGTGCGCGATACCACGCTGGTGGTCGAGCGCGGCGAGTTCGTGTCGGTGGTCGGTCCGACGGGGTGCGGCAAGTCGACGCTGCTCAACGTCGCCGCGGGCTTGCTCGCCCCCTCGGCGGGGCGTGTGACGATCTTCGGCGAACCGCTCGCCGGCCTCAATCGCAACGCGGGTTATCTCTTCCAGGCCGACGCGCTGATGCCGTGGATGTCGGCGCTCGACAACGTCGCGGTCGGTCTGATCTACCGCGGCGCGGCGCGCGACGAAGCGCGCGAGCGCGCGCGAGGCTGGCTCGCTCGCGTCGGCCTCGCTGCGCACGGCCATCGCTATCCGCACCAGCTCTCGGGCGGCATGAAGAAGCGCGTCGCGCTCGCGCAGACGCTGATCATGGATCCGCAGATCCTGCTCATGGACGAGCCGTTCTCGGCGCTCGACATCCAGACGCGCCAGCTCATGGAGAACGAGCTGCTCGAGCTGTGGTCGGCCGACCGCAAGTCGGTCGTCTTCATCACCCACGATCTCGAGGAAGCGATCTCGATGTCCGACCGCGTGGTCGTGCTCTCGGCAGGACCGGCGACGCATCCGATCGGCGAATACCCGATCGACCTGCCGCGGCCGCGCGACGTCGCCGAGATCCGTCTCGCGCCGCGCTTCGTCGAGCTGCATCGGGAGATCTGGCACCGGATGAAGGACGAGGTGATGAAGGGCTACATACAGACGCAAAATGCTTGACGTCGCCGTGCGGCACGAGATCGCCACGCCGGCTTCGCCGGCTCGCGATGACATGACCTGTCATTGCGAGGAGCGCAGCGACGAAGCAATCCCGGAGCGTCCGAAACGATGAAGCTGCGCGTCTATCAGGTTCTGCTGCTCCTCGCGATCTTCGTCGTGTGGTACGCGCTGACCGAGACCAACGTCCTGCCGCCGTTCTTCTTCGGCAAGCCGCTCGTGGTGCTGGAGAAGACGTGGGCGTGGTTCGCGTCGGGAACGATCTACGAGCACCTCGGGGTCACGCTGATCGAGACGCTGCTCGCGTTCGCGATCGGCACGATCCTCGGGCTGCTGGTGGGGCTGTGGCTCGCGCTCTCGCCGACGGCAGCCGCGCTGCTCGATCCCTACGTCAAGGCGGCGAACTCGATGCCGCGCGTGATCCTCGCGCCGATCTTCGCGGTGTGGTTCGGGCTCGGCGTCGCGTCCAAGGTCGCGCTCGGCGTGACGCTCGTCTTTTTCATCGTGTTCTTCAACGTGTACCAGGGCGTGAAGGAAGTGAGCCCGGTCGTGCTCGCGAACGCACGCATGCTCGGCGCGACCTCGCGCGACCTGTTGCGCACAGTGTATCTGCCCTCGGCGACGAGCTGGGTCTTCTCCAGCCTGCACACCTCCGTGGGCATGGCGTTCGTCGGCGCGGTGGTCGGCGAGTATCTCGGCTCAGCGCGCGGCGTCGGCTATCTCATCTCGCAGGCCGAAGCGGTGTTCGACATCAACACGGTGTTCGCGGGGATCCTGGTGCTGACCGCGTTCGCGCTCGTGCTCGACGCCATCGTCACGCTCGCCGAGAAGCGCCTGCTCGTCTGGCGTCCCGCAGCGGGCGAGACCGAGCCGCTCTAGATCCCGGTGGTGTGGCCGACCGGTGTGGTGCTGTGTATCGCGGCCGGCGCGGTGTCGGCCGCGTCGGCGGTGACGCCGGCACGCGGCCCGACCAGGCCGAGGATGCCGATGATGATCAGATACAGCGCGATGATGTAGTTGAGCAGGCGCGGGATGATGAGGATCAATATCCCCGCGATCAGCGCGACGACCGGTCCTATGCTCAGGCTGAAAGCCATTGGGGCCTCCCTGGATGTTGCGGTGTTCCAGAGCATCCTTCGTACCCACCATTGCGGCATTTTTGGGGCTACCATGGCGGCGTCGAAGCATCGGGAGCGGCATTGTGCGCATCCGGGACATCCTGAAAGTGAAGGGCGGCGCGGTCTACAGCGCGGATCCCGACACCCCGCTCGCCGACGCCGTCCGGACCATGGCGGCGCACGACGTGGGTTCGCTGGTCATCATCGAAGGCGGGCGCATGGTCGGCATGCTGACTTTTCGCGAAGTGCTCAACGCTTTCGATGCCTCGGGCGGTCTGGCGAATCTCAAGGCGCGCGACGTGATGGTCGCCGACCCGATCGCAGGCTCCCCGGACGACACCATCGACGACCTGCGCACCCTGATGACCGAGCATCACGTGCGCTACCTGCCGGTCAAGGACGGCGAGGCGCTGGTCGGGGTGGTCTCCTTCCACGACGCCGCGAAGGCGATCATCCGCGAGACCACGCTGGAGAACCGGCTGCTACGCCGCTACATCGAAGCCGACCCCGCTTGAGGACCCGGGCGCCTTGAGCCGAACGCGTTCTTCCCGCGTTTTCAAGACTTTCTCACTGGTTGAGACGCGTGCTCGCGCCTTAGAATCGCAGCGCACTACCACGAGGATTCAGGGGGAACCGTGCTGAAGTGGATCACGGGCGGCAAGCCGGACCATCCGCTGGCCGATCCGAAGCAGGCTCGCGCTCTGCTCGCGGACCTGCCGCCGTACGATGCGGTCAAGGCCGTCGAGGAGATCACGCGCTGGCTCGAATCGCTGCCGGACGCCGAGGGCTTCAAGCTCGACCGCCTCTACGAAATCATCGAGCTCCTGGACGGCGCCGCGCGCGGCCACCACCGCAAGATCCTCACCGACTACCTCACGACGTCGCGCCAGCAGAAGTTCAACGAGAACAAGCTCTGGACCGCCGGCTACCAGTACGCGAGGGCGCTGGGCGCGGCGTATCTCACGTGCGCCCGCCAGTACGAGCAGGGCGCGGCGGGCGCGGCGGCGATCAGGAAGCAGATGCCGGTCATCGTCGCCCGCGCGCTGCGCGCGCTGGGCATGCAGGTGAAGTGGACGATGCTGCGCTACGGCCCGTTCGAGCCGGGACTGTGGACATCGATCGGCGAGCTCTACGGTTACGCGCTGAAGGGCGGCTACGCGCGCTCGATGCTCGCCGTGTATTCGGGCCCGCAGGGCTCGAGCAGCGTCGAGCAGGACTACCTCAAGATCATGATGCTGTGGGCGTCGAGCGCCGACGGGCTGCCGCCGCTCAAGCAGGAGATCGCGGAGCGCACCGCGGTGCTGCTCGCCGACGCGTTCAAGCTGGAGACCGCGCCTTTCGCCGGCGCGATCTATCGTTTCGACCCGGCGCAGAACCGGCCGCCGACGCGCATCTTCCAGGACGCGGCGCCCGGCGCGGTCGCGCACTACTTCGGACCGGGCGCGGCGCCGGCGCGGCTCGCGGAGCTCATCGGCAGCGTCGAGCGCACCGGCAAGCTGCCTGCCGACTTCAACCTCGGCGCGGCTTATTCGGACGAGAGCGTGCTCTCCGTACTGCGCCACCTCGGCGCGTACTGGTCCGACACGCCGCCGGCGCGATTGTCCGAGCGTCGTCCGGCGTCGGCGCGCATCACGGTGGTGCCGGGCTACGCGCAGCTTGTCGACGAGCTGGAAAAGGACGAATCGGACGCGCTGAACTTCAGCGTGAGCGGCGCCGAGAGCTGGATCGTCGAGAACGTGAGCGACGGAGGTTACGGCGCGCTGATGCCCGCGGCCACGACCGATTGGATACGCGTCGGCGAGATCATCGGCGTGCAGCTCGAAGGCAGCGGCGAATGGGGCATAGGCGCGGTGCGCCGCGTCACGCGCGACGAGCAGCGGCAGTACCACGTCGGGATCCAGATGCTCGCGCGCAGCGTGAGGCTCGTGCGCATCGCGCACGCGGCGTCGCGCGATCCGGAGCCGGCGATCCTGCTCTCCGCCGAGGAGGTGCCGACGGCGGAGGTCGGCGTGCTGCTCCGCGCCGGCCGGTTCGACGCCAATCATCAGATCGCGATCCAGCTCAGCGACCGCGACGTGATCATGAACCCGGTCGGGATGATCACCGCGGGCGACGATTTCGACTGGGCTAGCTACTCGCCTGCGTAGGGCGCTGCGATAGAAGCGAGACAAAAGCCGGCGCGGCTTCGGTTATGATGGGACGAACAACCATCTCATCAACCGTTCGGGGATAACATGTCATCGCTTCCGGTTCGCCGCCTAGCCGCAGTCGCGTTCGTCTCGCTGTTCGCCGCCACCGGCCTCGCTCACGCGGGCGAGAAGAAGAAAGCCGAAGAGTTCACGCCCACCGTCGGCCAGGAAGGCAAGGACGTCGTGTGGGTGCCGACGTCGCAGGCGCTGGTCAACCGCATGCTCGACATGGCGAAGCTCACCGCGAGCGACGTTCATTTCGACCTCGGCTCCGGCGACGGCCGCACCGTCATCACCGCCGCCAAGCGCGGCGCCAACGCGACCGGCGTCGAATTCAACCCGAAGATGGTCGAGCTCTCGCGCCGCAACGCGCAGAAGGAAGGCGTCGGCGACAAGGCCAAGTTCATCAACGGCGACATCTTCGAGACCGATTTCTCGAAGGCGACCGTCATCACGCTGTTCCTGCTGCCCGAGCTCAACGTGAGACTGCGCCCGAAGATCCTCGACATGAAGCCCGGCACGCGCGTGGTGTCGAACTCGTTCACGATGGGCGACTGGCAGGCCGACCAGACTCAGAACGCGACCGAAAAGGACGGCTGCCAGTCCTATTGCACCGCGTACCTCTGGATCGTGCCGGCGAAAGTCGAAGGCAAATGGAAGCTGCCGAGCGGCGAGCTCGCGCTCAAGCAGTCGTATCAGAACGTGACCGGCAACCTCGGAGCCGAAGCGGTGAAGGGCTCGCTGCGCGCCGATCACATCACTTTCACCGCGGGCGGCGCGCAGTACACCGCGACGGTGAACGGCAACACGATGACGGGCACGGTGAAGAACGGCAGCAATTCGACGCCGTTTACCGCCACGAAGTCGGGGTCGTAACCCGGCGTTCGTAACGGGATTGCTTCGTCGCTGCGCTCCTCGCAATGACGTCATCGCGAGGCGCCGAAGGCGCCGTGGCGATCCCGTGACGCACGGTTACGCCAGCACTTTCCTCAGCCACGCGCCGATATCGGCGATCTCTTCCAGGCACACCGAGTGCTGCATCGGGTACTCGTGCCATTCGACCGGGTATCCGTGCTGCACGAGTACGTCGCGCGAGCGCGCGCCCATCTCGTGGGGCACGACGTTGTCGTGCGTGCCGTGCGCCATGAAGACCGACGTCGCGGCGTTCGCCGGCGCGCGTTCCTGCTCGAAGCTCTCGGCGAGCGGCAGGTAGGTCGACAGCGCCATCACGCCCGCGATCTTCTTCGAATAGCGCAGGCCTGTCTGCAGCGCGATCGCGCCCCCCTGCGAGAATCCGGCGAGCACGATCTTCCCGGCGCCAATGCCGCGGCCGAGCTCACGGTCGATCAGCGCTTCGATCCCCGCCTGCGACGCGCGCACGCCGCGCTCGTCGGCCTGTTTCGCCTTGCCTTCGAGATCGCCCCACTTGATGTCGTACCACGCGCGCATCACGTAGCCGTTGTTGATCGACACCGGCTGCATCGGTGCGTGCGGAAAGACGAAGCGGATCGGCTTCAGGCCTTCGAGGTCCAGCTCCTGCACGATCGGCACGAAGTCGTTGCCGTCCGCGCCGAGGCCGTGCATCCAGATGACGGCGGCCGCGGGATTGTCGCCGGTGGCGATCTCTATTGATTCGAGTAGTGGTTGGCTCATGGTCTTTTAAAGGCAATTAACCGCCAAGGACGCAAAGGACGCCAAGGAAGGCTAAGCATCGCGAACTCATGACAACGCGACGTTATTTAACCTTTGCGTCCTTTGCGGTTCAAGAAGTTGTTTTGGAGCGTATGGCCGACTTCGGTCTGAATGCTTTCACCACCTCGTCGTTCGTTTCGATATACGGCCCGCCGATGAGGTCGATGCAGTAAGGCACCGCGGCGAATATGCCGGAGACGAGCGATTTGCCTTCGGCGTCTTTCAGGCCTTCCAGCGTTTCCTTGATCGCCTTGGGTTGCCCCGGCAGGTTGATGATGAGCGCCTGCTTGCGGATCACCGCCACCTGGCGCGACAGGATCGCGGTCGGCACGAACTTCAGGCTTACCTGCCGCATCTGCTCGCCGAATCCCGGCATCTCCCTGTCGCCGACGGCGAGCGTCGCTTCGGGCGTCACGTCGCGCAGCGCGGGGCCGGTGCCGCCGGTCGTGAGCACGAGGTGACAGCCTTCGTCGTCGACCAGCGCTTTCAACGCCGCTTCGATCTGCGCTCGCTCGTCGGGGATGAGCCGCGTGACCGTGCGCCACTTCGGCGCCCTGATCGCGCGCCCGAACCATTCTTCGAGCGCCGGTATGCCTTCGTCCCTGTATACGCCCTGCGACGCGCGGTCGCTGATCGACACCAGGCCGATCACCAGTTCTTCATTCGTGCTCATCGTCGTCCCTGATCGTCTCGTTGAGTAGCTGGAACAGCGCACGGAAGCTCTTCGGCGGCTGGCCCGCGGCTCGCTCGCGCTCGGCGTTGCGCACCAGGGTGCGGATGCGCGCCGCGTCGGCGTGCGGGTAGGCCGACATGAGCTCGGTCAGCGCGGTGTCTTCCTCGAGCAGCCGCGCGCGCCATCTTTCGAGCTGGTGCAGGCGCGCGGTCGCTTCGCGCGAAACCATTTTGTACGCGTCGATGCGCTCGCGGATCGGCGCCGGGTCGATGTGGCGCATCAGTTTCCCGATGTACTGCATCTGCCGCCGCCGCGCTTCGTGCTTGCCGTCGAGCCGGCGCGCCTCCATCACCGCGTCGCGCAGGTTTTCCGGCATGTCGATTGCGGACAACTGCTCGTCGTTCAATTCGACGAGCTCGCTGCCGAGGTCCTGCAATGCGTGGCTCTCGCGCTTGCGCTGCGATTTGCTGGTGAGTTCTTCGGTCATCGGGAAAGGGCGCTGCGGTGTCCTGATATGATACGTCACTTCCGAATTTCGACCCCTCCCGCCCATGCCATCTTCACGCTTCTCCTACAGCGCCGATCGCCTGCGCGAGCTCGCGCAAAGCGTGCTCGATCACGCGAGAAAGAACGGCGCGACTTCAGCCGAAACCGAAGTGAGCGAAGGGTTCGGCCAGACGGTGACGGTGCGGCGGGGCGAAGTCGAGACGATCGAGTACAACCGTGACAAAGGCATCGGCGTCACGGTGTACGTCGGGCAGAAGCGGGGGCACGCCAGCAGCTCGGACTTTTCCGGGCAGGCGGTGAAGGACACCGTCGAGGCTGCGCTCTCGATCGCGAAGTTCACCGCGCCGGACGATGCCGCCGGGCTCGCCGACCCCGACCGCCTGGCGAAGGACATCCGCGACCTCGACCTCTGGCACCCGTGGGACCTGCCGGTGGAGCGCGCGATCGAGCTCGCGAAGATCGCCGAGGACGCGGGCTTCGCGGTCGACAAGCGCATCAGCAACACCGAAGGCGCGACGGTCTCGACGCAGGAATCGCAGTTCGTGTACGCGAACTCGCACGGTTTCATGGGCGGCTACCCCAACTCGCGTCACAGCGTGTGGTGCTCGCTGATCGCGGGCAAGAACGACGAGATGCAGCGCGACGACTGGTACGAGACCGCGCGCGATCCGCTGGACCTGGCAAAGCCCGATTCGGTCGGCCGCCGCGCCGGCGAGCGCGCGGTCCAGCGCGTCGGCGCGCGCAAGATCGCGACGATGCAGGCGCCGGTGCTGTTCGAAGCGCCGATCGCGTCGAGCCTGGTCGGTCACTTCGTATCCGCCGTCAGCGGCGGCAGCCTGTATCGCAAGTCGTCCTTCCTGCTGGACAGCGTCGGCAAGCAGGTCTTCTCCAGGCTCGTGAACATCACCGACATCCCCGACGTGCCGAAAGGGCTGGCGAGCAGCCCCTTCGACGAGGAAGGGGTGGCGACGCAGCGGCGCGAGGTCGTCCGGGACGGCGTGGTGCAGGGCTATTTCCTCGGCAGCTACAGCGCGCGCAAGCTGGGGTTGCAGACGACCGGCAACGCCGGCGGCAACCACAACCTCATGCTCGCGCCGACCGGCGAGGATTTCGAGGCGTTGCTGAAGAAGATGGACAAGGGCCTGCTCGTGACCGAGCTCATGGGCCAAGGGGTGAACCCGGTCACCGGCGACTACTCGCGCGGCGCCGCGGGCTACTGGGTGGAGAACGGCAAGATCGCCTACCCGGTACAGGAGATCACGATCGCCGGCAACCTCAAGGACATGTTCCAGGCGATCGTGGCGGCGGGCACCGACGTGAGCCGCCGCGGCTCGCGCCAGTGCGGGTCGATCCTCCTCGAGAGGATGACCATCGCCGGCGACTGACCGGCGTGTATCAGGCGGCGACGGCTGCGGTCGTCGTCTCGCCGCGGCGGGCCAGCTCGCGCTCCAGGGCGTGAGCCTTCATCACGTGCTGGTGCCGCATGTTCTGCAGCCAGGCGTGGTAGCGCTCGCGGCGGTAGCCCCGCACGACGGGTACGTTGTACGAGGCCGCCTTGCGGCGGTGGTACGCTATGCGCGCCTGGAGCAGGCGCGTTTTCAGTTTTTCGAGCACGGTCATAAAACGCGATAGCAAGCGTTGCCGATAGGTGCAAGCAACGGGCCCATAATGATGCCATGAGTCGAGAGGCGATAACCGTGCGAAATCGCACGGAACAGCGCTCGATACGGGAGGAGAACGCATGAAACGACGTGAATTCCTGACACGCGCCGGCGTGGGCGCCGCCGCGACCGCAGTCGCCGCCCCCGCGCTCGCGCAATCGTCCCCGCAGATCCGCTGGCGCATGGCGTCGAGCTTTCCGAAGAGCCTGGACACGCTGTTCGGCACTGCCGAGCAGCTCTCCCAGCGCGTGTCGCGGCTGACCGAGGGCCGCTTCGAGATCCGCGTCTTTGCGGCCGGGGAGATCGTGCCGGCGCTGCAGGTGCTCGACGCGGTGCAGAACGGCACCGTCGAGTGCGGTCAGACCGCCAGCTACTACTACGTCGGGAAGAACCCCGCGCTCGCGTTCGACACCGCCCTGCCGTTCGGCATGAACGCGCGCCAGCAGAACGCGTGGATGTACTACGGCGGGGGTCTCCAGCTCACGCGCGAGATGTTCAGCCATTACAACATCGTCAACTTCCCGTGCGGCAACACCGGCACGCAGATGGCGGGCTGGTACCGCAAGGAGATCAAGACCGTCAACGATCTCAAGGGCTTGAAGATGCGGATCGCCGGCCTCGCCGGGCAGATCCTCGAGAAGCTCGGCGTGGTGCCGCAGCAGATCGGCGGCGCGGACATCTATCCCGCGCTCGAGAAAGGCACGATCGACGCGGCCGAGTGGGTCGGGCCGTACGACGACGAGAAGCTCGGCTTCCACAAGGTCGCCAAATACTATTACTACCCGGGCTGGTGGGAGGGTTCCGCGCAGCTCTCGATCTACGTCAACGCCAAGTCGTGGGCGTCACTCCCGAAGCATTACCAGGAAGCGCTGGAAGTCGCGTGCGCCGAGGCGAACGTCAACATGATGGCGCGCTACGACGCGCGCAACACCGAGGCGCTGAAGAAGCTCGTCGGCGCCGGCGCGCAGCTCCGCGCGTTTCCGCGGCCGGTGATGGAAGCCTGCTACAAGGTCGCGCAGGACCTCTATGCCGGTTTCTCGGCCAAGAGCCCCGAGTTCAAGAAGATCTACGACTCGTGGAACAGCTTCCGCGACAGCCAGTACCTGTGGTTCCGGGTGGCGGAGAATACCTTCGACAACTTCGTCTATTCGGTGAAGAAGGCGAGATGACGCACCGCAGCGGGCGCAGCGGCCATACGCTAGAATGATCCTTTAGGAGCTCGCCCGCCCATGTATTCGCTGAAAGACACCCTCGACGCGCAGGACCCCGAAATCTGGCAGGCGATCGAGCAGGAGTATCGCCGCCAGGAAGAGCACATCGAGCTCATCGCATCGGAGAACTACGCCAGCCCGCGCGTGCTGCACGCCCAGGGCTCGGTGCTCACCAACAAGTACGCCGAAGGCTATCCCGGCAAGCGCTATTACGGCGGCTGCGAGTTCGTCGATATCGCCGAGCAGCTCGCGATCGATCGCGCCAAGCAGCTCTTCGGCGCGGGCTACGCCAACGTCCAGCCGCACTCGGGCGCACAGGCCAACCAGGCGGTGTTCTACGCGACGCTGCATCCCGGCGACACCATCCTCGGCATGTCGCTGGCGCACGGGGGGCACCTGTCCCACGGCGCCGGTATCAACATCAGCGGCCGCTACTTCGACGCGGTGACCTACGGCCTCGATCCCGAGACCGAGGAGATCGACTACGGCGAAGTCGAAGAGCTCGCGCACGTGAAGAAGCCCAAGCTCATCGTCGCCGGCGCTTCCGCGTATTCGCTCGTCATCGACTGGAAGCGCTTCAAGCAGATCGCCGACCGCGTCGGCGCGCTGCTCATGGCGGACATGGCGCATTACGCCGGCCTCGTCGCCGCGGATCTGTATCCGAGCCCGGTCGGCGTCGCGGACTTCGTCACCACGACCACGCACAAGACGCTGCGCGGCCCGCGCGGCGGCATGATCCTCGCCAACGCGGCGCACGAGAAAGTCGTCAACTCGGCGGTGTTCCCCGGCCTGCAGGGCGGCCCGCTCATGCACGTCATCGCGGCCAAGGCGGTGTGCTTCAAGGAAGCGATGTCGCGCGAGTTCAAGGCTTACCAGGAACAGGTGCTCGACAACGCGCGCGTGATGGCGAAGGTGATGCACGAGCGGGGCTTTCGCATCGTGTCGGGCCGCACCGATTGCCACCTCTTCCTCGTCGACCTGCGCAGCAAGAACCTCACGGGCCGCGACGCCGAGGGCGCGCTCGGCAAGGCCAACATCACGGTCAACAAGAACTCGGTGCCGCACGATCCGCAGAAGCCGTTCATCACCAGCGGCATCCGCATCGGCTCGCCGGCGATGACCACGCGCGGCATGAAAGAGCTCGAGGCCGAGCTGCTCGCGAACCTGATCTGCGACGTGCTCGAAGCGCATACCGACGAAGGCGTGATCAGCCGCGTCGGGGGCGAAGTGAAACGGCTGTGCGCGAAGTTCCCGGTCTACGGGTGACCGATGAAATGCCCGTTCTGCAAGTCCACGGATACGCAGGTCATCGACTCCCGGGTGAGCGACGACGGCGAGAGCATCCGGCGGCGCAGGCGGTGCACGAGCTGTAACAAGCGTTTCACCACGTACGAGACCGTCGAGCTGCGCATGCCGCAGGTGGTCAAGCAGGACGGCACGCGCAGCGAGTTCGATCTCGAAAAGCTGCGCACCGGTTTCATGCGCGCTTTGCACAAGCGGCCGGTGCCGACCCACATGGTCGACGACGCGCTCGCCACGATCACCCAGGACGTGCTCGCCCTCGGCGAGCGCGAGATCGGTTCGCGGCGGCTGGGCGAGATGGTCATGCGCGAATTGAAGCGCCTCGACCAGGTCGCCTACATCCGCTTCGCGTCGGTCTACATGAGCTTCCAGGGCGTCGACGACTTCCAGGACGCGATCAAGGAAGTCCAGCAGCCCAGCGCGCCCAAGATCACGTCAAAAGCGAAAGACAAAAGCGCAAACACGGAGGACACGGAGGAACACGGAGGGCACGGAGGAAAACAAGTCACGTAGAGTGTCACCGTCAGCGTCTGTGCGATCGTCCTCCCGTTTCGCTTCCCTCCGTGCCCTCCGTGCGCTTTTCCTCCGTGTCCTCCGTGTTAAAGCTTTTTGATTCGTATGTCAGCTGACCGAGACCGTGTATTCATGGCCCGGGCCCTCGAGCTCGCGGAACGCGGTCTGTACACCACCACCCCCAACCCTCGCGTCGGCTGCGTCATCGTCCGCGACGGCGAGATCGTCGGCGAAGGCTTTCACGAGCGTGCGGGCGAGCCGCACGCCGAGGTCTATGCGCTGCGCGCGGCCGGCGGGCGCGCGGCGGGCGCGACCGCGTACGTCACGCTCGAGCCCTGCTCGCACCACGGACGCACGCCGCCGTGCGCGAACGCGCTGGTCGAAGCGCAGGTCACGCGGGTCGTCGCGGCGATGCAGGACCCGAACCCCGAAGTCGCGGGCCGCGGTCTCCAATCTTTGCGCGCGGCCGGCATCACCGTCGACCTCGGTGTCATGCAGCGCGAGGCGACCGACCTCAACATCGGTTTCGTCACGCGCATGACCAAGGGACGCCCGTGGATACGCATCAAGGTCGCGGCGACGCTCGACGGCAGGACCGCGCTCAACAACGGCATGAGCCAATGGATCACCGGCTCCGACGCGCGCCGCGACGGCCACCGCTGGCGCGCGCGGGCGTGCGCCATCCTCACCGGCATCGGCACGGTGAAGGACGACGACCCGCAGCTCACCGTGCGCGGCGTCGACACGCAGCGCCAGCCGGTGCGCGTCGTCGTCGACAGCCGTCTCGAAGTATCGAAGGAGGCCAAGGTGATCGGGCAGGGCACGATCGTCGCGGCGGCGATCGACGACGCAGCGCGAGCGTCGGCCTTACGCGAGCGCGGCTGTGAAGTCATCGTGCTGCCGAATGCGCGCGGCAAGGTGGATCTTGCGGCGCTCTTTCGCGAGCTCGGCCGACGCGGCATGAACGAGGTGCATGTCGAGGCGGGCTGGAAGCTGAACGGCTCGCTCGTGCGTGAAGGGCTCGCCGACGAGCTCCTCGTATACCTGGCGCCGAAGCTCGTCGGGCACACGGCGCACGGCATGTTCGACCTGCCGGAGCTCGGCGATCTGGCGGACAGCCGCGCGCTCGAGTTCGGCGATATCGCGCGGATCGGCGACGACCTGCGGGTACTGGCAAGGATGAAAGGCTGATGTTCACGGGGATCGTCGCGGCGGTGGGCCGCATCGCGGACGCAAAACCGGCCGGGGGCGGACTGCGGCTCGCGATAGACGCCGGCACGCTGCCGCTCGACGACGTCGCGCTCGGCGACAGCATCGCGGTCGACGGGGTGTGTCTCACCGTCGTCGCGTTCGACGCGTCGTCGTTCGAGGTGGACGTGTCGCAGGAGACGATCGCGTGCGTCGCGGGCTTCACGGCCGGCCGCCGCGTCAACCTCGAAAAAGCGCTGCGCCTCGCCGACCGACTCGGCGGCCATCTCGTCAGCGGCCACGTCGACGGCGTGGGCACCGTGGAGCGCGTCCAAGCGCTCGGCGACAACACGCTGATCGAGATCACGGTGCCGCAGGAGCTCGCCCGCTACATCGCGCGCAAAGGCTCGGTCGCGGTCGACGGCGCGAGCCTCACGGTGAACAGCGTGAGCGATTGCACCTTTTCGGTGAATCTCATTCCGCACACCCTCGCCAACACCAACTTCTCGGCTCTGCGGCCCGGGTCGCGCGTGAACATCGAGATCGATCTCATCGCGCGCTACGTCGAGCGCATGTTCGGGACCGTACGACCGTAGACGCTGCGCACGCCTCACGGCAAAATCCCCGCAGACCAAAAATAGAAAAGCAGGGGACGGGGATGACGTGGGAGTTCATCACGAAAGCGGTGCGCAGCGCGAACGCGGTGTCGTGGGAATGGGAGTGGCGCAATACCCCGGAAGACGGTCCGACGAACGCCTCCGTGCGCACTTTCGCGAGCTTCAGGGAATGCGTCGCCGATGCGCGGGCGCACGGCTTCACCGGCGAAGCAGAGCCCGGCGAAGCGGGCACGCTCTTCCAGCGGCCGGAATCGCGGTTCAACTGGTACTGAAGCTCGCACCGCCGGTCGGCGAGCCCGCCCGGCGGCTATAATCCCGCCTTTCTTCACGAGCCTTCCGCACCGAGCCGGGAGGCGCGTCTATCCCCGTCCTCCTTTCCATCCATCGTGAACACCGCACGCGTTGAATCCGCCATCAGCTCCGTCGACGAGATCGTCGCGGAGCTCAAGTGCGGCCGCATGGTCGTGCTCGTCGACGAGGAGGACCGCGAGAACGAGGGCGACCTCGTCATCGCCGCCGAGTTCGCCACGCCCGAGACGGTCAACTTCATGGCGCGCTACGGCCGCGGCCTGATCTGCCTCACCCTCACCGAGGACCGTTGCCGGCAGCTCAACCTCGCGCCCATGGTGTCGAACAACCGCTCGCCGCTGGGCACGAACTTCACCGTATCGATCGAAGCCGCAGAAGGCGTCACGACGGGTATCTCCGCCGCGGATCGCGCGCGGACGATACAGGCCGCGATACGCGCCGACGCGAGCCCGACCGACATCGTGCAGCCCGGCCATATCTTCCCGCTGACCGCGCAGGACGGCGGCGTGCTCGTGCGGGCGGGGCATACCGAGGCGGGGTGCGACCTCGCGCGCCTCGCGGGCCTGACGCCCGCGGCGGTCATCTGCGAGATCCTGAAAGACGACGGCGAGATGGCGCGCCTGCCCGATCTCGTGGGCTTTGCCGCGACGCACGGCCTCAAGATCGGCACGATCACCGATCTCATCCAGTATCGCAGCCGCACCGAATCCCTGATCAAACGCGCCGCCGAGCGCGACATCGACACCGTGCACGGCGCGTTCCGGCTGGTCGCGTACACCGACCGCATCGGCTCCGAGACCCATCTCGCGCTCGTCAGGGGCGAGATCGCGCCGCAGAAGGAAGTGCTCGTGCGCGTGCACGAGCCGGTGTCGCTGATCGACCTGCTCGACGCGGGCGGCACCAGCCATTCGTGGAACTTCCACGACGCGCTGAAGACGATCGCGGCCGCCGATTGCGGCGTGATCGTGCTCCTGCACCGCGAGGAAAGCGGCGCCGAGCTCCTCGAGCGCGCGCGGCCGCGCAGCGACGCGCCGCCGGCCAAGATCGCGCTGCGCAACTACGGCATCGGCGCGCAGATCCTGCGCGACCTGAAGGTCAAGAGGATGCGGCTGCTCGCGCTGCCGCGGCGCATGCCGAGCATGGCCGGATTCGACCTCGAGGTCGTCGGCTACCTGCAACCTTCCGAATAGAACATGGCCCGTTACGACGACATCGAAGAGATCGAGCCGAACCACGACGGCACCGGCTTACGCGTCGGCATCGTCATGAGCCGCTTCAACCCCGACGTCGGGGAGGGGCTGCTCTCGAGCTGCACCGCGGCGCTGGCGAAGCACGGCGTGTCGCGGTCGAACATGATCATCGCGACCGTGCCCGGCGCGCTCGAATCTCCGCTCGTGCTGCAGAAGATGGCTCAGACCGGCAAATACGACGCGCTGATCGCGCTGGGCGCGGTGATCCGCGGCGAGACGTATCACTTCGAGATCGTGTCCAACGAAATGGCGAGCGGCATCTCGTCGGTGCAGCTCGAGACCGGCGTGCCGATTGCAAACGGAATCCTCACCACCGAGAACGACGACCAGGCGCTCGCGCGCATGACCGAAAAAGGCGCGGACTGCGCGCTGGCCGCGATCGAGATGGCGAATCTGCTGAAACGGTTTGACTGAGAAGTGCAAGACAACGGTAAACAGAAACGGCGCGACAATCCGCCGAAGAAAAGTCCGCGCCGCCGCTCGCGCGAGCTCGCGCTGCAGGGGCTGTACCAGTGGCAGCTCACGGGCAAGGACACGGTATTGATCGCGACCGAGCTCGCGGAGACCGAGGAATTCGGCAAGGCCGACGTGCCGTACTTCCGCACGCTGCTCAACGGCGCGATCGAGCGCGCGGGCGAGCTCGACGCGGCGATGACGCCGTTTCTCGACCGCGCGACGAGCGAGCTCTCGCCGATCGAGCGCGGCGTCCTGCTCATCTCGGGCTACGAGCTCATGAACGAGCTCGAAGTGCCGTATCGCGTGGTGATCAACGAAGGCATCGAGCTCGCCAAGGCGTACGGCGGCACCGACGGCCACAAGTACGTGAACGGCGTGCTCGACAAGCTCGCGGCGCGCTTTCGCGAGATCGAGGTGACCGCCGACCGCGGCACTGCGAGGAGAGGCGCCTGATGCCCGTCCGGATCAATCCGAACCTCGATCCCGTCCGGCTTCGGAAGCGCGTGCTGCTCTTTTATTTCGCCGCGGGCATCAACCTGCTGATGGCGCTCTGGGTCGGCTCTGTCGGCGGCAGCAGCGGTCAGGCGAGCGGCGGCACGGTCACCCTCATCACGCTCGTCTTCATCGGCTTCGCCGGGTTGAATTACTACATGGCGCGCAAGCTTCAGAAGTACTTGCGGCGGCTGGTGGCGGAGCGGCCGGCGGTGCCGGCCGGCGAACAAAAAGTGACGGATGGTGCGGTGACGGGTAGTGCGGTGACGGATGATGCGGTGACGAAAGACCGGTGACACCCTACCGCTTCACTCGTCACCGCTTGTTCCGTCACTGCTTCATCCGTCACCGTTTCATCCGTCACCTCTTCGACGAATGACCGAATTCGAGCTCATCCGCCGGTATTTCACCCATCCCGCGCGCGGGGCGACGCTGGGCGTCGGCGACGACGCCGCACTATTGAGGCTGTCGCCGCGCACCGAGCTCGTGGTCTCCGCCGACATGCTCGTCGAAGGCCGGCACTTCTTCGCGGGCGCCGATCCGCAGCGGCTCGGTCACAAGGCCCTCGCGGTGAATCTGTCCGACCTCGCCGCGATGGGCGCGAAGCCGCGCTGGGTGACGCTCGCGCTCGCGCTGCCCAGGGCGGACGAGAAGTGGCTCGCCGGTTTCTCGCGCGGGTTCATGGCGCTCGCGAAACGCCACTCGGTCTCGCTCGTCGGCGGCGACACCACCAGGGGCCCGCTCAACATCGCGGTGCAGATCATGGGCGAAGTGCCGCGAGGCAAGGCGCTGCGGCGCGACGGCGCGAAAGTCGGCGACGACGTCTGGGTCTCCGGCTATCTCGGCGAAGCCGCGATGGCGCTCGACGTCCTCAAAGGCAGGAACGCACGCAAGGTCTCGCCCGCCGACCGCAAGGCGCTCGAAGCGCGCCTGCACGAGCCCACGCCGCGCGTCGCGCTCGGTACGGCGCTGCGCGGCACCGCGCACAGCGCGATCGACATTTCCGACGGTCTCGTCGCGGACCTCGGGCACATCTGCGAGCGTTCGATCGTCGCCGCCGAGATCGAGTGGGAAGCGGTGCCGGCCCTGCCGCTCGTGCGCGCGTACGCGCAGACCGACCGCGGCGCGCGGGCGCTGCTGGCCGGCGGCGACGACTACGAGCTCTGCTTCACCGCCTCGCCGAGGCAGCGCGCGGCCGTGACCGCGGCGGCGGCCCGCGCGCGCGTCCACGTCACGATGGTCGGCCGCATCGTCCGCAAGACGGGCCGTGCGCCGCTCGTGCTGGTACGCGACTCGGTCGGCAAGCCCATGAGCGTGCCCGCGCGGGGGTTCGACCATTTCCGCTGACGCGGCGTCCGCGCCGAGCCTGCGCTTCGTGCTGCGCCATCCCGCGCATTTCATTGCGACCAGCGCCGGCGTCGGCCTCATCCCCTTCGCGCCGGGTACGTTCGGCACCCTCGTCGCGCTGCCCATCTTCTGGCTCGCCGGTCCGCGCTTCATCGACGAGCCGGCGGTCTATCTCGGCGCGGTCGCGGTGCTGTTCGCGCTCGGCGTGTGGGCGTGCGAAGTCACCGGCCGCAACCTGGGAGCGCCCGATCACGGCTCGATGGTGTGGGACGAGACCGTGGCGTTCCTTCTTGTACTGTTCTTCACGCCGGTTTACAGTTACTGGCAGGCCGCGGCGTTCGTGCTGTTCCGGCTTTTCGACATCACGAAGCCGCCGCCGATTCGCTACTATGAGCGCACCTTCAAAGGAGGCCTGGGCGTGATGATCGACGACCTCATGGCGGCGGGCTACACGCTGCTTGTGCTGGCGCTCGCGCGCGCGGTGGTGAGCTGAGATGGCCGAGCAGCTCTACGAGCTCGCCGAGCGCGTCGGCCAGGCGCTGAAAGCGCGCGGCCTGATGCTCGTCACGGCCGAATCGTGCACCGGCGGCTGGGTCGCCGAAGCGGTGACCATGGTGCCCGGCAGCTCCGAGTGGTTCGAGCGGGGCTTCGTCACCTACACCTATATCTCGAAGCGCGAGATGCTCGGCGTCTCGGTGCTGACGCTCGAGCGGCAGGGCGCGGTGTCCGAACGCTGCGTGCGCGAGATGGCCGAAGGCGCGCTGCGCGAGAGCCATGCCCAGGTCGCGGTCGCCGTGAGCGGCACCGCAGGGCCGGGCGGCGGCACGCCGCAGAAGCCGGTCGGGACGGTGTGCTTCGCGTGGGGACTGAAGAACGGCACCGTGTACACCGAGGTCAAGCACCTCCCGGGCGATCGCGAGGCGGTGCGCCGGCAGGCGGTGATCAACGCGCTCGAAGGCGTGCTCGCGATCGTCGAGGCGCTGCCGGCGAACCTCACGCACGTCGATCCCGCGGCCTGAAAGCGCATCCGAGATCCGCAGGCTCACGCCATGAGCCACACGCCCGATAGAGTGGCTGCATGCGACGGCGATTACGCCCGGCAGTCTAGGCGTCAGCCGCGGCGGCTTTCGGGCGTTACTGGAAATATATCCAGTAGTCATACCGGATTTGTGCGATAATTTTCACGGACCAACTCGAGGATTTCCCATGGACGACAACAGGACCAAGGCCCTTACGGCGGCGCTCTCTCAGATCGAGAAACAGTTCGGCAAAGGCTCGATCATGCGGCTCGGGGAATCGGACGTCGCGCGCGACATCCAGGTGGTCTCCACCGGCTCGCTGGGTCTCGACATCGCGCTCGGCATCGGCGGCCTGCCGCGCGGCCGGGTGGTCGAGATCTACGGCCCCGAATCCTCGGGGAAGACGACGCTGACGCTCTCGGTGATCGCCGAGATGCAGAAGATGGGCGGCACCGCGGCCTTCATCGACGCCGAGCACGCGCTCGATCCGCAGTACGCCGGCAAGCTCGGCGTCGACGTCGAGCAGCTCCTCATCTCCCAGCCGGACAACGGCGAGCAGGCGCTGGAGATCGCCGACATGCTGGTGCGCTCGGGCTCGGTGGACGTGGTCGTGGTCGACTCGGTCGCGGCGCTGGTCCCCAAGGCCGAGATCGAAGGCGAGATGGGCGAGCCCCAGATGGGCCTCCAGGCGCGCCTCATGTCGCAGGCGCTGCGCAAGCTCACCGCGAACATCAAGCGCTCGAACACGCTGGTCATCTTCATCAACCAGATCCGCATGAAGATCGGCGTCATGTTCGGCAACCCCGAGACCACCACCGGCGGCAACGCGCTCAAGTTCTACGCGTCGGTGCGCATCGACATCCGCCGCATCGGGGCGATCAAGAAAGGCGAGGAAGTCATCGGCTCCGAGACTCGCGCCAAGGTGGTGAAGAACAAGGTCGCGCCGCCGTTCCGCAACGCGGAGTTCGACATCCTCTATGGCGAAGGCATCTCGCGCGAAGGCGAGATCATCGAGCTCGGCGTGCTTCACCGCCTCGTCGAGAAATCGGGCGCCTGGTACAGCTACGGCAAGGAACGCATCGGCCAGGGCAAGGACAATGTCCGCGAGTACCTGAGAGAGCACCCCGAAACCGCGCAGGAGATCGAAGGCAAGATCCGCGCAATCCTCGGCGTCGGCACGACCGCGGCGGCCAGCGGTGCAGTCGCAGCCGAAGTCGAAGAAGCGTAGCGACGACACGCCGGCCGCGCGGGCGCTCAGGCTGCTCGCGCGGCGCGAGCACACGCGCCGCGAGCTCGAGCAGAAGCTCAAGCCCCACGTCGAGGATCCGGCCGAGCTCGCCCGCGTCCTCGACGATTTCACGGCCCGGGGCTGGCTGTCCGAGGCGCGCGCGGCCGAGCAGCTCGTGCGCGCGAAGCGCGGGCGCTTCGGCGCCGCGCGCATCCGGCAGGCACTCACCGACAAAGGCGTCCCGCACGAACTCATCGCGGGCCAGCTCGAAGCGCTGAAATCGAGCGAGCTCGACACCGCGCGCGCGGTCTGGGCGCGCAAGTTCAAGACCGCGCCGGCCGATCAGGCCGAACGCGCGCGGCACGTCCGTTTCCTGCAGGCGAGGGGTTTCAGTGTCGAGATCGCCATGCGCGTGGTGCGCGGGGCCGGCGCGGACGATGCAGGAGAGGATTCGTGATGCAAAAGAAACTGTTCAACCGGTTTGCGGCCGTGCTGTGCGCCGCGGCAGCCGCGTGTGCGGCGGTCGGGGCGGGCGCGGCGCAGCGCGACTATCCGGCGAAACCGATCCGGTTGCTCGTGCCTTTCACGCCCGGCGGCTCGCAGGACGTCACGGCGCGGCTCGTGTCGGCGCCGGTGCAGCAGGCGCTGGGCACCAACATCGTCGTCGACAACCGTCCGGGCTCCGGAGGGCTCATCGCCACCCAGGAAGGCGCGCGCGCCACGCCGGACGGTCACACGCTGGTGCTGTCGACCGGCGCGCAGATGGCGATTTTCCCGGCGCTGCACGACAAGCCGGGCTACGACCCGATCAAGAGCTTCGTGCACATCGTGCACCTCACCGACACGCCGCTCGTGCTCGTGGTGCATCCGGGCGTGCCGGTGGCGAACGTGAAGGAATTCGTCGCCTACACCCACGCCAACAAGGGCAAGGTCAACGTCGCCTCGACCGGCAACGGCACGTACACCCATCTCACGATCGAGCTGTTCAAGCAGATCACGCACGCCGACGTGACGCACGTGCCCTACAAGGGCGCCGCGCCGGCGATGAACGATCTGCTGTCCCGGCAGATCCACGGCCTCTTCACGTCCACCGCCTCGGCGCAGCCGCAGATCGCCGCGGGGCGCCTGAAGCCGCTCGCGGTGACCGCGCCGAAGCGCTCGGCCGCGCTGCCGGACGTTCCCACGTTCAACGAAGCCGGCGTGCGCAACCTGGAAGTTTCGGTCTGGGTCGGCATCTCGGCGCCCGCGGGCGTGCCGCAGCCGATCGTCGACCGCCTCGCGCGCGAATACGCCAAGGCGCTGCAGCAGCCCGAAGTCCGCGAGCGCCTGCTCGCGCTCGGTGCGGAGCCCAGCGGCGAATCGGGCGCCGCGTTCACGCGCATGGTGCGCGACGACGTCGCGCGCTGGGCGAAGATCGTGAAGGCCGCGGGCGTCAGGCTGGAGTAGCTCGCCGCGGTGCTCCGGCAACCAGCGCGAGCAGGCGCTCGGCATCGTTCGGCACGAGGTTGAGCAGGGCCGCCTTGTCGCCCTGCTCGAGCACGCCGTAATCGATCGCCATGAATTCCTCGACGATCGCGTCGTGCTGTTCCGCGAGCACGCGCGACGCGGGATCCAGCCCGCGCACGACGCACAGGCCGGTGGGAGCGGCGGCTACCGTCGAGATCGTCAGCTCCGGCCGGTATTTCTTGAGGATCAGCACCAGCCGCCACACGTCGCCGCTCCAGAACACGGTGCGTTGCTCGCGCTCCGCCGTCTCGCGGGTGAGCGGATAGCAATCGTGCAGCAGGATCGTCGAGTCGCGCGTCGAATTGCGCTCGATGTTGATGAAGTCGCGCAACGCCTGCTCGAACACGTGCGCGCCGTCGATGAAGGCGAGCTCGACAGGACCGCCGACGTCGCTCTGCACGTCGCGCGTTGCGAAATACTCGTCGCTCGGCATCGCGAACACCTGCGCGCTCGGCGGCAGAGGCCGCGCGATCCGCGGCGCCGGATCGATGCCGACCACGCGCGTCGCCGGCAGCACCCGCTCGAGGGATCGTCCGCTCGCGATGCCGATCTCGACGTAGGTGTGCGGCGCCAGCGCCCGGTGGATCTCGCCCAGCAGCGCGGTGTACGGCGGGCCGGGCAGATCGATCGAGGCGAGCAGGTAGTGCGTCTCCTTGTGCAGCGGATCGAGCGCTAGCGCCTGTTCGCACAGCGCCCGCGCGGCCGCGGCCTCGCCGAGCGCGAGCTGCATTGCGGCGGCCTGATATCTGAAGAGCGCACGATCCGGATCGAGCACGATCGCACGCTCGAAGTAACGCAGCGCCTCCGCGTGCGCGCCGAGGCGAAATTGCGCGAGGCCGGCGTAGAAATGGCACTCGGCATGTCGCGGCGCTTTCCGGACGGCCTCGGCGAGCAGGTCGGCCGCGCGTCGAGACTGACCGTCGTCGAGCGCGCGCACCGCCGACTCGAGCACTTTGTGCGGCGATCGCGAGCGCCACAGCCCTTTCAGCAGCGCGATCAGCATGCGCGAGCCGCGGCGCCGCGCCCCGCATCGATTCGCAGCGCGCGTGTTCTACAATCGAAAATCCTGTTTTTTTCCATACCGTTCCGTGCCGCAGGCCCCAAGACCGCACCCGTGAAATCATCGCATAGACGCCGCAAGCGCAGACATACGCATCGCGCGCTCGGCCTTTTCGGATGAGCCTGCTCGCGAAGCTGGTCGGCGAGCTCAGGTCGAAACGCACCGAATCGCAGCCGGGCCTGCGCGAGATTTTCATGCGCGCGCACGGCATCCATAAGTGGCGGCACTATTTCGAGATTTACGAGCGCTTCCTCGAGCGCTTTCGCGGGCAGCCGGTCACCATGCTCGAGATCGGCGTCGGAGAAGGCGGCTCGCTCGCGATGTGGGAAGAGTATCTCGGCCCGTCCGCCGTGATCTGCGGCATGGACGTCAATCCGGACGCCGCACGGCTCGCGCGCGGCGACCGCCGCATCTTCATCGGCGACCAGGCCGACGCCGGTTTCCTGCGCCGCGTGCGCGATGAGCTCGGTGCAGTGGACGTCGTCCTCGATGACGGCGGCCATACGATGTCACAGCAGGTGACGACGTTCGAAGCGCTGTATCCGATCACACGACACCTGTACGTCGTCGAAGACACCCACACGAGCTACTCGCCGGACTTTCAGGATCGGCCGGAGGGCACGTTCATCGAATACGCCAAGGACAGGATCGACGCGCTGTACGAGTGGTACCGCTCGCCCGGCGGGTATCGGCAATATCGGGTCCCGCAGGAGGCGGCTCGACCCGTCGAGGTGTCGGAATTCTGCTCGACCACGCTCGGCGTACATTTCTACGATTCGGTCGTGGTTTTCGAGAAAGGGGCGAAGTCGCCGCCGGTGAGCGAACGGCGGTAGTTCGCCGCAGCGGTGCGCACCCGCGCGCCGTTTGCATCAACTGCCCTTACAAGCGAAAATCCCGTTTTTAACCATGAAGATAGGCGGTGCGTGCTGCTCGCGCCGTCGCCGCACATGAAATCATCGCACATCCGCCGGGAGTTCCTCAGGTTCTTCGAGTCGCAAGGACACGCGGTCGTCGCGTCGAGCCCGCTCGTTCCCGGCAACGATCCGACGCTGCTCTTCACCAATTCCGGCATGGTGCAGTTCAAGGACGTCTTCCTCGGGCAGGAGAAGCGTCCGTACGTGCGCGCCACGACGTCCCAGCGCTGCGTGCGCGCGGGCGGCAAGCACAACGACCTCGAGAACGTCGGCTATACCGCGCGCCATCACACGTTCTTCGAGATGCTGGGCAACTTCAGCTTCGGCGACTACTTCAAGCGCGACGCCATCCGCTTCGCCTGGCAGCTCCTGACCGAGGTGTACAAGCTTCCGAAAGAGAAGCTGTGGACGACCGTCTACCACGAGGACGACGAAGCGTTCGAGATCTGGACCCGGGAGATCGGCGTCCCCGCCGACCGCTGCATCCGCATCGGCGACAAGCCGGGTGCGGGCAAATACCAGAGCGACAACTTCTGGCAGATGGCCGATACCGGTCCCTGCGGCCCGTGCAGCGAGATCTTCTACGACCACGGTCCCGGCATCCCCGGCGGACCGCCCGGATCGCCCGACCAGGACGGCGACCGCTACATCGAGATCTGGAACCTCGTGTTCATGCAGTTCAACCGCGACGAGAAGGGCACGCTGAATCCGCTGCCCAAGCCGTCGGTGGACACCGGGATGGGGCTCGAGCGCATCGCGGCGGTGATGCAGGGCGTGCACTCCAACTACGAGATCGACCTCTTCCAGGACCTCATCAAGGCCGCCGCGCGCGAGACCGGCGCGAAGGACCTCGGGAACAATTCGCTCAAAGTGATCGCCGATCACATCCGCGCCACCTCGTTCCTCATCGTCGACGGCGTGATCCCGAGCAACGAAGGCCGCGGCTACGTGCTGCGCCGGATCATCCGCCGCGCGATCCGTCACGGCTACAAGCTCGGACAGACCCAGCCGTTCTTCCACAAGCTCGTCGCCGATCTCGCGAAAGCGATGGGCGATGCGTATCCCGAGCTCGTGCAGGCCGAGCAGCGGGTTTCTCAGGTGCTGAAGCAGGAAGAAGAGCGCTTCGCCGAGACGCTCGAGAACGGCATGAAGGTGCTCGAAGCCGCGCTCATGCGCGAGGACAAGATGCTCGACGGCGAGACGGTGTTCCAGCTCTACGACACCTACGGCTTCCCGGTCGACCTCACCGCGGATATCGCGCGCGAGCGCAACGTGCACCTCGACCACGCCGGCTTCGAGGCGGCGATGCAGCGCCAGCGCGAGCGCGCGCGCGCCGCTTCGCGCTTCACCATGGCGCAGTCGGTCGAGTACAGCGGCCACGCCACCGAGTTCCACGGGTACGAGCATCTGTCGCTCGACGCGAAAGTGGTGGCGCTCTACAAGGGAGGCACGCAGACCGAGGAGATCCAGCACGGCGACGAGGCGATCGTCGTGCTCGACCGCACGCCGTTCTACGCGGAATCGGGCGGCCAGGTCGGGGACCGCGGCGAGCTCGTCGCGTCCAGCGGCACCTTCGTCGTCGACGACACGCAGAAGATCCAGGCGACGGTGTACGGCCACAAAGGCACGCTCAAGACCGGGAAGCTGCGCATCGGCGACGCGGTCAGCGCGCACGTCGACACCGTCGCGCGCGCCCGCGCCGCGTGGAACCACTCGGCGACCCACCTCATGCACTCGGCGTTGCGCAAGGTGCTCGGCACGCACGTGACGCAGAAAGGCTCGCTGGTCGACGCGCAGAAGACGCGCTTCGACTTCTCGCACAACGAGCCGATGACCGAGGCGCAGAAGCGCGAGGTCGAGCGCCTGGTGAACGACGAGATCCGCCGCAACACCGAGGTCACCGCGCGCATCATGAAGCACGACGAGGCGATCAAGGCGGGCGCCATGGCGCTGTTCGGCGAGAAATACGGCGACGAGGTGCGCGTGATCGGCATGGGCGAGTTCTCGACCGAGCTGTGCGGCGGCACTCACGTCAAGCGCACCGGCGACATCGGTTTCTTCAAGATCGTCGGCGAGACCGGCATCGCTGCGGGCGTCCGCCGCATCGAGGCGGTGACCGGCCCCGGCGCGCTGGAGTACGTGCAGGCGCAGGAAGCCAAGCTCGCCGAAGCCGCCGCGGCGCTGAAGACCTCGCCGCAGGACGTCAACGCCAAGATCGCGCAGATCATGGACAACGTGCGCTCGCTCGAGAAAGAGCTCTCGCGCATGAAGTCCAAGCTCGCGTCCTCGCAGGGCGACGAGCTCGCCGACCGCGCGGTCGACGTGAAAGGCATCAAGGTGCTCGCGGCGGCCCTCGAAGGCGCCGATGCGAAGGGCCTGCGCGAAGCGGTCGACAAGCTCAAGGACAAGCTCAAGTCCGCGGCGGTGGTCCTCGCGGCGGCCAGCGACGGCAAGGTGTCGCTGATCGCGGGCGTGACGTCCGATCTCACCTCGAAGGTGAAAGCGGGCGAGCTCGTCAATCACGTGGCGCAGCAGGTCGGCGGCAAGGGCGGCGGCCGCGCCGACATGGCACAGGCAGGGGGCACCGACCCGTCGAAGCTGCCGGCGGCGCTGGAGTCGGTCAAGGCCTGGGTCGAAGAGCGCGTGTAGCCGCGGCGCCGCGTTGATGGACGCGCGCCGCCTCACCGTCACTCTGGTCGACGGCACCCGCGTGGTGGTGCCCGATTCGCTCGAGCTGATCACGCCGTACGTGCTGCAGGAGCAGCACGACTGGTTCGAGGACGAGATCCGCTTCGTGCGGGTGCTCCTCGAGCCGGGCGATCGCGCGCTCGACATCGGCGCCAACTACGGCGTGTATACGCTGTCGATGGCGCACGCCGTCGGGCCCGCGGGACACGTCTGGGCTTTCGAGCCTGCTTCACATCCCGCGGATTTTCTCGAGCTCAGCATCGCCGAGAACGGCTTTCCGAACGTTACGCTCGACCGGCGCGCGGTCTCGAACGCGCCCGGCACTGCGCAGCTCGCGGTGCAGGCGCGTTCGGAGCTCAACGCATTGGTACGCGGTGATGCCGCAGCGACCGCGTCCGAGACCGTGCGGCTCACCTCGCTCGACGAATGCCTCGAGATGTACGCGTGGGACGATATCGGTTTCGTCAAGATCGACGCCGAAGGCGAAGAAGCGAATATCGTCGCCGGCGGCCGGCGCTTCTTCGATGCGCTGTCGCCGCTCGTGCAGTACGAGGTCAAGGCCGGCGCCGATCTGCACTTCGAGCTCGCGGAGACGTTCGCGGCGAGCGGCTATGGCTCGTACCGGCTGGTGCCCGCGCTGAACTTGCTCGTGCCTTTCGACGGCCGGGATGCGGATCCCGACCTCCTCAATCTCTTCGCGTGCAAGCCGGATCGCGCGACGGCGCTCGCCGCGCGCGGCCTGCTGGTGCGCACGGCGCCTTCGCCGTCCGATCGCGAAGCGTGCCTGCGCGAGGTGCGCGAGCGCTTTCCGCGTTCGGCCGCGGACGCGCTTGTGCGCTTGGTCAGCGCTTCGGCGCGCGAATCGCACGCGCTGGAAGAGGCGCTTGCGCTGCATGCGCTCTCGCGCGACCGCGATGCCGATCCGTCCGTGCGCCTGTGCGCGCTCGAGATGGCGCTGCAGGCGCTGACACGGCTCTGCGAGCATCGTCCCACGGCGCTGCGGCGCTCGAGCGCCGCCCGCGCGGCGTTCGATCTCGGCGCCATGCGCCTCGCGGTCGATCACCTCTCGGCCATCGTCCAGCGTCTGACCGAGGTCGGGCAGATCGACGGACGCGAGCCGTTTCTCGCGCCGTCGCTCCGCTTCGAGGCGGTGGAGCGTCGTGGTTCGCTCCGCGACTGGCTGCTCGCCGCGGCGCTGGACACATTGGGCCGGTCGTGCGCGTACTCGTCGTTCTTCGATGCGGAAGGGGAGCACGCGCGCCTCGCGCTCGTCGACAGGCTCGGCTATGCTGACGACGAAGTGCAGCGCCGTCTCACCCTGTTGCAGAGGAGGGCTGCAGCCCGCGAGGCCGCGGCCGGGTAAGCCCAACCGGAGGAGTGCATATGGCCGCGAGAAAGAAGTCCGCTCCGAAGAAGGTGTCGAAGAAGAAGGCTGCGAAGAGGAAAGCTGCACCGAAGAAGAAAAGCGCGGCGAAGAAGCGGGCCACGTTCAAGAAAAAGGCGGTTCGCAGGCCCGTAGCGAAGAAAAAGGGCGCCGCGCGCAGGCCCGCGGCGAAGAAGAAAGCACCCGCCGGCAGGAAAGCGCCGGCGAAGAAAGCGGCCGGCCTCCTCGACAGGATCGCCGCCGTCTTCAGGCCGGCTGCGAACGCGCCGCTCACGTTCATCACCGAGAGCCTCCCGCAGTTCACGGTCGGCAGGGCGAAGAAGGTGAGCATCGAGGCGAGCGGCGGCCAGCCGCCGTATGCCTTCGCGCTGGTGCAGGGGACGTTGCCGCCGAACCTTCAGCTCAACGCCAAAGGCACCCTGTTCGGCACCGTTCAGAGCGCCGACGACGACACGACCATCTTCGTCGAGGTGAGGGACAGCGCGCGTCCGCCGGCGCAACTCACGCAGGCTTTCGATCTGCAGATCGAGCCCGCCTGACGTTGACTGGCGGAATCAGAAGGGGAGCTGCGCGTCCGGCTTGAGCGCGAGCAGCTGGCGCTTGAAGTCCTGCTGGATGCGCGCGAGCGCCGCGGCGGTGTCCGCTTCGAAGCGCAGCACGATCACCGGCGTGGTGTTCGAAGGGCGTGCGAGTCCGAAGCCGTCCGGATATTCGACGCGCACGCCGTCGATCGTGATGACCTCCTTCGCGCCTTCGAACTTCGCGGTCTGCCTGAGCCGCTCGATCAGCGCGTAGTTCTCGCCTTCGGCGGTCTTCAGCTGGAGCTCGGGCGTGTTGACCGCGTCGGGCAGGCCTTCCAGCACCGCGCTCACGTCCTTCTCGCGCGACAGGATCTCGAGCAGCCGCGCGCCCGCGTACATCGCGTCGTCGAAGCCGTACCAGCGCTCCTTGAAGAAGGTGTGGCCGCTCATCTCACCCGCGAGCGGCGCGCCGGTCTCGCGCAGCTTCGCCTTGATGAAGGAATGCCCGGTCTTCCACATGAGCGGCTTGCCGCCGCGCGCGCGTATCCACGCGTCGAGATTGCGGGTTGATTTGACGTCGTAGATGATCTCGGCGCCCGGATTGCGCGAGAGCACGTCGGCCGCGAACAGCATGAGCTGGCGGTCGGGGAAGATGATCTTGCCGCTCCTGGTCACGACGCCGAGCCGGTCGCCGTCGCCGTCGAAGGCGAAGCCGATCTCGCCTTCGCTCTTCAGGGTCGCGATGAGGTCGTCGAGATTCTCGACGTGCGACGGGTCGGGATGGTGGTTGGGAAAGTTGCCGTCGACCTCGCAGTACAGCTCTTTCACCGTGCAGCCCAGCCTGCGATAGAGCTCGGGCGCGGTCGCCCCGGGAACGCCGTTGCCGCAGTCGACGATGATCTCGACCGGCCGCGCGAGCTTGATATCGGAGACGATGCGCGAGAGGTAGCGCTCGCGGATGTCCTCCTGCCTGAACGTGCCGCTGCCGGTCGCGAGCTTGCCGGTCTCGATGCGCTGTTTCAGCGCCTGGATCGCGTCGCCCGCCAGCGTCTCGCCGGCGAGCACGATCTTGAGCCCGTTGTACTCGGGCGGGTTGTGCGAGCCGGTCACCGACACGCACGACATCGTCTGCAGCTCGTAGGCCGCGAAGTAGGTCATCGGCGTCGCGACGCAGCCGATGTCGATCACGTCGACGCCGGCCGACTGGATGCCGCGCGCGAGGGCGGCCGCGAGCGCGGGGCCGGACAGGCGGCCGTCGCGTCCGATCACGATCGCCTGCACGCCGCGATCGCGTCCTTCCGAGGCGATCGCCCGGCCGATCGCTTCGGTGACCTCGGGCGTGAGCGCGGTCTTCACGATGCCGCGGACGTCGTACGCCTTGAATATCTCGGGCGGGACCGGCCGGCCCTGAACAGCTCCAGTCATTGCGCTACCTTGGGGTGTGTTGCAGGAGAAAGTCGATGATACGCCGCGGCAGCCAGTCGAGGCGCCCGGGGAAAGGGCCGGTGACGAAGCCGACGTGGCCGCCGTCGCTGGGGAATTCCCGCGTGACGTGCGACGATACTTGGCCGGCGCCCGGTAGCGCACGCTCGGGCATGAAAGGATCGTTGCGCGCGTTGACCAGCAGCGTCGGCACCGCGATGCGCGCAAGCCACGGCTTGCTGCTGGCACGGGTCCAGTAGTCGTCGGTGTCCCGGAAGCCGTGCAACGGCGCGGTCACGACGTTGTCGAAGGCGCGCAAGGTGCGGGCGGAGCGCACCAGCGTCGCATCGTAGAGCTCAGGGAAGTGCGCGAGCTTCGCGAGCGACTTCTTCTTGAGCGTCGACAGGAAGTGACGGCTGTAGACGCGGTTGAAGCCGCGGCCGAGCGCGTCGCCCGCCGCCATGAGGTCGAGCGGCGCACAGACCGCGGCGGCGGCGCTGACGAGCTTCGATGCGTCGGCGCCCCGCTCGCCCAGCCACTTGAGCAACGCGTTGCCGCCCAGCGAGACGCCGGTCGCGTACACGGTCGCGGCGTGCTCGCGCAGCCGCCTCACCATCCAGGCGATCTCCGCGCTGTCGCCGGAGTGGTAGGCGCGCGCAAGGCGATTGGGCTCGCCGCTGCAGCCGCGGAAGTGCACGACTGCGCCGCGCCAGCCGAGAGCTCGCAGGTGAGCCATCAGCGCATGTGCGTAAGGGCTGGTGGAGCCGCCTTCGAGGCCGTGAAAGAGCGCGACGAGCGGCGCCGTCGCCGGGCCGTCGACCCAGTCGACGTCGACGAAGTCGCCGTCGGGCGTGTCCCAGCGCTCGCGCCGATAAGCGACACGCGGGCGCGGCGCCAGCAGCGCGGCGTACAGGGTTTGCAGATGACCGCCGGGCAGCCACCACGGCGCCCGGTAGGCCTCGACCGACCCGTTCACCCGTTCACTCGGTCACGCCTTGTCGAATCCATACAGCCGCGTGGGATTCGCCACCAGTATCTGCTGTCGGACCGTTTCATCCGTCACCCACTCGCAGAACACGTCCACGAGCTTGCCGTCGTCGGGCATGGTGACGTTGCATTCAGGATGCGGCCAGTTGCTGCCCCACACGCAGCGATCGGGCCGCGCGTCGACCAGCGCCTGCGCGAGCGGCTTCATGTCGTCGTAGCCGGGCGGACCGGCGTCGGAGCGCCGGTAGAAGCTCGAGATCTTCACCCACGCGTCGTCGCGGTTCTTCAGCACGCGCAGCATCGCCTGAAAGCCGGGCGAGCCTACGCCCTCGTCGCCGCGCGTGCTGCCGAGATGGTCGAAGACGATCGGCACTTCGAGCTTCATGAGCCGCGCTTCGATCTCGGCCAGCTCGCGGCTCGCGCCGCAGTGGAGCTGGAGGTGCCAGCCGAACGGCGCGATCATCGAAGCCATCGGCTCGATCGAATCCATGCCGCCGTAGCCTTTGACGCGCGTCGAGAGGCGCATGCCGCGAAAACCGCCTTCGTGCAGCTTCGCGATGTGCTCCGCGGTCGCGTCGGGCGCGATCCCCGCGACGCCGCGCGCCTTGTCCTGGCCCAGTTTGGCGATAACGTCCAGAGTCACCGAGTTGTCGAAACCGTAGACGCTCGCGTTCACCTGCACGGTGCGCGTGATGCCGAGCGTGTGGCACATCGCGACGTAATCGTCGAGGGTGCACAGCGGCGGCGTATAGCTGCGGCCGGCGGCGAGCGGATAGCGCGCCGGGTCTTCGAAGACGTGGCAGTGGCAGTCGACGGTGCCTTCGGGGAGGCGCTGCTGCGGTGTCGTCGCTTTGACGGGCGGCGGGCAGTCGCGCTCTTCAGCGGGCTCGTTCATGTCGTCTCGCAAATAAAAACGGGCTCGACGACGAGCCCGCTGAAAGTGTTGAGTGTTCAGTGTTGAGTGATGAGTGGATCGTGGTCAGCCGACGCGCGACTGAAAACTTAACACTCCGCGAAGCCGTCTACGCGTCGTACCCCGGATTCACGCGATCCAGCTTCCTCAGCATCGCCGGCCACTCGAGCAGGCCGAAGCGGCGGCGGGTGCCGGGCAGCATCTGCTCGTTGGTGTACTGCACGACTTCGGAGGGCGGCATCGAAAGCTCGGTGTTGCACGAGAGCGCCATGACCTGGAGCTGGCACGCGCGCTCGAGGCGATACATGTTGTTGAAGCACTCGGGAATGCTCGGTGCGACCGTCAGCAGCCCGTGATTGCGCAGCACCATCGCTTCGCGGTTGCCGAGGCTCGCGCAGAGACGCGCCTGCTCGTCCAGGCGGATCGCCACCCCTTCGAAGTCGTGGTACGCGATGTCGGTGAAGCGCATCGACGACTGCGCGATCGGCATGATCCCGCACTTCATCGCGGAAACCGCCATGCCCGCGAGGGTGTGCGTGTGGATGATGCAATCCACATCCGGGCGTGCTTTGTGGATCGCGCTGTGGATCACGAAGCCCGCCTGATTGACGCCGTAATCGGTGGCGTTGAAGAGGACGTTGCCGTCGATGTCGATCTTCAGCATCGACGACGCGGTCATCTCTTCGTACAGCATGCCGTACGGGTTGATCAGGAACTCGTTGTGCGTGCCGGGCACGCGCACCGAGATGTGATTCGCGACCATCTCGACCATGCCGAACTCGGCCATCAGCCGATAGCACGCGGCGAGGTTGACGCGGGCTTCCCACTCTTCCTTGCTGACCTGCTCGCGGACCGGCTTGGTGATCTTGATTGCAGGAGCGTTCATCGGGCGATCAGCCTTTCACGTATTGCGCGGCGGTCGTGCCCGCGATCTTGCCGAAGACGCAGCCCGAGGTGAGGCCGGTGCCGCCGGGATAGTTGTGATAGAAGATGCCGCCGACGAGCTCGCCCGCGGCGAAGAGGCCCGGGATCGGCTTGCCGCCGGTGTCCTCGACTTCGGCTTCGTTCGAGATCTTCAGGCCGCCGAAGCTGAAGGTCACCCCGCACGTGACCGCGTACGCTTCGTACGGCGGCTCGTCGTAGGTGTTCGCCCAGTTGGTCTTGTCGATCGCGAGACCCTGGGTGCGTCGGCCGTCCTTGATCGCCATGTTGAACGGCTTGTCCTTCTGCACCGCCGCGTTGAACTCCTTGATCGTCTGCAGCGCGCGCTCGGGGTTGACGCCTTCCATCTTCTGCACCAGCTCTTCGAGCGTGTTCGCGCGCACCTTGGTGACCTGCTTGATGCGGTACTCGTCGCGCAGGTTCGGGATGAGCTTGTTGTCGAACACCTGCCACGCGAACATGCCGGGCTGGTTGAGGATGACGCGGCCGTATTTGGCGTAGGTGTAGTTGCGGAAGTCGGCGCCTTCGTCGACGAAGCGCTCGCCGTTGGCGTTGATCATGATGCCCCACGGGTAGCTGTGCTTCTGGAACTGGTCGCCGACGTTGACGTCGCCGAACGGCGGCGCGTTGCGGTCCCAGCCCACCGCGTGGCAGCCCGACCAGTGGCCGTACGGCAGCGCGCCGATGTCCAGCGCCATCTTGATGCCCGCGCCCTGGTTGTAGCGGGTGCCGCGCACTTTCGCGAGGTCCCAGCCCGGGCCGAGGTAGCGCGCGCGCATCTCGGCGTTCGATTCGAAACCGCCGCACGCGAGAACGACCGCTTTCGCCTTGATGTCGACGGTCTTCCCGTTGCTCTTCGCCTTGACGCCCACGACCTTGCCGCTGTCGTCGGTCAGGAGCGAGAGCGCTGGCGTCTCGTAGAAGATCTTGATGCCTTCGCGCTCGCACGCCTTGTGCTCGTTGTCGACGAGGCCGGCGCCGCCGCCCCACGTCTCGGCGACGAGACCGCCCCAGAACTTGTACTTGCCGCCTTCGACCTTGTACGACTGGCGGCCGTAGGAAGGCTGGAAGCGCACGCCTTTCTTCACCAGCCACACCAGGGTGTCGAAGCTCCGGGTGATCAGGATCTCGGTGAGATCGGGATCGGACATGTACTGGGTGATGCGGCCCATGTCGTCGAAGTATTCGTCGGCGGTGTAGCTCCCGTAATCGTGGGTCTTCTTCTCTTCCTCGGTGAGGTCGGGGATGAGCTGCGCGACGTCGTCGACGTTGTTGTACACGACGCGCATCAGGCCGCCGGTGTAACGGCTGTTGCCGCCCGAATCGTCGACCGGCGCGGCTTCGAGGATGATCACGCTGGCGCCGTTCTCACGCGCGGCCAGCGCGGCGCAGCACGCGGCGTTGCCGGCGCCGACGACGATCACATCGGGATTGCCAAATTCGGTGGTGCTCATAAGTTCTCCAAAAGCGTGAACGGGTGAACGGGTGAACGCGTGAACGGGTGTGGGCAGCGCGCGGAAGCCCCGGATTATAGCGTCTGGAAAAGGGTCGGGTTACGAACCGGATTCCACGGTACGAACGGGGTTTTACCCGTTCACCCGTTCACCCGTTCACGCCTTAATGCAGTGTCTTGGCACGCCTCGGTTCGCTATCCGGGAGCTCGGGACATGGAGATGCGTGGTGGGCCATCATCCGCCAGCCGCGCTCGGTGCGAGTGTAGATGTTGGTGGCGAGCACGCAGTGGCTGGGGCGGGTCTCTTCGCCGACGGCGATCTGCTCGTACACACTGTGGACCGAGACCATCATCGCCTGGAAGACGTGCTGCTGGCGCACCTGGAAGCGCAGGGTCTGGCCGTTGGCGAAGATCCGTCGCCACGATTCGCGCACCTGCGCGACCCCGGTCACGCGCGGGGCTTGCGGATGGATGCAATAGACCTCGTCGTCGTCGGCCCAGACCGACATCATCGCTTCGAGGTCGTGCTTCATGAAGGCCTCGTAGAACGCGGCTTCCGCGTCCTGCGGCGTCGCAAACAACGTCTTCTTCACGGTGCTGTGAGAGGCGGGATCCGGCTCGATTCTAACAAACTGTGGCACACTGATTTCGCAGGGCCAAAACAGGGAGGGGCGCGTCATGATGCACTTCACGGAACGGGGCCTGTCCGAAGAGCAAAAGATGATGCGCGACACGTGCCGCGCGTTCGTCAACGATTTCGTCACGCCCTTCATACGCCAGAGCTGGCAGCGCGAGTGGGTGATGAAGCCCGAGGACCGCCTGCCGGCCGCCATCCTCGAGAAGGCGCACGAGATCGGCATACGCACCCTCGCCGTTCCCGAGGAGTTCGGCGGCACCCCGATCGATCCGAAGGAAGAAGTGCAGACGTTCGCGGTGATCGCGGAGGAGATCGCGCGCGGCGATTCGGGCCTCGCCGACAAGCTCGTGCAGATCTGGAAAGTGTCGGTGCTGCTGCGCAACGTGGCGCCTCGCCACCTCCAGGAGCGCTGGTTTCCGCGGATCGCGGAAGACCCCTCGTTCCTCCTGGCGCACTGTCTCACCGAGCCGCGCGGCGCCTCCGACCGCTGGCTGCCCTACGACGTGCCCGAAGCGATGATGCACACCCGCGCCGAGCTCAGGAACGGCAAGTGGGTGATCAACGGCCGCAAGCAGTTCATCAGCAATGGCTACGACGCGAAGCTCTACGTCGTCTACGCGACGACCAAGCCCGGCGCGGGGATGACCAAAGGCACGTCGAGCTTCCTCGTGCCGCGCGATACGCCCGGGCTCGTGGTGCAGCGCTGCAACGAGACCATGGGCGGGCGCTTCATGAACAACGGCGAGCTCGTCTTCGAGGACATGGCGTTACCCGAGGACCATCTGCTCGTGCACGACACCGCGCTCACCAAGGCCGGCGTCTATTTCCGGCCCGGCAAGATCATCCAGGCTGCGAAGAACCTCGGCATCGGCGTCGCCGCGTTCGAGAAGGCCTCGGAATACGTCCAGACCTACATCCAGGGCGGGCGCATCCTGATCAAGCACCAGGCGGTGGCGTGCCGGCTCGCCGAAATGGCGACCAAGCTCGCCGCGGTGCGTTCGCTCCTGCGCGAAGCCTCCGCCGCGGTCGACGCCAAGTCACCCGACGCCGAAGCGCTGTGCAACATGGCGAAGCTCTTCGCGTCCGAGGAAGTGTTCAAGGTCTGCCAGCACGCGATGGAGCTCCACGGCGGCAACGGCGTCATGCTCGACTTCGGCGTCGAAAAGCTCCTGCGCGACGCCGCGGTCTTCCTGCACATGGACGGCACGACGGATATATCCAAGTTCAAGATCGTGAAGTCTTTGTTCCCCGATACGGCGGGGGTTTATGCAGGACCTGAGAAGTGACGGGTGAACCGGTGACGGATGAAGCGGTGACAGGCTGGAGCGTCACGGGTTTTTCGTCACCGCCTTATCCGTCACCGTCGTACCCGTCACCGGTTCACCCGTCACTTCTTGCCGCGCCAGCGCGAGCACGCGCTCCGGCTTCAAATGCATCATGCAGTTGAAGTGTCCCAGCGGGCACGTCCGCTCGAAGCACGGGCTGCATTCGATGTCGATCTTGAGCACCTGCGCGAGCGGCGACATCGGGGGGGTGTGGGCGGGAGTGCTCGAGCCGTAGATCGCGAGGAGCGGGGTGCCCACGGCGGCGGCGACGTGCATCAGGCCCGAATCGTTCGCGACCGCGAGGCGCACCGAGGCGAGCACGTCGATCGCCTGGTCCAGCGAAGTGCGGCCGCAGAGGTTCACGCACGCGCCGCCGGAGAGCCTCACGATGTCTTCGCCGATCGGCTGGTCCTTGTTCGATCCGACCAGCCACACGTCGTCGCCTTCGCTCTTCAACTGCCGCGCGAGCTCCGCGAAGTACGAAGGCGGCCAGCGCTTGGCCGGTCCGTATTCGGCGCCGGGGCAGAGCGCCACCGCGCGCCGGGTGTTATCCAGGCCCAGTGAGGCGAGCGTCGACAGGCGCTGCTGCTCGTCGATCGTGAGATGCGGTTGCGGCAGATCGGCGGGCAGCGGCACGCCGTGGTCGAGCCCGAGCGCGGCGTAGCGCTGCGCCATCAGCGGCACCGCGTCTTCGTCGAGCAGGCGCAGGTCGTTGAGCACGAGCCAGCGCATCTCCCCGCGATAGCCGGTGCGCTTCGGGATGCGCCCGAAGAACGGCACGAACGCCGACTTCAACGTGTTCGGCAGCACGATCGCCTGATCGTAGCGCTCGGTCCGCAGCTCGCGGCCGAGGCGGCGGCGTTCGAGGAACCTGAACTCTCCGTGCTGGAAAGGATTCGCGATCGCGCGCCGCACCTCCGGCATGCGCGCGACCAGCGGAAACGTCCACGGCGGCGCGAGCACGTCGAGGGTGAGGTCGCGGTGGCGCCGGCGGAGCAGGGTGAAGAGCGGCTGCGCGAGCAGCGTGTCGCCGATCCACGAAGGACCGACGACGAGGATTTTCATGGCGGTCAGTGACCGCCGGCCGCCGCCCCGCCGACGAGCGTGTACTTCGTCCCGCAATACGGGCACAGCGCTTCGCCCGTCTTCTGGATCGGCAGATAGACGCGCGGGTGCGCGTTCCAGAGGATCATCGACGGCATCGGGCAGTGCAGCGGCAGGTCGGCCGCGGTGACTTCGATGTGGCGCTGGCTGTTGGAGACAGGCTCGGACATATGAAGGCGTGAACGGGTGAACGGGTGAACGAGTGAGCGCCTCAGGCGGCAACCGGGCTCAGCCACTCGCGGCGGTTCTCCGACTTGCCGGTCACCGCGTCGAAGAACGCTTTCTGAATCCGCGCAGTGATCGGGCCGCGCTTGCCTTCGCCGATGACTCGGCCGTCGACCTCGCGGATCGGCGTCACTTCGGCGGCGGTACCGGTGAAGAACGCTTCGTCGGCGATGTAGAGGTCGTCGCGCGTGATCCGGCGCGGCATCACTTTCAGCCCCATCTCGGCCGCGAGCGAGATCACCGATTCGCGCGTGATGCCGACCAGCGCGCTGGTGAGCTCCGGCTCGAAGAGACAGCCGTTCTTCACCATGAAGAGGTTCTCGCCCGAGCCTTCGGCGACGAAGCCGTCGACGTCGAGCAGCAGGCCCTCGTCGTAGCCGTGCTCGGTCGCCTCGAGGTTGGCCAGGATCGAGTTGGCGTAGGTGCCCGAGTACTTGGCGCGGCACATCGACACGTTCACGTGGTGGCGGGCAAACGACGAGGTCTTCACGCGGATGCCTTTCTCGATCGCTTCGGCGCCGAGGTAGGCGCCCCACGGCCACGCCGCGATCGCGACGTGCACGCTCGCGCCCTTGGGCGAGACGCCGATCTTCTCCGAGCCGTAGAACGCGATCGGCCGGATGTAGCACTCCTCGAGCTTGTTCGCGCGCACGACTTCCTTCTGTGCGTCCATGATCTGCTCGCGCGTGTACGGGATCTTCATCATGTAGATGTGCGCGGAGTTGAAGAGGCGCTCGGTGTGCTCCTTCAGACGGAAGATGGCGGTGCCGGCGGTGGTCTTGTAGGCGCGTACGCCTTCGAACACCGCGAGCCCGTAGTGCAGGGAGTGCGTGAGCACGTGGGTGTTCGCGTCACGCCAGGGCACGAGCTTGCCGTCGTACCAGATGTGACCGTCGCGGTCCGCCATCGACATGTGAGAGCTCCGGAAAGCGAAAAAAGAGTAATTCTATCAGGGCGTAGCGGGACTGTCCCCGAGGGCCAGGGACCACAGCGCGCGCACTGCTTGCGCTTCGCCGCGCGCTGCCTCGGGCGCGATGCGCGCGTAGCGCTCGCCCTGCAGCCGCAGGGCGTGCTGGAGCTGCCGGAAGCGGTGGTACGCATCGTGCGCCGCGAGCGCTGCATCTTCCGGAATGAGCCCCAGCCGCGCCGCGATCTTCAGCAGCGCGAGATTGCCGAGGTTCTTCGTGAGCTCTTCGTGCTCGTGCGAATGCCCGAGGACCAGGTACTGCACGATGAATTCCACGTCGATGATGCCGCCGCGGTCGTGCTTCAGGTCGAAGAGGCCGCTCGTGTTCGGATGCGCGTCGAGCATCTTCCTGCGCATGTCGAGCACCGCGGTGCGCAGCGCGGCGAGGTCGCGCTGCTCGCGCAGGATGTCGATGCGGATCGCCTCGAACGCCTCGCCGATCGCGCGGTCGCCCGCGGCGAAGCGCGCCCGGGTGAGCGCCTGGTGCTCCCACGGCCACGCGTGCTTCATCTGATAGTCGCGGAAGCTTTGCAGGGGGCTGACGAGCAGCCCGCTCGCCCCGTCGGGCCGCAGCCTCAGGTCGATCTCGTAGAGGATGCCGGCCGAGGTCATGCTCGTCAGCCAGTGGCTGATGCGGCGCGCGAGCCGCGCGTAGGCCTCGGGCGCTTCGGGCGCCGCATCGTCGTAGAGGAACACGATGTCGAGGTCGGAGGCGTAGCCGAGCTCCTTGCCGCCGAGCTTGCCGTAGCCGACGACCGCGAACGCGGGTTTCTCGCGATGGCGGTGCGGCACGCCCGCCCACGCGAGCTCGACCACGATCTCGAGGATGTGGCACGCGAGGTCGGAGAGATCGTCCGACAGCGTCTCCAGCCGGAGCGTGCCGGCGAGGTCCTGCGCGAGGAGGCGCATCGTCTGCACGTGCTTGAAGTGGCGCAGCAGGTCCATCTGCTTCTCGACGTCGCCGTCGGCGTCGGCGATCTCGCGCCGCACCGCCGTGGTGAGCGTCGGCCAGTCCGGCGCTTCGTACAGCGTGCGCACGTCGAGGAGCTCGTCGAGCAGGATCGGGTGCTGCGTCAGGTACTGCGCGGCCCACGGGCTCGCGCCCATCAGCTCGGCTACGCGGGCGAGCGCCTGCGGATACTGCTCGAGCAGCGCGAGGTACGACTCGCGGCGGCTGATGCTCTCCAGGAGCTGCAGCATGCGCTCGAACGTCTCGTCCCGTTTCTCCTGTGCAGCCGCGGTTTCGAGCACGCGCGGCATCAGTCTCCCGATGCGCGCCTGGCTCGCCGCCGGCATCTGCCGAAAGCGCGAGCCGTCCCGAAAGGCCGCGAGCCGCCGCTGGACTTCCGCCGGATTCGAGAATCCAAGCTTCGCGAGCGGCGCCGAAACGCCGGCCGCCTCGCTGCCGGCGGGTGCGTCGTGCCAGACCGACGCAAGGTCGTCGGTGCCGCTGGACGAGGCGACGAAGGTGTCGTTGAAATGCCGCGTCACCGTGTCGCGATGGCGCTCGAGCGCGGCGCGCAGGCTCGCGTAGTCGCCAAACCCCATGCTCTGCGCGACGAGCTCGCGGTCTTCGGGTGCGCGCGGCAGCGCGTGGGTCTGCGCGTCGTCGAGATACTGCAGCCGGTGCTCCAGGTTGCGCAGAAAGACATACGCTGCGGTGAGCTCCGCGACGGCTTCGGCGGCGAGCAAGCGCTTCTCCGCGAGCAGCGGCAGCACCGCCAACGTCGGCTGGCGCCGCAGCGGCGCGTCGCGCCCGCCGCGGATCAGCTGGAAGAGCTGCACGATGAACTCGATCTCGCGGATGCCGCCGGGACCGAGCTTGATGTTGTCCGCGATGTCGCGGCGCTCGACCTCGACCCGGATCTGGCGGTGCAGGTCGCGCATCGATTCGAATGCGCTGAAATCGAGATGGCGCCTGAAAACGAACGGCCGCACCAGCTCCATCAGCTCGTCTCCGCGGTCGCCGGTGAGCACGCGGCCCTTGATCCACGCGTAGCGCTCCCACTCGCGGCCCTGCGTGACCAGATAGTTTTCGAGCATGTCGAAGCTCGCGACGACCGGCCCGCTGTCGCCGTACGGCCTGAGCCTCAGATCCACGCGGAACACGTAACCGTCCTCGGTCCTTTCCGACAGTAGCCCCGAGAGCCTGCGCGCGAGGCGCGTGAAGAACTCGTGGTTCGACAGCGAACGAGCGCCGTCGGTCTCGCCTTCCTCGGGATAGAGCAGGATGAGGTCGATGTCCGAAGACACGTTGAGCTCGCCGCCGCCGAGCTTGCCCATGCCGACCACGTGCAGTTTTTGCAACGCTCCGCTCGAACCGCGCGGCTCGCCGTACTGTGCCGCGAGCTCGCGATGCACACCGTCGGTCGCCGCGCCGAGCGCGACCTCGGCGAGCGCGGTTACGGTCGCGACCACTTCGTCGAGCGCGGCGAGACCGGAGAGATCGCGCGCGATGAGCGCGAGCATGACCTCCTTGCGCAGCACGCGTAAGGATCGCGTAAGCGGATGGCCTTCCTTCTCGAGCCCCGCCAGCCGCTCGCGCATGCGCGCGCCCGTCCACGTGCGATCGAACTCGACGCGGCGAACGAGGTCCGAATCGGCGGCGACGATGCGCCGCACGTAGCGGCTGTAGCACGCTGCGCGATCGTAGGGAGATGCCGGACTGGACGGTGAAATTGGGGCGGCAGTAGCTGCCGGCGTATCAGGCGATTCCATGCAGTGGCCGGAGCACTGAGAGTACAATTGGCGACACCTCGTTCGACTATCGCATTTTTCGGGATATCAGGCAAAAAAGTGGCGTTCGCGGCCGCGCTCGGCTGGGTAAGAAAGAGCTCGATCTGGACCTCGCGCGCGTTCGCGTGGACCCTGATAGCCGCGGCCCTGACGTGTGCGGCGGTGGTGTTGTCGCTGCGCTACTGGTTTCTCCCCAACATCGACCGCTACCGCGACGACATCGCCGCGGCGGTGAGCCGTGCCGCGCAACTGCGTATCACCATCGGCAGCATCTCGGGCGACTGGGACGGGATGCGGCCGCACCTCGTGCTCGGCAACGTCACGGTGTACGACCGCTCCGATAAGCCGGCCCTCGAGCTCGAGCGCGTCGAGAGCACGATCGCGTGGCGCTCGCTCGCGGCGCTCAATCTCCATTTCCAGGCGCTCGACATCTTCAGCCCTCAGCTCGAGGTGCGGCGCGACGCGCGAGGCGTACTGTCGGTCGCGGGCATCGAGCTCGAGATCGACGACAAGCGTCACAGCGGTTTCACCGAATGGCTGCTCGATCAGCCCGACGTGGAGGTGCACGATGCGAAGGTCGCGTGGACCGACGAGGTGCGCAAGGCAGACAGGCTGGAGCTCTCATCGGTCAACCTGCACATGGTCAACCGCGGCAGCCGCCATCGCTTCGGGCTGCGCGCGACGCCGCCGCAAGCGCTCGCCGGACCGCTCGACGTGCGCGGCGACGTCCGCGGCGACAGCGCAGACGTCGTGTCGAACTGGAACGGGCGGATCTTCATGCAGCTCCAGTCCGACGACCTCGCCGCGTGGAACGCGTGGGTGGACGTCCCGGTCGAGCTCACGCGCGGCAGCGGCGCGCTGCGCACCTGGCTCACCTTCAGCGATCACCGGCTCGCCGAGATCGTCGCCGACGTGAGGCTGGGCGACGTGCGCACGCGCCTGCGTAAAGAGCTGCCGGAGCTCGAGCTCGATGCGCTTGCCGGCAGGCTTTCGTGGAAGCGCGTGCCGCGCGGCTTCGAGTTCGCGACGGCCAGGCTCGAGCTCGCGAGCGCCGGCACCACGCTCCCGCCCGCCGATTTCCTGCTGCGCATCACGAACGACGGCAAGGGCACGCAGGCGGGCGAGCTGCAGGCCAATGCTCTGGAGCTCGCGCCGCTCGTGACGATCGCCGACCGCCTGCCGCTCGGCGACGATGTGCGCGCGCGGCTCGTCGCGTACTCGCCGCGCGGGCGGCTGCACGACGTCGTGATGAAGTGGCAGGGCGAGCTGCCGGCGCCGCAGCGCTACAGCGTGCGCGGACGTTTCGAAGCGCTGGCGGTCAATCGTTTCGAGAAGACCCCGGGGCTTTCGGGCGTGAGCGGCAACGTCGACGCGACCGAAAAAGGCGGCACGCTGCACGTCGTGGGCGAGCGCACGAGCCTCGACTTGCCGGCGGTGTTCACCGACGCGCTCGGCTTCGACACGCTCACCGCGCAGATCGCGTGGACGCGCGCGGCCGATCACGTCGATCTCAAGCTCAGCAACGTGTCGTTCTCGAACGCGGATGCGGCAGGCACGCTCTTCGGCACCTATCGCGTGTCTTCGGCCGGGCGCGGCGAAGCGGACCTCACCGGCACCCTGTCGCGCGCCAATGCGCGCGCGGCGCCGAAGTACCTTCCGGCGGGCGAATTCCCGAAGGTGCGCGCGTGGCTCGAGCGCGCGGTCGTCGCGGGCGAATCGAACGACGTGCGCTTCAGGCTGAAAGGCAAGCTCGACGACTTCCCGTTCGCCGGCGACAAGCGCGGTATCTTCCACGTCGCGGCCAAGGTGAGCGGCGGCATCCTCGATTACGCCGAGCGCTGGCCGCGCATCGAGAACATCGAAGGCGAATTCCAGTTCCGCGGCACGCGGCTCGACTTCGCCGCCCGCCGCGGAACGATCAGCGGTGTGAAGATCGGACCGGTCGCCGGCGAGATCCCGGACCTCAAGGCGCGTCCGGAAGTGCTCGACGTCCGCGGCGAAGCCGAAGGGCTCACGGGCGACTTCCTCGCATTCATCGCGAAGAGCCCGGTGACCGAGATGATCGACCGCTTCACCGAAGGCATACAGGCGCAGGGCACGGGGCGCCTCGCGCTCAAGCTCACGCTGCCGCTCGGCCAGCTGCCGTCGACGAAAGTCTCGGGCGTGTACGCGTTCGGCAACAACAACATCGTGTTCGAGCGCGACGTGCCGCCGCTCGAGCAGGCGAACGGGCGCATCGAGTTCACCGAAGCTTCGGTGCGCGTGCCGACCGCGAGCGCCAACTTCCTCGGCGGTCCGCTCACGGTGACCGCGGCGTCGGTGCCCAAGGACGCGACGATGCGCGCGACCCTGGCGGGCCGCGTCAACATGGACAACCTGCGCAAGATCGCCGCACCCGGCTGGATGCAGCAGTTGCGCGGCTCGACCGACTGGCGCGGCGTGCTCACGCTGCGCCGGAAGATTCCCGACCTCGTCGTCGAATCGAACCTCGTCGGCGTGACGTCGGCGCTGCCGCCGCCGTTCGCGAAGACCGCGTCTGAGGCGGTCCCGGTCCGGATCGAGCGCCGGTTCCTGGCGCCGCAGCAGGACCGGCTGCTCGTGGCGTACGGCGACATCGTCAGGGCGGACCTGATACGCCGCGGCGACGAGAAGCAGGCGGTGATCGAGCGCGGCGCCGTGCGCCTGGGTGGCGGCGAAGCCGGCGAGCCCGACAAGCCCGGCGTATGGGTGCGCGGCGCGCTGAAGAGCGTCGATCTCGACGAGTGGATCGCGTTCACCCGCGGCGGTCCCGGCGATCCGGGCGAAGGCGGTTCCCAGCTCGGCGGCCTCGACGTCACGGTCGGACAGATCGGATTCTTCGGCCGTCGCTTCAACGACGTCGGCATCGTCGCGACACCGCAGAGCGGCGCGACCCAGCTCACGCTCGACGGCCGCGAGATCGAAGGCACCGCGACGTGGCGCGGCGAAGGCAAGGGACGCCTCAACGCGCGCTTCAAGCGGCTCACGCTCGCGGCGTCGGACAACAAGACCGCTCCGAAGCCCGCCGCCAAATCCCCCGACCTTCCGGCGCTCGACGTCGTCGTCGACCAGTTCCAGTACGGCCAGAAGCAGCTCGGCAAGCTCGAGCTCAACGCGCTGCACGAAGGCCGCGACTGGAAGATCGAGCGCCTGCGCGTCTCCAGTGCCGACAACGTGCTCAACGCCGACGGCGTATGGCAGGCGGGCGCAGCGCAGCCGCGCACCCGGCTCAACGTGAAGATGGACGTGAGCGACATCGGCAAGGCGCTCGCGCGCTGGGCGCTGCCCGCCGGCATCAAGGGCGGCACCGCGAAGATCGAAGGACAGCTCGCGTGGAGCGGAGGCCCGCTCGACTTCGACTATCCGAGCCTCTCGGGCAACCTCAACTTCGACGCGGCCAAAGGCCAGTTCGTGAAGCTCGAACCGGGCCTCGGCAAGCTGCTGGGCATCCTCTCGCTGCAATCGCTGCCGCGGCGCATCTCGCTCGATTTCCGCGACATCTTCAGCGAGGGTTTCGCGTTCGACGGCATCGTCGGCGGCGCGCGCATCGACCGCGGCGTCGCCAGCGCCGACAACTTCCGCATGGCCGGTCCCGCCGCGCGCGTGGTGATGACCGGCGACGTCGATCTCGTGCGCGAGACGCAGAAATTGCGCGTGCGCGTGATCCCCCACCTCTCCGAAGGTGTTGCGCTCGGTGCGTCGCTCGTCGGCGGACCGGTCGCCGGCGTCGCCGCGTTCCTCGCGCAGAAGATCCTCAAGGATCCGATCGAGCAGCTCATCTCGTTCGAATACATCGTGACCGGAAGCTGGTCCGATCCCCAGGTCGCCAAGCCCGAACGTGCCGCGCTGACCACGCCCGAAGGAACGCCTTGATCGCGAGAATGCTGTTCGTCCTGGCCGCGCTGTCGGCAGTTGGCGCCCGCGCGCAGACCTTCGACGTGCCGCCCGAGCTCTGGGACCGGCCGCGCACCGCCCGGGCGGTGCTCGACCAGGAGAACGTGCGGCGCGCGGTCGCGGCCGCGCTCGCCAAGCCCGAAGCCCGGATCGTGATCCACCACGGTCCCGGGCAGGAGCCGCTGGTGCAGGCGGAAGAACTGCGCTCCTGGCTGGCCGCGCTCGCGATAGACTCGCGGCGTACGGTCCTGCGCGCCGACGCGGCGCCGGGCGCATCCATCACGCTAGAGATCACGCCATGACCACTCTGACGAAAGCGCGCGTAGCCGCGGTCCAGATGACCTCGGGCCCCGTCGTCGAAGACAACCTGAAGGAAGCCGGCCGCCTCATCGAGACCGCGGTCGAGCGCGGCGCGCAGCTCGTCGCCCTGCCCGAGTATTTCCCGATCTTCGGCCTCGACGAGCGCGACAAGGTCAGGGTGCGCGAGGAGCAGGGCGCGGGTCCGATCCAGAGCTTTCTCGCCGAGACCGCGCGCAAGTACAGGATCTGGCTCGTCGGCGGCTCGGTGCCGCTCGTCGCGAAGGTTGCAGACAAGGTCCGCAATACGACGCTGGTGTACGACGATCAGGGCAAGTGCGTCGCGCGCTACGACAAGATCCACCTCTTCGCGTTCGAGCAGGGCAACGAGAGCTATTCCGAGCCGCGCACGATCGAGCGCGGAGACAAAGTCGTCACCTTCGATTCGCCGTTCGGGAAGATCGGGCTGTCGATCTGCTACGACCTGCGCTTCCCCGAGCTGTATCGCCAGATGAAAGGCGTCGACCTCATCCTGGCGCCGTCGGCGTTCACCGCGACGACGGGACGGGCGCACTGGGAGACGCTGGTGCGCGCCCGCGCGATCGAGAACCTCGCGTATCTGCTCGCGCCCGCGCAGGGCGGCCGTCACGCCAACAGGCGCGAGACCAACGGCGACTCCATGCTCGTCGACCCGTGGGGCGTGGTCGTCGACCGCCTGCCCGGCGGCACCGGCGTGGTGGTGGGCGACATCGACCACGCGCACCTCAAACGCGTGCGGCAGAGCCTGCCGGCGCTGTCGCACCGGGTGCTCCCGTAAACTTACCGGCGCAACCGCTGTCTCTACTTACTGCCCTCTTTCAAAGCCAGCCACCGTGAGCCTTCAGACGCAAACACAGACGCAGAACCTTTCCGGCATCTCGCTCATCGATCTGCCTTTCGACACCGCGCAGGAGATCCTGCTCGCGCCGTACTCGCTCGACGATAACCGGCTGCAGAGCGTGTTCGGCCAGATCATGACGCACAAGGTCGATTACGCCGACCTGTACTTCCAGTACAGCCGCAGCGAGTCGTGGAGCCTCGAGGAAGGCATCGTCAAGTCGGGCAGCTTCAACATCGACCAGGGCGTGGGCGTGCGCGCGGTGAGCGGGGAAAAGACCGCTTTCGCGTACTCCGACGACATCAGCCTGCCGGCCCTCACCTCCGCGGCGGAAGCCACGCGTGCGATCGCGCGCGCGGGCCAGGCGGGCGGCGTGCAGGTGGTCAAGCGCGGCGGCGCTCGCAACCTCTACGCCGCGAAGGATCCGCTCGACAGCCTCAACGACCAGGACAAGGTGTCGCTGCTCGAGCGGCTCGAGCGCTACGCGCGCTCGCTCGACAACCGCGTCACGCAGGTGATGGCGTGGCTCGCGGCCGAGTACGAGGTCGTGATGGTCGCGCGCTCCGACGGTCTCATGGCGGCCGACGTGCGGCCGCTCGTGCGGCTCTCGGTGCAGGTCATCGTCGAGGACAACGGCCGGCGCGAGCAGGGCAGCGCGGGCGGCGGCGGGCGCTTCGATTACGCGTACTTCACCGACTCGGTGCTGCAGGATTACGCGCAGAAAGCGGTCCATCAGGCGGTCGTCAACCTCGACGCGCGCCCGGCGCCCGCGGGACCGATGACGGTCGTGCTCGGACCGGGCTGGCCCGGGGTGCTGCTGCACGAAGCGGTCGGCCACGGCCTCGAAGGCGATTTCAACCGCAAAGGCACGTCGGCGTTCAGCGGCCGCATCGGCGAGCGCGTCGCTGCGCCCGGCGTGACGGTGGTCGACGACGGCACGCTGCGAGAGCGCCGCGGCTCGCTCAACGTCGACGATGAAGGCAATCCGACCCAGCACAACGTGCTCATCGAGAACGGCGTGCTGCGCGGCTATCTGCAGGACAGCCTCAACGCGCGGCTCATGGGCGTCGCGCCGACCGGCAACGGGCGGCGCGAATCGTACGCGCACATCCCGATGCCGCGCATGACGAATACCTACATGCTCGCCGGCGACAAGGACCCGCAGGAGATCATCGCGTCGGTCAAGAACGGCATCTACGCGGTGAACTTCGGCGGCGGCCAGGTCGACATCACCAACGGCAAGTTCGTGTTCTCGGCGTCGGAAGCGTACGCGATCGAGAACGGCAAAGTCACGTACCCGGTGAAAGGCGCCACGCTCATCGGCAACGGTCCCGATGCGCTGACGCGGGTGTCGATGATCGGCAACGACATGGCGCTCGACACCGGTGTCGGCACGTGCGGCAAGGAAGGCCAGAGCGTACCGGTCGGGGTCGGCCAGCCGACGATGCGCATCGACGCGCTGACGGTCGGCGGCACGGTTTAAGCGCTCCCGGGGCGCGGCGCGCATGCTGCTGCGCCTCATAAACACGCTGTTCGCGCGCAAACGGCGCACCCAGCTTCCGGATGCGAGCTCGCGAGCGACCGAGGAGCTTGCCGTCCGCGGCTCGGCGCTCGGCGCCGACGGCACGGCGCGCGCGGTCGTGCGCGTACAGGTCGGTGCCGCGGCCGATCCCCGCAACCTCGCGGTCGAAGGTCACCAGGAGCTGCGCTCGGCCGCGCTGCTCCAGTCGCATTACCTCGAGCGGACGTCGCCCGAAGCGCTGTTCGAGCTGCACGTGCGTTACGGACGCATGCTCGAAGCCGAAGCCGCGCCGTTCGTGCTGCCGCCGCGCGCGATCGACGCCGATCCCGATCGACGGTTGCGCATCGGCTACGTGTCGCCGAACTTCGCCGATCACTCGGTGAGCTATTTCTTCGAGCCCGTGCTGTCGCGGCACGACCGCTCGGCGTTCGAGGTCCGCTGCTATCACACCGGGCCGTATCGCGACGATACGACGGCGCGCATCGCGGGCTCCGCCGATGCGTGGCTCGACTCGTACGAGTTGTCCGACGATGCGCTGGCGCGGCGCGTGGCCGCCGACGGCGTCGACATTCTCGTCGATCTCGCGGGTCATACGCAGTTCGGCAGGCCTGGCGTGTTCGCGCGCCGTCCGGCGCCGGTGCAGATGACCTGGCTCGGGTATCCCGACACGACGGGTCTCGCGAGCATCGATTACCGCGTCACCGACGGCATCGCGGATCCGCCGTGCGCCGACGTGCGCCACACCGAGCGCCTCGTGCGCCTGCCGCCGCCGTTTCTCGTCTACCAGCCTCCCGCCGATGCGCCTGCGGTCGCGGCGCGCGACGAAGCGGCGGATGTCGTGTTCTGCTCGTTCAATACCTTGCAGAAAGTGAACGACGCGGTGATCGCGTTGTGGTCGCGCGTGATCAAAGCGGTGCCGGACTCGCGCATGCTGATCAAAGGCGGCAGGTTGCTCGACGAACCGGAGGCGGCGCAGCGCCTGCGCAACGCGTTCGCGGCACAAGGCATCGATGCGGCGCGCGTCGAGCTGTACGGCTGGATCGAGAACCGCGCCGAGCACCTCGCGCTGTACGGCAGGGCCGACGTCGCACTCGACACGTTTCCCTATCACGGCACGACGACGACCTGCGAGGCGATGTGGATGGGTGTGCCGGTCGTCACGCTGGCCGGCGAAGCTCACATGTCGCGAGTCGGCGCGTCTCTGCTCACCGCCGTGGGCCTCGGCGAGCTCGTCGCCGGGACGGCCGACGAATTCGTGGACATCGCGGTATCGCTCGCACGGGACGCGACGCGCCGCCGTGCGCAGCGCGCAGCGCTGAGGCCGCGCATGGCGGCCTCGAAGCTCCTCGACCATGCCGGCTTCACGCGGAATCTCGAAGCTGCGATGCGAACGGCGTGGACGGCGTGGTGCGCGACGGCCGCGCGCTGAGGCTCGAGCTCAGCCGTCGGGCGCCTGCGGCGCGTGCGCAACCATGCTGAGGCTGATCGCGCGGCCGCCGTACACCAGTCGGCTCGTATCGTCGAAGCCCTGCAAATCGGCGACACGCACGATGTCGACAAAGCCCGCCCGCTTCAGGTATTCGCTCAGGAACTCCTCGGTCAGGCCGACGTGATGGAAGTCGGCATCGTCCAACTGGCCGCCGAACATCATGCGCATCACGTGGAAGCGGTCCTGGGCGCTGCGCGCCGGATCGAGGAAGAGCTCGCAGAGCGTTTGGAGATCGGGAACGCTCAGGCGCACCGCCCCGCCCGGCGCGAGCACGCGCCGGAACTCGGACAGGGCGCGGGACAGGTCCTTCTGGTAGCCGAGATGCTCGAGCACGTGCGAGGCATAGATCTCGGCGACGCTGCCGTCGCGGAACTGGCTCAGGTCCACGCAGCTGCCGACGAAATCGACGTGCTCGCCGGAGACCACGTCGAGCACGTGCCAGCCGGGGTGCCGGCTCTTGCCGCCGATGTGCAGGCGCAATGGCGTGGCAGGCGCCGGTCGTTTTTTCCGGCTCGTGATGTTCTTCAGCAGAGCGCCGAGCATAGCGTGGTCGCCTCGAGGAACCCCGCGGCACCGTCAGGCGCGCTGCAGCAACTATTCACCTGTCGCCGCTCGCGAGTATAATGGTTTGATTTCAATGGTTTGGGCGCAGCATGCATTATAAGACCGACGATGTACGGATCAAGGAGATCAAGGAACTGGTGCCGCCGTCGCACGTGCTGCGCGAGTTCGGCATCACCGAGGCGGCCGCGAAAACGGTCGTTGAAGCGCGGCAACAGATCCACCGCGTGCTGCACGGGGCCGACGACCGCCTGGTCGTCATCGCCGGCCCGTGCTCGATACACGACGTCAAGGCGGCCAAGGAGTACGCGCAGCGTCTGCTGGCCACGCGCGAGAAGCTCGGCCGTGAGCTGCTGATCCTGATGCGCGGGTACTTCGAGAAGCCGCGCACCACGGTCGGCTGGAAAGGTCTCATCAACGATCCCAAGCTCGACGGCAGCTTCAGCATCAACGACGGGCTGCGCATCGGCCGCCAGTTCCTGCTCGACGTGAACGAGCTGGGCGTGCCGGTAGGCTGCGAGTTCCTCGACATGATCACGCCCCAGTACATCGCCGATCTCGTCTCGTGGGGCGCGATCGGCGCGCGCACCACCGAAAGCCAGGTGCACCGCGAGCTCGCCTCGGGCCTGTCGTGCCCGGTGGGCTTCAAGAACGGCACCGACGGCAACATCCGCATCGCGGTGGACGCGATCCGCGCCGCGCAGGCGCCGCATCACTTCCTGTCGGTCACCAAGGGCGGGCATTCGGCGATCGTCTCGACGACGGGCAACGAGGACTGCCACCTCATATTGCGCGGTGGCAAAGCCCCCAATTACGACGCCGCGAACGTCGACGCTGCGTCGAAGGGCCTCGCCGAAGCGGGGATCCCGGCGCGCGTGATGATCGACTTCTCCCACGGCAACAGCAGCAAGGATCCGCAGAAGCAGGTCGACGTCGGGCACGACGTGGCGCGTCAGGTCGCGACGGGGGACACGCGCATCTTCGGTATCATGATGGAGAGCCATCTCAAGCCCGGCCGGCAGGACCTGAAACCAGGGACCCCGCTCACGTACGGCGTGTCGATCACCGACGGCTGTCTCGGCTGGGAAGACTCGCTGAGCGTGCTGGAAGAGCTCGCCGAGGCGGTGCGGACCCGCCGCGTCAAGGCCGAAGTCGAAGCGCAATGACCGAAGCCGGCGCTGTTACACTAGAACAGGGGAATAAGCCTTAGGGGGTTAGAACGATGGTGCAGGACGACCTCAAGTTCCCGGCCGAGAACGAGATTCTTCATCGCTTCGAGCGCGTCGCCGACAGCGCCGAGGTCGCGGAAGAGCTCTCGACGCTGCTCGGCCGCGCTCCGCTGTTCTCCGAGTTCACGCGCGACGACGTGAAAGCGCTGGCCGAGTACATGGGCGTGTATCGCGCGCAGGCGAACGAGACCATCATCCGCGAAGGCGATGTCGGCGACTACATGCTGCTCATCATCCGCGGCGAGGTCGACATCCTGAAGCGCGGCATGCAGCGCGAGCTCCAGCACATGACGACGGTCGGCGCCGGCACCACCATCGGCGAGATGTCGATGATCGACGGCGAGCCGCGCTTCGCGACATGCCGCACCACGCAGGCGACGACGTTTTCGGTGCTCACGCGCGACAACATGGCGAAGATCATCCTCGAGCGCCCCCAGCTCGGCTCCAAGATCCTGGTGAAGCTCGTCACCATGCTCTCGGCGCGGCTGCGCCAGACCAGCGCGAAGCTGATGCGCTACATGGAAAGCGCGCTCTCGTAGCTTCCGCGCTGCGCCGCTCGGCGCTGCTCTGCGCCGCAGTCGGCATTCCTCTCGTCTCCACTGCCGCCACGCTGCGCGACGATCGCGGCGACGCGTTCGAGCTCCGCGCGCCCGCGAAGCGCATCGTCGCGCTCTCGCCCAACCTCGTCGAGCTCGCCTTCGCGGCCGGGGCGGGGGGAAATCTCGCGGCTGCGGTCCGCTACAGCGATTACCCGCCCGAAGCGTCGAAGCTGCCGCAGGTCGGCGACGCGAGCCGCATCGACGTCGAGCGCGTGCTCGCGCTCCAGCCCGATCTCGTGCTCGCCTGGCGCAGCGGCAATCCCGCCGGGGACGTCGAGCGTCTGAAGTCGCTGGGCTTGCCGGTGTTCGTCACCGAAGCGCGGCGGCTCGGCGACATCGCGCGTCTCCTGCGCACGCTCGGCACGCTCGCGGGCACGGCGCGTGTAGCGGAAGCCGCGGCCTCGGCTTTCGAGCGCGATCTCGCCGACTTGCGCCGGCGTTACGGCGGGCGTCGAACGGTGGCGGTGTTCTACGAGATCTGGAACCGGCCGCTCCTCACCGTCAACGGCGATCACGTCATCAGCGACGTCATCGCGCTCTGCGGCGGCCGCAACGTCTTCCGCGACGCGCCGGTGCTCACGCCCGCGGTGTCGCTCGAGGCAGTGATCAAAGCGCGCCCTCAGGTCGTGCTCGGCGGAAGCTCGGCGGTGAGGCGCGAAGAGTTCGCGGCGTCGTGGGCCGCGCTGCCGGTCTCCGGCCTGCGCGCTCTTCCGGTGCGCTACGTGCCGCCGGACTTGATTCAGCGGCAGACGCCGAGGATCGCGCAGGGGGCCAGGGTGGTGTGTGAGGAGCTCGACGAGGTGCGGAAAAGGTGACGGGTAAAGCGGTGACGGGTGAAACAGTGACGGATGAAACGGTGACGGGATCGAACGCCGCGCACGCCTTTCGTCACCGCCTTATCCGTCACCGCACTATCCGTCACCGCTTTACCCGTCACTCCTTCGACCTGTTCTTTCCTTGCTGCCACAGCACATCCCCGTGCCCGCTCTCGGCGTTGATCGCCCGCGCCGCGACGAACAGCAGATCCGACAACCGGTTCAGATACTGCAGCAGCGGCGGCGCAACATGCTCTTCGCGCGCAAGTGTGACCAGCGCGCGCTCGGCCCTGCGGCAGACCGCGCGCGCGAGGTGGGCCGCGGCGGCGGCGTGCGAGCCGCCGGGCAGGATGAAATCCTCGAGCGCCGGGAGCGCCTCGTTGAGCGCGTCGAGCGCTCTTTCGAGCCGCGCGACGTGGGAGTCGGCGATGATCGTATGCCCCGGCACGCTCAGCTCGCCGCCGAGATCGAAGAGATCGTGCTGCACGCCGGCGAGCGCGCCGCGAACGGGCGCAGGCAGCGCTTCGCAAAGCAGAACGCCGAGCGCGCTGTTGAGCTCGTCGACTTCCCCGATCGCCGTGATGCGCGGCGAATCCTTCGCCGCACGCGAGCCGTCGGCGAGGGCGGTCGTGCCGTCGTCGCCGGTGCGCGTATAGATCCGGCTGAGGCGCTTGCCCATTAGGTGACGGCGGATACGACGCGCGGCGACTCACGCGCCTCGCCGTTGGGCAGCGCCGTGCGGCACTCGCGGAAGATCTGCACCGGGCACGTGCGGCAGATCTCGGTGTCGATCTTCGGATAGATGAAGCCGACTGCGCGCGCCTTCACCGGGAAGATGTTGTCCTTGCCGATCTCGGCGAGGTAGCCGCCGCGCTCGAGAAGCTTGCGAACTTCCTCGTTGACCCGGTACAGGTAGAGGCCGCCGCCGAGCCTGCGCCTGCGCTTCGCCTCGACCGCGAGCATCTCCGCGCCGGCGACGTCGATGAAGTTGACGCCGGTCGCGTCGATCAGCAGGTGCTTCTGCGTGGGCTTGTCGGTGTCGATCTCCTGCAGGATGCGCTGCACGTGATCGACCGCGCCGAAGAAGATCGAGCCGTTGATCCTCACGATCTTGATCTGCGGGCAGTCGGGCAGCCCGCTCTGCGTCGTGAAGAGATAGCTGTGCTCCGCCGGGTCGGGCTTGACGTCGACGATGCGCGGGCGCGACGTGCGCGACAGATACAGCATGAGCGAGAGCAGCACGCCGATGTAGATGGCGAACTCGAGCTGCGCGGTGAGCGTCGCGAACAGCGTCACGACCAGCACCGCGGTCTCCGAGCGGCTGGTGCGCAGGATGCTGCGTATCGCCTTGAAGTCGATCAGCGCCCACGCCACTAGGAACAGGATCGCCGCCATCGTCGGCACCGGCAGGAAGCGCGCGTAGGGGGCGACGAGCAGCAATATCGCGACAAGGGCGACCGCGGCGAACACCGACGCGAGCGGCGTCTTCGCGCCGGCCTCGTAGTTCAGGCCGCTCCGGTTGAACGAGCCGCTCGAGGCGTACGCGGAGAAGAAGCTGCCGGCGAGGTTCGACAGGCCCTGGCCGATGAATTCCTGGTTGCCGTTGACGCGCTGCTCCGAGCGCAGGGCGATCGCGCGAGCGATCGAGACCGCTTCGGTGAGGCCGAGCATCGTGATCGCCACCGCGATCGACGCGGTCTTGCGCAGGCCTTCGAGCGTGAAGGGCGGCATCGAGAATTGCGGCAGCGCCGCAGAGAGCGCCTTGACCGTCGGGATCTTGTAATCGATCAGACCGGGAATCGCCGACAGCGCGAGCGCGAACAGGCTGCCGACCAGCATCGCGGCGATCATGTACGGAAACTTCGGGTAGCGGCGTCTCACCGCGGTCGCGGTGAGCAGCGTCACCAGCCCGACCAGCGTCACGTACCAGTCGATCTCGTCGAAGCGCGTGGCGAACGCGTGGACCGATTCGGCGAACGACATGCCGCGCGCCATCTCGATGCCGAAGAAGTGCTGGATCTGCGTTCCGATGATCAGCAACCCGGCGCCTGCGGTGAATCCGACGACGACGGTGTGCGAGATGAAGTTGACGAGCACGCCCATGCGCCCGAGACCCATGGCGAGCTGGAACACTCCGGTGAGGAAGGTCGCCAGCAGCACGAGCTCGACGTAGGCGGGGGTGAAAGGCTCCGCCAGAGTCGACATCGTCGAGTAGATGACGATCGAGATCGCGGTCGTCGGACCCGACACGAGGTGCCAGCTCGACCCGAACAGCGCCGCGACGATGGCGGGAACGATCGCCGCGTAGAGCCCGTACTCCGGAGGCATGCCGGCGATCGTGGCGAACGCGACACCCTGTGGCAGCACGACGATCGCGCCGATCAGTCCCGCGATCGCGTCGGAGCGCAGCGTCACGCGATTTACGCGCGGCCACCAATGCAGGAACGGAAGCAGCCGCGATAGATGCGGCGATACGCGAGCGATGTAAGCCTGTCTGAACGTCACTTAAAAGGTATCCCGCCTCCTGCGTCCGATTATGTGCGATGCAGGAAGGCGCGGCAACGAGGCGGCCTTTTTCGGTATAATCGCGAGTCCGGTTTTTCGACCCGCGGCTCGGATGTCACGCGGCCGCATCATCACAACAATGGCTCACATGAAAACTACCAGCATGATCGGCGCGCTGTGCGCTGCACTCACGCTGGCCGCGTCGGTGTATGCGGCCGAGCAGGGCAAAGCTCCGACCGAAGGCACTGCAAAGGCATTGCCCGAAACGCAGGCCGGCACCCCGCCGCAGGCAGCACCGCAGCCTGCGCCCGCACCCGCGACGCCCGCGGCCGCTCAGACCCAGGCCGCCGCGCAGCAGACCGCCGGCACGACGCAGGGCAACGCCGCTGCCGGGCGCACCAAGTCTTCGATGTGCGCCGGCTGCCACAGCATCCCGGGTTACAAGACCGCGTTCCCCTCGGTCTACCACGTGCCCAGGCTCGACGGGCAGCACGCCGCTTACATCGTGAAAGCCCTGCACGCGTACAAGTCCGGCGAGCGCACCCATCCGTCGATGCGCGGGATCGCCGCAGGCCTTTCCGATCAGGACATGGCGGATCTCGCCGCTTTCTTTTCCACCGGCACGACGCAGTCGGCTTCCCGCTAGGACGCTACGAATGAACAAACTCGCACTCTTCGGCCTCGTCGCGATTCTCGGCTGCGGTTCGGCCTACGCGGGCAACCCGGACGCTGGCAAGGAGAAGTCCCGCACGTGCGCGGCGTGCCACGGCGCCGACGGCAACAGCGCCACCGCCGATTTCCCGAAGCTCGCCGGCCAGTACTACGATTACCTCGTCAAGGCGATGAACGATTACAAATCGGGCAAGCGCAAGAACCCGATCATGGGACCGCAGGCGGCACCGCTGAGCCAGCGCGACATGGAAGACCTCGCCGCGTACTTCTCGAGCCAGCAGGGGCTGGTGACCCGGAAGAATTCCTACCTCGTCAAGCACTGAAAGTTCTACGCCGCTCCTCCGGCGCTATGCGCCTTCGGGCGCAAAGGCGCGCTCAAGCGCCTGGCGGCGCTACGTGCGACATGTGGGTGCCTAGGAGCGTCTGATACACGCCAGGTAAGCTTCCTGATCAGGCGCAGTGCCGGTGCGCTGCGCCTGCCAGATCGTCTCTCCCAGGCATTCGAGCACGCGGTGTTTCGCGTCGTGCTCGCCCATCTTCGCCGCGAGCGCCTCGAAGCTCGCGCGTATCCCCGGCGGCTGGTCGATCGAAAGCTGCTCTTCGATGGCGAGGTGCAGCGACAGGTGGAGAAACGGATTCATCGCGCCGCCTTCCGGACCGTAATCGCGCGACTGAGACTGCGCGCGGTCGTCCAGCACGGTGTGGTACTCGGGATGCAGCAGCATCACGTCGAGCGCGATCTTCTCCAGCGGCGACAGCGGCTGCCCGTTGCGGTACTTCTCCCACGTGTCGAAGAAAAAGCTGCGGGCCTGGTCACGGGAGGGGCTGAACACGGCGTGGGGCGGAGGCGTAAGGAGTGAGGCGTAACAGAGTCGGAACGTCTAGCGTTTCGCCTTGGACTTCCCGCCCGCCTTCGGCGTTCCGCCCTTCATCTGCTGCGCCAGCGTAGGCTTCTCTTCGGTCTCTTCCGGCCTGGTCTTGTCCCGGTATTCACACAGGTCGCGGATGATGCACTCGGGGCATTTCGGCTTGCGCGCGATGCACACATAGCGCCCGTGGAGGATCAGCCAGTGGTGCGCGTGCAGCCTGAACTCCTCCGGCACGAACTTGTTGAGCCGCAGCTCGACTTCCAGCGGGTCCTTGCCCGGAGCGAGACCGGTGCGGTTGGACACCCGGAATATGTGCGTGTCGACCGCGATCGTGGGCTCGCCGAAGGCCACGTTGAGGACGACGTTGGCGGTCTTGCGGCCGACGCCGGGCAGAGCTTCCAGCTCTTCGCGAGAGCGGGGCACGTCCCCGCCGTGCTTCTCGATGAGCAGCCGGCACGTCTCGATGACGTTCTTCGCCTTGGCGCGATAGAGACCGATGGTCTTGATGTACTCCTCGAGACCCGACGTGCCCAAGGCGAGTATCTTCGCGGGCGTATTGGCTTTCCGGTACAGCTCGCGCGTGGCGATGTTCACGCTCTTGTCGGTCGCCTGCGCCGAGAGGATCACCGAGACGAGCAGCTCGAAAGGGGTCTCGTGCTCGAGCTCGGTCGCAGGTGTGGGGTCGGCTTCGCGCAGGCGCCGGAAGATTTCGAATCTTTTTGCCGGGTTCATCGGTCGCAGTGTACAACGTGGAATAATTCGCAAACGCCGCCACAGACGCGCCTCAACGGGGGTCAGATGGGCTTAAGACTCAAATTCAATATCGTGCTGGTGCTGGTATTTTTCCTGGGCTTCGTGGTCGCCGGCTGGATATCGTACGAGCTCCTGCAGCGCAACGCGCGCGGCGAGATCGTGCGCAACGCCCGCGTCATGATGGAAGCGGCCCTCGCGATCCGCGGCTTCACGAGCAAGGAAGTGCGCCCGCAGCTCGAGCCTTTGATGGCGACGACCTTCCTGCCGCAATCGGTGCCGGCGTATGCCGCGACCGAGACGATGGGTGCGCTGCGCAAGAACTATCCGGACTACGGCTACAAGGAAGCCACGCTGAATCCGACGAACCCCCGCAACCGTGCGACCGACTGGGAAGTCGACATCGTGACGGCGTTCAAGAACCACCGCGACAAGCCCGAGATCGTCGGCGAGCGCGACACGCCGACCGGGCGCTCGATGTTCGTCGCGCGCCCGATCCACGTCGAGCCGGGCTGCCTGGTGTGCCACAGCACGCCGGCGGTCGCACCGAAATCGATGGTCGCGCTTTACGGCGAAGTGAACGGCTTCGGCTGGAAGCTGAACGATGTCATCGGCGCTCAGGTCGTGTCGGTACCGACCGCGCTGCCCATCCACAACGCCAACCGCGCGTTCGTCACGTTCATGGGGTCGCTCGCGGCGGTCTTCCTGTTCGTGTTCATCGCGCTCAACGTGATGCTGAACAGCATGATCGTGCGCCCGATACGCGACATGGCGCGCGCCGCGGACGAAGTGAGCACCGGCAACTTCGACCTGCCGGAGTTCCAGGCGAAAGCGCAGGACGAGATCGGCGTGCTCGGCGCGTCGTTCAACCGCATGCGCCGCAGCCTCGAAAAAGCGATGAAAATGCTGGAGGGCTGACCAGGGTGCCGGCGCTGCCGCCCGAAGACGACCGGACGATGCTGCCGCCGCGCGGCGGGGCCGCGCCCGCGCCCGAGACCAGCAACGCGCTGCCGGTCGGCACGCGCCTCGGCGAGTTCGAAGTGCGCGGCCTGGTCGGCGAAGGCGGCTTCGGCATCGTCTATCTCGCGTACGATCATTCGCTCGACCGCAGCATCGCGCTCAAGGAATACATGCCTGCGACGCTCGCGCAGCGCGAGGGCGGCGTCTCGGTGCTGGTGAAATCGCCGCGCTACGAGGAGACGTTCGCGCTGGGGCTGCGCAGCTTCGTCAACGAAGCGAAGCTGCTCGCGCAGTTCGATCATCCCTCGCTCGTGAAGGTCTATCGTTTCTGGGAAGCGAACGGCACCGCATACATGGCGATGCCGTACTACGAAGGTGCGACGCTCAAGGAAGCGCTGCGCCGGATGGGCAGGGCGCCCGAGGAGCCGTGGCTCATGAGTCTGCTCGTGCAGCTCCTCGACGCGCTCGACGTCATACACGCGCGCCAGTGCTATCACCGCGACATCGCGCCGGACAACATCCTGATGGTCGGCGGCGATACGCCTGTGCTGCTCGATTTCGGCGCCGCGCGCAAGGTCGTCAACGACGCGTCGCGCCAGCTCACCGTGATCCTCAAGCCCGGCTACGCGCCGCTCGAGCAATACGGCGAGTCGCCAAGCCTCAAGCAGGGTCCGTGGACCGATCTCTACGCACTCGCGTCGATGATCTATTTCGCGGTGACCGGACGGCCGCCCGAACCGTCGATCGCGCGCGTGGTGCACGATCCGGTCCGTCCGCTCGTCGAGCTCGCCGCGGGCTGCTATTCCGAAACGTTTCTCGCCGCGATCGACGCGGCCATGGCCGTCAATCCGGAGCACCGTCCCCAGAGCATCGCGGAGTTTCGCGATGCGCTCGGTTGCGGGCCGTTGCGCAGCCATCCCGAGCTCCGGACCGGGGCGCGCACGCAGCCGCGCACCGTGCCGCAGATACCGATCCAACCGCCGGCGCAGCCGCGGACCGTCGCGCCGACCGCGAGGCCGTCACCGCAGACCATCGTTCCGACCCAATTCAGAGATACCACGGAGCTCGAGCGCCTGCTCGCGCGCTACATCGGACCGATGGCCAAGATCATCGCCGCGCGTGCGCGTAAGGAAGCGCCCGACGAGCAGGCGCTGCTGCAGCGCATCGCGGAATCGATCGACGACGAGAAGGACCGCGCCGAGTTCCTGTCGGCGGCCCGCAAGCTGCGCTAGATCTCTTCACGACGGCCGGTGCAGCCGGCGCCGTCGGCAAGCGCGCATTTTTACGCGCCCGTCACACGCTCCTCGGCGATGCGGTGGTAGACTCGCCTCTCCGATCGGCGAGGTGCGCCCTCGAGGCCGGCGAGTGGCAATAAACATATAACAAGCATGCTCAATTCGTTCAGCGCGGTTTTCGCAACGTGATCGACGTTCAGGCATTGGTCGCGCCCATTTCGGACGACGCGCCGAGCGGGCCCGATCTCGAATACGACCCTGAGTTCGTCGAGCTCGAAACCGTTTCGCGCGGCAAGGCCGAGCAGCAGTTCGGCGACACCGTCATCCCTGCCGAAGAGCCCGAATGGCGCGACGTCGCGTCGCGCGCCGAGTCGCTGCTCGGACGTTCGAAGGACCTGCGGGTCGGCGTCCTCGCGGCGCGCGCGGCGACCCGCATGGACCAGGTCGAAGGGCTGTCCGCGGGCCTCGAGCTCATCAAGGAGCTGACCGAGCGCTACTGGGACACGCTGCACCCCGACCTCGACCACGAAGACAACGACGACCCGACGATGCGCCTGAACGCGCTCGCGCCGCTCGCCGACCCCGAGACTTTCCTGCGCGACGTGCGCGGCGTCTATCTCGTGGCGTCGCCGCAGCACGGCCGCGTCGCGGTGCGCGACATCCTGATCGCCGACAACAAGCTGCCCGCGGCCGCCGACGAGACGCCGATGGGCGCGACCCAGATCGCGGGCATCGTGCAGGCCGCGGGGGCCGAGAACCCGCAGCCGCTGCAGGCGGCGCTGACGGCCCTGGAGCACCTGAAGGCGCTGGAATCGTTCCTCTCCGACAAAGGCGTAACCAGCCAGGCGCCGGATCTGCGTCCGCTGCGCGACATGCTCCAGTCGGCCGCGAAAGTCGCGACCGAAGCGCTGCGGGCGAGCGGCGGGGAAGTCGAAGGCGGCGAAGGCGAAGCCGCCGAAGGTGGCGAGGCGGGCGAAGGCGCCCCCAAGCGCATATCCGGTCAGATCCTGACGCGCGAAGACGCGATCCGCGTGCTGGAAAACGTTTGCAAGTTCATCGAGCAGTCGGAGCCCTCGAACCCGGCGCCGCTCCTCATCCGCCGCGCGCAGCGGCTGATGAGCCGAAATTTCATGGAAATCATCCAGGATCTCGCGCCGGAGAGCGTGGACCAGATCAAAAAACTTGCCGGTTTGGAAGAGTCTTAGGTCATACTAATCCGGCGTGCGGCAACACGCTCGCGGGCGCCGGCAAATCGGATATTTCCGGGCCGTCCTGGCGGTCCGGATAACGAGCTTGAAACGAGGCACTTCTAAGCTTCAGGATGTGAGCGCAACCCCAGCGCGGCGGATACCCGCGCTCGTGAACCATCATCAGTCAATCGCGAGGTAGATCATGGCCCAGAGCAGTCAGAAGTTCATTGCGCGCAACCGAGCGCCGCGCGTGCAGATCGAGTACGACGTGGAGCTGTACGGTGCGGAAAAGAAAGTGCAGCTTCCGTTCGTCATGGGCGTGCTCGCCGACCTGTCCGGCAAGCCCACCGAGCCGCTCCCCCCCGTGGCCGACCGCAAATTCCTCGAGATCGACGTCGACAACTTCGACAGCCGCATGAAGGCGATCAAGCCCCGCGCCGCGTTCTCGGTGCCCAACGTGCTGACCGGCGAAGGCAACATCGCCGTCGACATCTCGTTCGACAGCATGGACGACTTCTCGCCCGCCGCCGTGGCGCGCAAGGTCGAAGCGCTGAACAAGCTGCTCGAAGCGCGCCAGCAGCTTTCGAACCTCGTCACCTACATGGACGGCAAGACCGGCGCCGAAGAGCTCATCGCCAAGGTCCTGAAGGATCCGGCGCTGCTGCAATCGCTGGCCGCCGCGAAGAAGCCTGAGGACGAAGCGAAGGCGTAAGCGCTTCGTTACGGATACGGATACTGGAGACAGACATGGCTGAAGCTCAAGTTCAAGGCGGACAGGAACAGGAAGTCGCGCTCGAAGGCAGCGAGTTCACGATCCTGCTGCAGAAGGAATTCAAACCCAAGTCGGAAGAGGCGAAAGGCGCCGTCGAGCAGGCGGTGCGCACGCTCGCCGAGCAGGCGCTCGCGCAGACCACGCTCATCGGCAACGACGTGGTGAAGTCGATCGAGGCGATCATCGCCGAGCTCGACAAGAAGCTCTCCGATCAGGTGAACCTGATCATGCACCACGCTGACTTCCAGGGAATCGAATCGGCATGGCGCGGGCTGCACTACCTCGTGAACAACACCGAGACCGACGAGATGCTGAAGATCCGCTTCATGAACATCTCGAAGTCGGACCTCGGCAAGACCCTCAAGCGGTATAAAGGCACGAACTGGGACCAGAGCCCGATCTTCAAGAAGATCTACGAGGCCGAGTACGGCCAGTTCGGCGGCGAGCCGTTCGGCGCGATCGTCGGGGATTACTACTTCGACCACAGCCCGCAGGATGTCGAGCTCCTCGGCGAGCTCGCGAAGAACGCCGCTGCGGCGCACGCGCCGTTCATCGCCGGCACTTCGCCGACCGTCATGCAGATGGACTCGTGGCAGGAGCTTGCCAACCCCCGCGATCTCACCAAGATCTTCACCACGCCCGAGTACGCGTCGTGGCGTTCGCTGCGGGAATCTGACGACAGTCGTTACATAGGTCTCGCAATGCCGCGCTTCCTAGCTCGTATTCCCTATGGGGCGAAGACCAACCCCGTGGAAGAATTCGATTTCGAGGAAGACACGGGCGCGGCCGACCACAACAAGTACACGTGGGCGAACGCCGCCTACGCGATGGCCACGAACATTACCCGCTCGTTCAAGATGTATGGCTGGTGCTCGCGCATTCGCGGCGTCGAGTCCGGCGGAGCGGTCGAAGGCCTGCCGGTGCACAGCTTCCCGACCGACGACGGCGGCGTCGACATGAAATGCCCGACCGAGATCGCGATCAGCGACCGCCGCGAGGCCGAGCTCGCGAAGAACGGCTTCATGCCGCTGCTCCATCGCAAGAACTCGGACTTCGCGGCCTTCATCGGCGCGCAGTCGCTGCAAAAACCCGCGGAATACGACGATCCGGACGCCACCGCCAACGCCAACCTCGCCGCCCGCCTGCCGTATCTCTTCTCGTGCTGCCGCTTCGCGCACTACCTGAAGTGCATCGTGCGCGACAAGATCGGATCGTTCAAGGAGCGCGACGAGATGCAGCGCTGGCTGCAGGACTGGATCATGAACTACGTCGATGGCGATCCGGCGCATTCGTCGGAAGGCACCAAGGCGAGAAAACCGCTCGCGGCTGCCGAGGTCGTCGTGGAGGAAGTGGAGGGGAACCCGGGGTATTACACCTCGAAGTTTTTCCTTCGCCCGCACTATCAGCTCGAAGGCCTGACCGTCTCTCTGCGTCTCGTCTCGAAGCTGCCGTCGGCGAAGGCTGCTTGATCAAACGTTCGCTGGAATAACAAGACTCATCTGACCGGGGCCGCAGCTACGCTCGCTGCAGTCCACAACAATCCGAAAGGAGAGCGCAATGGCTGTTGACATGTTTCTCAAGCTTGACGGTATCAAGGGCGAGGCGAAGGACCAGAAGCACAAGGAGACGATCGACGTGCTGGCCTGGAGCTGGGGCATGAGCCAGTCGGGCTCGTTCCACGCCGGCGGGGGCGGCGGCGCCGGCAAGGTCAACGTGCAGGACATCTCGGTCACCAAGTACGTCGACAAGTCGACGGCGGCGCTGATGATGCACCTCGCCACCGGCAAGCACATCAAGGATGGCACGCTCTACGTCCGCAAGGCCGGCGAGAAGCCGCTCGAGTACATCAAGATCACGATCGAGCCGATCCTCGTCACCGCAGTGAGCACCGGCGGCAGCGGCGGGGAAGACCGTCTCACCGAGAACGTCACGCTGAACTTCGGCAAGTTCAAGATCGAGTACCAGGAGCAGAAGCCCGACGGCAGCGGCACGCCGGCCGGCGAGTTCGTGTACAACATCCAGGAGAACGCGAAGGAGTGATCCTTCGGGCGTGCGGACGGGCCGCCACGCCCGTCCGTCGCGTTGCCGAGCCGTGCGGGCGCACGGCTCGCGTTGCTTGTACTGGCTCTCGATCGCCGAGACGATCGAACACTTCAGAAGAATTCTTATCTGCGGCGTAGGCTTCTCCCATGGCTATCGGTGACATGTTCCTCAAGGTCGAGACCGCGCGCACGGGCGTGGTCAAGGGCGAAGCCGGCGACCTCAAGCACAAGGGCGAGATCGACGTGCTGAGCTGGTCGTGGGCGATGAGCTCGCGCTCGGCGATGGCCGCCGCCGGACCCAGCAGCAGGGCCACGCTCGACGAGCTGCGCGTGGTGAAGAAGATCGACATGGCGTCCACCGCGCTCATGTCGAGCATGCGCTCCAACGAGCTGATCAGGAAAGTCTTGCTGACCGTGCGCAAGGCCGGCAGCGATCCGCTCGAATACCTCAAGATCGCGCTCGAGAACGCGCGCATCACCCACATCGGGCTCGACACCGAGAACACCGAAGTCGTGGAGCGCGTCAATTTCGCGTTCCAGCGGATCACCGTCGACTACACGCCGCAGGGCAATGAAGGCGCCTCGCGCGGCGCGACCAGCTTCTCGGCCGACACGCATACTCCCGCATGAGCCGCGCCACTTCAGCCGAACAGGAAAAAAATCATGGCGAGCGCTAGTCGAGCCGAACAGTCGCTGCGCGACGGGGACCCGCATGCTGCGTTGAAGCTGCTGCAGGAGGAGATCCGCGGCAAATCGAACGACCCCAAGCTGCGCGTCTTCCTCTTTCAGCTCCTGTCGGTGCTCGGGCAGTGGGAGCGCGCGCTCAACCAGCTCGAGGTCGGCGCCAACCTCGACGCGTCGACGCTCGCGATGGTGCAGACCTACCGCGAGGCGGTGCGCTGCGAGGTGCTGCGCGCGCAGGTTTTCGCCGGCAACAAATCTCCGATGGTCTTCGGCCAGCCCGAGCAGTGGCTGGCGCTGCTGATCGAGTCGCTGCTGCTGACGGGCCAAGGCCAGATGAAGGAATCCGATGCGCTGCGCGCGCGCGCCTTCGAAGAGGCGCCGGCGACGTCCGGAACGCTGAACGGCCAACCGTTCGAGTGGATCGCCGACGCCGACATGCGGCTCGGCCCGGTGCTCGAAGCGGTCATCAACGGACGCTATTACTGGGTGCCTTTCAACCGCCTCATGCGCGTCGAGATCGAGGAACCCGAGGACCTGCGTGACGTCGTGTGGACCCCGGCGCACCTGCTGCTCGAGAACGGCGGGGAGGCCTACGCGCTCGTCCCGACGCGCTATCCCGACACCGAGAAGCAGGAAGACGGCGCGCTGCTGCTCGCGCGCAAGACCACGTGGGAGGAGCGCCGTCCCGAGTTCTTCTGCGGCATCGGGCAGCGCGTGCTCTCGACCGACGGGGGCGAGGTCTCGCTGATGGACGTGCGGGAGATCGCGCTGAACCCAGCCCCGGCCGCTGATGCCTCACAGTGATCCTAAATGGCCGAGCTTGTTTCACGCGAGCGCCTGCAGCCGGCCCTGCTGGACCGCCTGACCGACGACGATCCCGACAACCGGCAGCCTGAGCCGCGCGAAGCGAGAGTCATCAACAAGAACCGCTTCCGCCAGGGTGTCCTGCGCGACATGGCCTGGCTGCTCAACGCAGTGCGCATGGCGGAGCCCGACGAGCTCGCCGGGCTCGACCACGTCGAAGGCTCGGTCGTCAACTACGGCCTGCCCGCCCTTTCCGGCGAAACCGCATCGACGCTCGACGTGCTCGACCTCGAGGACCGCATCCGCAGGGCGATCCTGTTCTTCGAGCCGCGCATCCTGCCGCACACGCTCGAAGTGCACGCGATCATGTCCGAGAACGAGCTCAACCAGCACAACGTGGTCAGCATAGAGATCCGCGGCTCGCTGTGGGCGCACCCGATCCCGCTGGAGATGCTGCTGCGCACCGACCTCGATCTCGAGACCGGCGAAGTCCACATCCACGACATCGACGGCGGCTCGCGCTGATGGATCCACGGCTCCTCCGCTATTACAACCAGGAGCTTCAGCACCTGCGCGAAGTGGGCGCGGAGTTCTCCAAGCAGTTCCCGAAGATCGCGGCGCGGTTGGGCATGGAAGGGATCGAGGTCACCGATCCCTACGTCGAGCGGCTGCTCGAAGGTGTGGCGTTCATGGCTGCGCGCGTGCAGCTCAAGATCGACGCCGAGTTCCCGCGCTTCACACAGCGGCTGCTCGAGATCGTCTATCCCAACTATCTCGCGCCGATGCCGGCGATGCTCGTCGCGCGGATCGAGCCGCAGCTGGACGATGCCAACCTCGCCAAGGGGTTCGTCGTGCCGCGCGGCAGCTCGCTGCAGGCCCAGACCGGCCGCGGCGACAAGACGGCGTGCGAGTTCCGCACCGCACACGACGTGACACTCTGGCCCCTCGAGATCACCGGCGCCGAGTACTTCTCCTTCGCGCCCGACCTGCCGCTGGGCGCGCTCGGCGCTGGCCAGCGCGTGAAAGGCGGCGTGCGCCTGCGGCTGCGCTCGACCGGCGGGCTCCCGTTCAACAAGCTCGAGCTCGACCGCCTGCGCGTGTTCATCTCGGGCGCCGACGAAGCCGCCTACAAGCTCTACGAGCTTTGTCACGGTGCGTGCATCGGCGGCATCGTCCGGCCGCTGCCGCAGCCCGCGCCATGGCATGAGCTCCTGTCGGCCGAGTGCGTGAAGCCCGCGGGCTTCGCCGACGAGGAGGCGCTGCTGCCGGTCACGCTGCGCAGCTTCCAGGGCTATCGCCTGCTGCAGGAGTACTTCGCTTTTCCCCAGCGCTTCTGCTTCTTCGACATCGAGGAACTGGGATCCGCGGTGCGCCGCCATGCCGGCAACGAGCTCGAGATCGCGCTCCTCTTCGAGCGCGGCGATCCTTCGCTCGAAAGCGTCGTCGACGCGGCCAACTTCCAGCTCTTCTGCGCGCCGGCGATCAATCTCTTTCCCAAGCGCGCCGACCGCATCCACCTGTCCGACAGCGTGAGCATGCATCACGTCGTCCCGGACCGGACCCGGCCGATGGACTTCGAGGTGTACGAGGTCACCGGCGTGACCGGCTACGGCATCGGCGTCGACAGCGAGCAGACGTTCCATCCGTTCTACTCCGCGTTCCACACCGAGGACGTGCGCAGGCCCGCGTACTACGTCTCCCATCGCGAGCCGAGGCTGCTGTCCGAGCACCAGAAGCAGACGGGACTGCGCACGAGCTACGTCGGCACCGAAGTGTTCCTCTCGCTCGTCGATTCGCGCGAGGCGCCGTACAAGACCGACCTGCGGCAGCTCGCGGTGACCGCGCTGTGCACCAATCGCGACCTGCCCCTGCAGATGCCGCTGCACGTGGGCAAGACCGATTTCACGCTCGGCTCGGCCGCGCCGGTGGCGGCGATCCGCTGCGTCAAAGGACCCTCCAAGCCGCTCGCGCCGCTCGGTGAGGGCGCGCTCGCATGGCGATTCATCAGCCATCTGTCGCTCAACTATCTGTCGCTGCTCGATTCGAGCGAATCCGACGGCGCTGCGGCGCTGCGCGAGATCCTGTCGCTCTACGCGGCGAGCGCCGACACGGCGATGAAGCGGCAGATCGACGGCGTGCGCAGCGTGCGCACCAAACGGTCGGTGCGGAGGCTGCCGTACGTCGGGCGCATCGCCTACGGGCGAGGCATCGAAGTGGAGCTCGAGGTCGACGAGCTCGCGTTCCAGGGCGGGAGCGCGTTCCTTTTCGGTTCCGTGATGGAGCAGTTCTTCTCGCGCCACGTCGCGATCAATTCGTTCACCGAGACCGCCCTGCGCTCGCTCGCGCGGGGACCGATCATGCGTTGGGTGCCGCGATGCGGGCAACGGCCGATACTCTGAACGGCGACGCGCCCGCGCTGCCCGAGATGCCGTCCGCGGCGATCGAGCTCCCGCTCGGCGCGATGCCGCTGCGCGCCGATCGCGAGCGCGCGTTCGCGCAAAAGCGCGCCGACCTCTTCCGGTCGCTCGAAGCGCAGCCGTTCCACTACGATTTCTTCCAGGTCCTGCGGCGTATCGAGTCGCTGTTTCCGGAGAAGCCGCGCATCGGCACGTCGCTGCGACCCGCCGACGATCCGGTCCGATTCGCGCAGGAACCCGCGCTCACCTTCGCGCCTGCGACCCTGTCGTCATTCACGCCGCCGAACGACAACTCGCGCTATCCGCGCCTGGAAGTGCGCTTCTTCGGACTGCTCGGGCCCAATGGTCCGCTGCCGCTGCACCTGACCGAGTACGCGCGCGAGCGCCAGATGCACGGCGGGGACCGCACCTTCGCGCGCTTCCTCGACATCTTCCACCATCGATTCGTGTCGATGTTTTACCGCGCGTGGGCGCAGGCGCAGCCGACCGTCAGCCTCGACCGTCCGCACGCGGACCGCTTCGCGGGCTATTCCGGCGCGCTCATCGGCATCGGCATACCGAGCGTGCTCAAGCGCGACGCGCTGCCCGATCACGCGAAGCTCTTTTACTCCGGATTGCTCGCGCGCCACGTGCGCAACGCCGACGGGCTCGCCGCGCTGCTCTCCGGCTTCTTCCGCATTCCGGTGCGCGTCGAGCAGTTCGTCGGCCACTGGCTCACGCTGCCCGTCCACGATCGCACGCGGCTCGGCGCCAAAGCGGGCTCGCTCGGCGCCGGCGCGATGCTCGGATCGAGGGTGTGGGACCGCCAGCACAAGTTCAGCCTCTGGATCGGGCCGCTCGCGCTCGAGCAGTACGAGAGCTTCCTGCCGGGCGGCAACGCGCTGCCGAAGATCGTCGCGTGGGTGCGGCAGTACATCAACTTCGAGCTCGACTGGGACCTGCGCCTCGTGCTGCGGCACGCCGAAGTGCCGAAGATACGGCTCGGCCGGTACGGCCGCCTCGGCTGGACGACGTGGCTCGGCAAGCGCGCGCCGCGCACCCGCGACGCCGACGACCTGCGGCTCGATCCCGAAGAGCTTTTACGTGCCAAACATCCCGCCTACGCCTCGAACGCGCCCGCGGGAACCTTTTAACTTATCGTGAACAGGCCACTGCCATGAGCGAAATCAGCCGCGTCGCACTATTCGGAAAACTCAACAGCCTGGGCTACAAGGCGATCGAAGGAGCCACGGTCTTCTGCAAGCTGCGCGGCAACCCGTACGTGGAGCTCGAGCACTGGCTCACGCAGATCCTGCAGACACAGGATTCCGACCTGCACCGCATCCTGAAGCACTTCGAGGTGGACAACTCGCGCCTCGCCGCCGACATGACGCAGGCGCTGGACCGTTTGCCGCGCGGCGCGACGTCGATCTCCGATCTCTCGATGCTGCTCGAGAACGCCGTCGAGCGCGCGTGGGTCTACGGGTCGCTGGCCTTCGGCGAGAACCGCGTGCGCACCGGCCATATCGTCGTCGGCATGCTCAAGACCCCGTCGCTGCGCAACAACCTCCTCAACATCTCCAAGCAGTTCGACCGCATCAAGGTCGAGGCGCTGATGGACGACTTCGTGAAGATCACCGCGGGCTCGCCCGAAGAGCACCTCGGCGCGACCGACGGATCGTCGATGGCCGCTCCGGGCGAAGCGAGCGGCGCGATGGCGCCGGCGCAGATGGGCAAGAACGAAGCGCTGAAGCGCTTTGCGGTCGACCTCACCGAGCGCGCGCGCAAAGGCGAGATCGATCCGATCACCGGCCGCGACGAGGAGATCCGGCAGATCGTCGACATCCTCATGCGCCGCCGCCAGAACAACCCGATCCTCACCGGCGAGGCCGGCGTGGGCAAGACCGCGGTCGTCGAAGGCTTTGCGCTGCGCATCGCCAAGGGCGACGTGCCGCCGGCGCTGAAGGAAGTGTCGCTGCTCTCGCTCGACATCGGTCTGTTGCAGGCCGGCGCCAGCATGAAAGGCGAGTTCGAGAACCGCCTGCGCCAGGTGATCGAGGAAGTGCAGGCTTCGCCGAAGCCGATCATCCTTTTCATCGACGAGGCGCACACCCTGATCGGCGCGGGCGGCGCGGCCGGCACGGGGGACGCCGCGAACCTGCTCAAGCCCGCGCTCGCGCGCGGCACGCTGCGCACCGTCGCCGCGACGACGTGGGCCGAATACAAGAAGTACTTCGAGAAGGACCCGGCGCTCACCCGCCGCTTCCAGACCGTGCAGGTTCACGAGCCCGACGAGCACAAGGCGCTGCTCATGGTGCGCGGCGTCGCATCGACGCTGGAGAAGCATCACCGCGTGCAGCTCCTCGACGAAGCGCTCGAAGCCGCAGTGCGCCTGTCGCACCGCTACATTCCCGCGCGCCAGCTTCCCGACAAAGCGGTCAGCCTGCTCGATACCGCGTGCGCGCGCGTCGCGATCAGCCAGCACGCGACGCCGCCCGAAGTCGAAGACTGCCGGCGCCGCATCGAGTCGCTGGAGACCGAGCTCGAGATCATCGGGCGTGAAGAAGCGATCGGCATCTACGCCGCGAACCGGCGCAGCGACGCGGAGGAAAAGATCGGCGCCGAACGCGAGCGCCTCGTCGGTCTCGAAGAGCGCTGGCAGAAGGAGAAAGGCATCGTCGACAACATCCTCGAGCTGCGGCAGAAGCTGCGCGCGGGCGGCAAGCCGGTCGACAGCGCAGCCGCCGCGCCGGCGGCGGCGAGCGCTGCGCCGCCGGCCGCTCCCGCCGCCGACAAACCTGCGGCCGCCGCCGAGCAGCCCGAGCTCACGCCCGAGCAGCGCGCCGAGGTGCTGAACGAGCTGCACAAGGCGCAGGACGCGCTGCGCGAGTTGCAGGGTGAGACGCCGCTCATCATGCCCAGCGTCGACGAGCAGGCGGTCTCTTCGGTCGTCGCCGACTGGACCGGCATACCGGTGGGCAGGATGGTGAAGGACGAGATCGAGACCGTGCTCAAGCTCGCCGAGTCGCTCAACGCGCGCGTCATCGGCCAGCGTCACGGGCTGGAGATGATCGCCAAGCGCATCCAGACTTCGCGCGCCAAGCTCGACAACCCGAACAAGCCGATCGGCGTGTTCATGCTCGCCGGCACTTCGGGCGTGGGCAAGACCGAGACCGCGCTGGCGCTCGCCGAAGCGCTCTACGGCGGCGAGCAGAACGTCATCACGATCAACATGAGCGAGTTCCAGGAAGCGCACACCGTCTCGACGCTCAAAGGCGCGCCTCCGGGATACGTCGGCTACGGCGAAGGCGGGATCCTCACCGAGGCCGTGCGCCGCCGTCCGTACTCGGTCGTGCTGCTCGACGAGGTCGAGAAAGCGCATCCGGACGTGCACGAGATCTTCTTCCAGGTGTTCGACAAAGGCTGGATGGAGGACGGCGAAGGGCGCTACATCGACTTCAAGAACACGATCATCCTGCTCACGACGAACGCCGGTTCCGATCTGATCATGAGCATGTGCAAGGACCCCGAGCTCATGCCCGATCCGGAGTCGCTCGCCAAAGCGCTGCGCCAGCCGCTGCTGCAGGTGTTCCCGCCGGCGCTGCTCGGCCGCCTCGTCGTCATCCCGTACTACCCGCTGTCCGACGAGATGATGGGAGCGATCGTGCGACTGCAGCTGGGCCGCATACAAAAGCGTGTCAAGGAGAACCACAAGCTGCCGCTCGAGTATGACGACGAAGTGGTGAAGCTCATCGTGAGCCGCTGCAACGAAGTGGAGAGCGGCGGGCGCATGGTCGACGCGATCCTCACGAACACCGTGCTTCCGCACATCAGCCGCGAGTTCCTGTCGCGTCTGGTCGAAGCCAAGCCGGTGTCGAGAGTGCGCCTGTCCGTCGCCGACGGCGACTTCCAGTATGCTTTCGATTGAGATGGGGTTCGAGCCGAAGGGATGCCGGCGCCGATGGTAGAGACCGAGAAAGCCGCAAGCACGGCCGAGGAACCGACCGAGATCTCTCTCGACGATGCGCTTGCGATCGCGGTGAGCATGCACAGCGAAGGCAAGCTCGACGATGCCGAGACGATCTATCGCCGCATCCTCGAAGTCGTGCCGGACCACCCGGACGCGCTGAACTTCCTCGGCATGATCGCCATGACGCGCGGCCGGCGCGCCGAAGCGGTCGAGCTCATCAGGCAATCGCTGGAAGCGGACCCGACGGTCGGCGAGCGTTACGTCAACCTCGGCAACGTGCTGCTCGCGACCGGGCGCGTCGACGAGGCGCTCGAAGCGTTCGAGCGCGCGGCGGCGATGGCGCCGGACAGTTCCAAAGCCCATTGCAATCTCGGCGTCGTGTACGGCATCCAGCGTCGGTTCGACGAGGCGAAGCGCGTCTACGAACGGGCGATCGAGCTCGACCCGATGAACGCGGAGGCGCACCACAACTACGGCAACCTCCTCGGCGACATCGGCGATATCCAGGGCTCGCTGAAAAGTCACGGCAAGGCGATCGAGCTGCGGCCTTCGGACCCGAACTCACGGCGCCAGGTCGGCGCGATCTACACCGCTATCGGCGAGATCGACAAAGCGGCGCAGACGTATCGGGACTGGCTGGCGCACGAGCCGGACAGTCCGCTCGCGCAGCATCTGCTCGCTGCGTGTCTGGGCGGGAAGGACGTGCCGGACCGCGCCTCCGATGCATTCATCCGGCACGGCTTCGACACCTTCGCGCTGACCTTCGACGCGAAGCTCGCGAACCTCGGCTACAAGGCGCCCGAGCTGGTCGAAGCCGCGCTGCGCCGCCGCGGCATTCCTGCCGACAAGCGCCTCGTCCTGCTCGACGCGGGCTGCGGCACCGGTTTGTGCGGGCCGCTCGTAGCGAAGTATGCGTCGAGGCTGGAGGGCGTCGATCTCTCGGGCGGCATGCTCGAGCAGGCGCGCTCGCGCGGCATCTACGACGCGCTCGCCGAGGAAGAGCTCACGCAGTTCCTCACCGCCCGCCACGACGCCTACGACGTCGTCCTGTCCGCGGATACCTTGTGCTACTTCGGCCCGCTCGACGCCGTGACGCGCGCGGCGGCAGGCGCGTTGCGGCCCGGCGGCTGGCTGGTCTTCACCGTCGAGCGCGCCGACGACGCCGAGGCGCCCCAAGGGCATCGCATCAACCCGCACGGCCGCTACTCGCACACCAGCGCCTATATCGAGAAGACCCTCGCCGAGTGCGGCTTCGAGCCCTGCGAGCTCGTCGAAGACGTCCTGCGTCAGGAAGCCGGCTCGCCCGTGCGAGGACTCGTCGTCACGGCGCGCAAAGCGGGCCGTAACCCTGTGGAGTAAAGCCCATGGCAGTCTCTTTGAAATCCCCGATGAATTCCGGCACGGCCGCTTCGAGTTCGAGCTCCGGACAATCGAGCGTGCGCAGAGACCCGACGATGAAGATCGTCACGCCGCTGGACGACGACCTGCTGTTCCACCGCATGACCGCGCGCGAAGAGCTCGGCCGCCTGTCCGAGTTCGAGATCGATCTGCTGAGCGCTCGCAACGACATCGCGGCCGACGAGATCCTCGGCAAGAACGTCACCGTCAAGCTCGAGCTCGAGACCGAGGGCTTCCGGTACTTCAACGGCTTCGTCACGCGTTTTTCCCAGACCGGAATGCGCGGACGCTATAACACCTACCAGGCCAGCGTGCGGCCGTGGCTGTGGTTCCTCACGCGCACGGCCGATTGCAGGATCTTCCAGAAGAAGTCGATCCCCGACATCATCGAGGAAGTGTTCGCGGATCACGCCGTCGCGGATTACGAGCTCGACCTGAAGGGCCAATACTCGCCGTGGGAGTACTGCGTGCAGTATCGAGAGACCGACTTCAACTTCGTCTCGCGGCTCATGGAGCAGGAAGGCATGTACTACTACTTCCGCCACGCGGAAGGCCGCCACACGATGGTGATCACCGATTCGATCAGCGGCCACGGGCCGTTCGCGGGATACGAGACGCTTCCGTACCAGCCGCTCGATCGCGTGCGCCCCGAGAAGGAGGCGGTGACGCGCTGGACTTTCGGCTACGAAGTGCAGCCGGGCTCCTATGCGACCAACGACTACAACTTCAAGGAGCCCCGCGTCGACCGCAATGCGAACCGCGAGGAGCCCAAGCAGAACGAGCTCGGCACGTACGAGGTGTACGACTACCCGGGCGAGTACGACGACCGCGGCGAAGGCCTGCACGTCGCCGTGACGCGCATCGAAGAGCTGCACGTACAGTACGAGCTTGCTCACGCCACGACGATCTCGCGCGGGCTCGCGTGCGGGTGCACGTTCAAGCTGAAGGGGTTTCCGCGCGGCGATCAGAACCGCGAGTACCTCGTCACCTCGGCTACCCACCAGTGCGAGTACAGCGACTACGAAGCGATGGAGGCGGGCGGCACGGACTACGGCTGCAGCTTCACCGCACTCAATACTCCGACGCCTTTCCGTCCCGCGAGGATAACGCCCAAGCCGGTGGTGCAGGGCCTGCAGACGGCGTTCGTGGTGGGACCCTCGGGCGACGAGATTCACACCGACGAATACGGACGCATCAAGGTGCAGTTCCACTGGGACCGCGTCGGCGAGGAGGACGAGAACAGCTCGTGCTGGATACGCGTCGCGCAGGTGTGGGCGGGCAAGAACTGGGGCGCCAACTTCATTCCGCGGATCGGCCAGGAAGTGCTGGTGTCGTTCCTCGAAGGCGACCCCGATCAGCCGCTCGTCACCGGCAGCGTATACAACGCCCTCCAGAAACACCCGTACCTCGGTCAGGGCCTGGACGGCAAGCACAAGCACGACCCCAACGTGAGCGGCATCAAGACCAACTCGACCAAGGGCGGCGTCGGCTACAACGAGCTCAGGTTCGACGACACCAAGGACAGGGAGCAGATCTTCATCCACGGCGAGAAGAACTACGACGTGCGCGTGAAGAACGACATGATGGAGCGCGTGCTGCACGACCGGCACACGATCGTCGGCGGCAAGGACGGCGGTACGGAGGGCGATCACCGCATCCAGATCTATCAGGACCGGCACAAGGAAGTGAAGCGGCACGAGATCATCAAGATCGCCGAGAACCGCGAGGAGCTCGTCGGCGGCAATTACGACCACATCGTCAAGGGCGCGCACAAGGAGCAGATCGACGGCGATCAGCACCTCACGATCAAGGGCAAGAAGGCCGAGAAGGTGACCGGCAAGGTTTCGCTCACCACCGACGCCGATCTCCACCAGAAGGTCGCCATGAACACCGCGCTCGACTCCGGGATGGCGATCCATCTCAAAGCCGGCATGACGTGCGTCATCGAGGCCGGCATGCAGCTCTCGCTCAAGGTCGGCGGCAACTTCATCGACATCGGCCCCGCCGGGGTGACGATCCAGGGCACGATGGTGCTGATCAACAGCGGGGGCGCGGCCGGCAGCGGCAGCGGATGCAGTGCCGATGCGCCGGAGGCCCCGAAGGAAGCCGCCCCGACCGAGCCGACGCAGGCCGACGACTCGGCGTCGGGCAGCAAGTCCTGCGAATGATCGCGCGGCGCGTTTAACAATCTATCGACAGCGAGGAGCGACCTCATGCCGCCTGCTGCACGCATCACCGATATGCACACGTGTCCGATGGTGACGCCGCCGGGCATTCCCCACGTCGGCGGGCCGATCCTGCCGCCGTGCTCGCCCAACGTGATCATCGGCTTTCTGCCGGCCGCGCGCGTGACCGATCAGTGTCTCTGCGTGGGACCGCCGGACGTCATCGTGATGGGCTCGCCGACGGTGATGATCAACAACCTGATGGCGGCGCGAATCGGCGATCCGACCGCTCACGGCGGCGTGATCGTGCTCGGCCTGCCCACCGTGATGATCGGCCCCTGAGCTACGCCGCGCCGCCGCCTTGTGCAGCCTTCGCAGCTTGACCGATCACGCCCGCGAGATCCTGGATGCCCTGGATGTAGCTCGCCTGCACGGGAGAAGCCGGGGGGATGGTCAGCGCGCCCTGGAACATCGCGCGTCCCATCCCGACGAGCTGCTCCATGTTGGGGCCGAGGCTGAGAAGGTGCGGCATGGCCGACGTCAGCGACGCCATCTGAGGCGCGAGCTGACCCATGACGATCGTGCTGTTGCTGGCGAGCAATACCGGATCCATCGCGTCACCGATCATCGAAAACAGTGTGAAGAGCCGAAGTATATTGCAACGGTGCGAGGCCTCGAGGGAAAACGGCATTATTGCAGTGACGCGAGTCGCCATACGCGGTGAGCCGCTGCGCAAGGTCGACTACAATCGTTCAACGGGCGCCAGCCACACGACTCACTACGCTGTTCTATGTTGAAAATCGAGGCCACCACTCTCGCCAACCAGCCGCTGCTCGAGCCGCTGCACGCGGAATTCGACGAGATGGGCGGCAGCATCGGGAGGGCCGAAGGCAATACGCTCGTCCTGCCCGACGACAAGCGCTACATCTCACGCACCCAGGCCGAAGTCGCGTTCCGCGGCGGCATGTTCGTGCTGCGCGACCTGGGCAGCGCGACGCCCACGCTCGTCAACGGGACCGCGGTGGGCAGCGGCAACGAAGTCCCGATCCGCAACGGCGACGAGCTCAGGATCGGCGAATACTCGCTGCGCGCCACGCTGTCGGGCCGTGCGCTCGCCGCGGCGGCGCCCGCGCCGGTCCTTCCCGACGATCCTTTCGCGGATCTGCTGCCTGCCCCCGCGGCGCAACCGCCGGTGCAGCCCAATGCCTATGCAGCCCCTGCGCCGCACGATCCGTTCGGCTTGCCGCCCGCGAGCGGCGGGCCGCAGCATGCCGGCGGAATCCCCGCGGATTTCGATCCGTTCGCCGACCTGCTGCCACAGGCGACCCCCGCGCCCGCGCCGCGTTCCGCCGCCGCGCCCGCCGCCGATCCCCTCAATCTCACGCCGGCCGCTGGACAGAGCGTCGACGACCTCTTCGGCCTGAAGCAGTCGAGCACGTGGGACCCGCTCGGGCCGCAGGATCCGCTCGCGGGTCACGGCACCGATCCGCTCGCGCCGTTCGCGCCGGAGAAATCGCCCCAGCCCGCGTCGCAGCGCGACGACGCGCCGATCCTCTCCGGGGCATTCCAGATGCCGCGACCCAAGCCCGAGATCACCGATCCGCCGCCCAGGGCGGCCGTCGAGCCGCCGCCTGCGCCGAAGCCTGCGGCGCCGCCGGCGGCGGGCAACCCCGGCGGCATGATGTTGTCTTGGGACACCGCGCAGGACGACAGCCCCACCGAGGAGATCAAGACGGTCATCCTGCCGTCGCCCAAGCGCGCGGCCGCGGCGGCCAAACCCCAGCAGGACTTCGCACCGCGGATCGACGCGCCCATCGCGCCGCAGCGCGCACCGGCGCCGCCTCCCGCGCAACCCGCGCCACCGGCTGCGGCGCCGTACACCGCACCGGCTCACGCGCCCGCGCCGACCGCGCCGAGCGCGCCGCCCGATGCGCTGCTCGCGGCGTTCCTCGAAGGCGCGCGCGCGACGGAGCTCAAGCTCCCGCCGGGCGGCCTCACGCCGGAGCTGATGCATCTGATCGGCCGGCTCATGCACGAATCGCTGCGCGGCACCCTCGATCTCCTGCTCGCCCGCGCGCTGACGAAGCGCGAAGTGCGCGCGCAGGCCACGGTCATCGTGGCGCGCGAGAACAATCCGCTGAAGTTTTCGCCGACCGTCGACGCCGCGTTCCAGAACCTGCTCAATCCGCAGGGCAGGGGTTTCATGACAGCCGCCGACGCGATGCGAGATGCATACAACGATCTCCGATCGCACCAGTTCGGCTTCATGGCGGGCATGCGCGCGGCGCTGGAAGGGGTGCTGGGCAGATTCGACCCCGTGCAGCTCGAAGGGCGCCTCACGAAGAAGAGCGTGCTCGGCTCGATTCTTCCCGGGAGCCGCCGCGCGCGACTGTGGGAGCTCTACGAACAGCTCTACCGCGAGATCTCGAAAGAAGCGCAGGACGACTTTCAAACGCTGTTCGGAAAAGAATTCCTGCGCGCATACGAAGCGCAAATAGATAAACTGGAACAGGAAGACGCCGCCAACCAGCGGTAGGGATTCGATATGCAGTTGGAGATAGCAGTCCTGTCCAGAGCCGGGGGGCGCTCGAGTAACCAGGATGCGTGCGGCTTCTGGTCGGGGCCCGGTGTCTGCTTCTGCGTCGTCGCGGACGGCGCCGGCGGGCATCGCGGCGGCGACGTCGCTTCCAAGCTGGTCGTCCAGGAGACCCTGGGCTGGTTCCGCGAACGGCACGACTGCAGCGGCACGGCTATCGAGGCCGCGATGCGCAACGCCAACGAGATGGTCGTGCGCACCCAGCAGCTCAACGACGAGATCGGCGACATGCGCACCACCGCGGTGGTGCTCGCAGTCGATTTCGAGCGCGGCCTCGCGACGTGGGGCCATCTCGGCGATTCGCGCCTCTACTGTTTCCGCAACCACGCGATCGTGGCGCAGACGCGGGATCACAGCGTGGTGCAAAGCCTCGTCGAAGCAGGGCTCCTCGATCCGAAAGACCTGCGCACCGCGCCCGACCGCAGCAAGCTGCTGGCGGCCATGGGCGATCTCGACGGCTTCGAGCCGCGCGTCACCGAGCAGCCCTACGAGCTGCAGGATCGCGACAAGTTCCTGCTCTGCACCGACGGCCTGTGGGAATACGTGGAGGAAGCGGAGCTCCAGAGCACGCTGGACGACGCCGCTTCGGCGGAGGAATGGCTGAGGTTGCTCGAAGCGCGGGTGCTCGCCCGCGGCCGCAAGGGCCAGGACAACTACTCCGCCCTCGCGGTGTGGTGCAACGCCGAGTCCGGCGCCTGATCAGCCCCGCCGCGGGTCGACCCGCGGCGGCGGCGTGAAGCCCTGCTCGATCGCCCGGTTCTCGAAGAACACCGCTTCACGGTCCAGCCGCTGATCGAGGAAATACTGGTAGAGCTGGTAGCTTGCCGCCCCGTTGTTGAGCTGCGAGGCGTGCAGCAGCCACTGCACCATCCGGCGCTCGTCCTTCGGCACCCCGTTCGATCCGGCCTTGAACATCTGCGCCACCTTCAGCGCGGCGTCGCGATCGCCGCCGAGCCCCTTGTCCTGCTCCCGGCGGAAATCGCCGTCGCCGATGTCGCGCGCGGCGCTCACCTGGTTGCGCTTGAGCATCTCCTCGGGAGCGACGCCCGGCGGTGTCTCGGTGGCCGCCGGCGCGGGCGCCGCAGCAGCTGGCGCGGTGCCCACCGCCGCAAGCGAAAGGGCGGATGCTGCAATGAACAACGAAACGCTCTTGCGGTTGATTTTCATGTCGGCGCGCTCCGGCCTTTTAGGTCGCGGCGACTACATGCAAGGTTTGTCCCCGCAGAAGTTGATCATGAGCGACTGGCTCGTCGGCTGCGAGGTCATGACGACGTCGCCCTGCAGTCCGCTCTGGCGCGCGTAGAACACCCGGTACTGCGTCATCAGGCAGATCGGCGCCGGCGCAGCCGCTTGCGGCGGGGGTGGCGGCGCGGCAGGTTTGGGCTTCTGCTCGGCGAGCTTGTAGCCGGCGTATCCCCCGACGGCCGCGCCCCCGACGGTTGCCGCGGTTCGGCCGGAGCCGCCGCCTACCTGGTGGCCGAGCAAACCGCCTACCGCAGCACCGGCAACCGTGCCCAGGACTTCCGTTCCGGTGATGCCGCCGCCCGCGGGAGGCGGCGGAGGTGGAGCGGGGGCGACTGCCACGGGCGGGGGCGGCGCCTGGGTGACGACGCCCGGCGGACAGGCCTGCTGGATCTGGATCGGCTCGGTGCGCACGATGCGCACCTCTTCGAACTCGGCGGATGCGGCGAACGGCGTGAGGCACAGCAGCACGGCCAAGGGGTTGAGCGGAGCACGGCGGTGCTCGCGGCACGTGAGACTAGACATATTGCCTCCTGTCTTCTGGCCGGGTTCGTTATCGTGTAAGGCTGGCGCGGTCGAACCGATCATGAACGTTGATGGCCCGCCGGATCGCCGCTGCTATTATCGCATTGGCGATAGATTGGGAGTAAGCTCGCGGCCCGCGATGCGCGTCCGACCTCGCGGCTGATTGACACCCACAGCCCCTGTTGCTAGAAAGAATGTCGATCCAAGTACCTGTTTTTCTAATACCGAGGAGCCAGGCATGAAAGCCCCATACACCATGACGGCGGCAGCTCTGCTCGCCCTGTCGTGTATGCCCGCGCTGGCCGCCGAACGCGAGACGATGACGCTCGGCAAAGGCCCGGGCGACGCCAAGAAGCTCGAAAGCTTTCTCTTTCCCGAAGCGCAGTGCGAGAACGTGACGTATCAGTGTCTCGCGGTGCGTCCCACCACCGAGCGTGCCATCGGCATGGACGTGAAGTTCCAGACCGGATCGGCCGAGCTCACGCCGGAAGCAAAGGCGCAGCTCGAGACGCTGGGCAAGGTGCTCGCCGCGCGCAAGGGGAAGCTTGCGCCGGGCGAGATCGTCATCGAAGGCCACGCCGACGCGCGCGGCGGCGCCGAATACAACAAGAAGCTGTCGGAACAACGCGCGAATACGGTGGTCAAGCATCTGGTCGCGTCGTACGGGGTGGAGGAAAAAACGCTCAAGCCGCTTGGAATGGGGAAGGAATTTCTGAAGGACCCGGCTCACCCCGACGCGCCGGTCAACCGCCGGGTCGAGCTGGTCCGCAAACCGAACTGAGGTACGCCCTATGAAGATCGCATACACCGCAGTCTGCGCAACTCTTCTCGCCGCGAGCGCGGTCTGTCAGGCCGCGGGCCACGATCGCGAGACCCTGTCCATCGGCAAGAACACGCCGAGCACCGAGCAGCTTACAGGCTTCCTGTTCCCGGAAGCCGAATGCGAGAGCACGAAGTACCAGTGCCTCGCGGTGCGCCCGACCGGGGAGCGCTCGGTCGGCATGGACATCCGCTTCCAGACCGGTTCGGCGGAGCTCACGCCCGAAGCGCGCGCGCAGCTCGAGAACCTCGGCAAGGCGCTCGCCTCGCGTAACGGCAAGCTCGCGCCGGGTGAGATCGTCATCGAAGGTCACACCGATGCGCGCGGCTCCGACGAGCTCAACCGCAAGCTCTCCGCGGCTCGCGCTCAATCGGTCGCGCGACACCTCGTCTCGTCGTACGGGGTCGATGCCAAGGCGTTGAAGCCGGTCGGCCGCGGCAAGGACGATCTGAAGGATCCCTCGAACCCGGACAGCCAGGCGAACCGCCGGGTCGAGCTGGTCCGCACCGCGAAGTAACCGGTCTTTTGCGCGGGCCGGACGTGTTCGTCCGGCCTGCATTCTATCGCGTCGTCGCGAGACGCTCGGGCAGCACGTAGCCCTGTTCCCTGGCGCGGTTCTCGTAGCGAACCGCATCGCGATCCAACCCCTTGCTGTTGTAGTACTGGTAGAGCCGGTAGCTCGCGATTCCATTCTTGAGCTCCGACGCATGGCGCAGCCACTGCACCATGCGCCGCTCGTCGGCGGGCACGCCGTTCGAGCCTCGCTCGAACATCTGCCCGACGCGGAACGCCGCGTCCTTGTCGCCGTCGAGCGCTTTCGCCTGCTCGGCCTTGAACTCGGCGTCGCCGATCTTCTCGTCGATCTGCACGCGGTTTCTCTGCGTCGCCGCCTCCGACAGCACCGCGCGCTCGAGTTGCACCTGCGCCGCCTGCTGGAAGCGGCTCTTCGGGAACTTCTCGATGAAATCCTTCAGGAGCTTCAGGCGCTCCGCAGGCACGACCGTCTGGTCGATCAGCGCCCATGCTTTTTCCTCGGCGTCGTCGACCGGTACAGGCGCGACCTTCTTCTCCTCGAGCTTCTCGATGACGAGGCTCATGCGCAGGCGCAGGTTGGCGGCGACCTCTGGGTCCTGCGCGTGCGTGCGCAGGAACTTGTCTTCGGACGACTCCATCGATCGCTTCACCCGGAATTTCACCGCATCGAGGAAGTCCTTGATCGAGATCGCGGGGTTGGCTTTCTTGAGCTCCTCGACGAGGATCGCGGTATAGATGCTGTTCTCGTCGGGCGAGCGCGGTGCGATCGCGAACTTGCCGGGCGCGGTCGAGAACGTGATCACCGTGCCGCGGGGCGGGTTCACCTGGTTGAAGCTGCCGCCGGCGTCCTTGGGATTGCGTGTCGGATCGTTGCGGCACGCGTCGAAGATCAGCGCGCAGGTGCCGTCGTTCGGCAGCGAGGCTTCGGCGATGATCTCGCGGTCGATGTTGATCGAGTCGCGCGCAATGCTCTCGGCGCTCTGGTCGAGCTTCACGTCCGAGGGCACGAGGTAATTCTCGCCCCGGAACTGTATGCCGTGACCGGTGTAGTAGAGGATCGCGAGCGGCGGGCCGCCGCTGCTCTTCACCGATGCGAAGAAATCCCGGAGCATCGCGCGCATCGCGCCCACACCCTGATCGACTTCGCGGCGCACTTCGAATCCCAGCTCCGACAGCGCCGCTCCGACGTCGGTGGCGTTCTTGCGCGAGCTCGGAATGGACTGCCGGTCGGGGGTGTAGGCGGTGTTGCCGAACACCAGAGCCTGGCGCTTGCCGGGCACGACCTGGTCGCCGCGCGTCTGCGCCCACAGGGGAAGCGGCCGGCCGTGCAGCGTGGCCGCGCCCGCCAGAGCCAGCAGGCGCTTGAGTGTCTGCCGCCGGCTCATACCGCCGGGCGAGCCGCGTGAGACCCCCCGCAAGGTGTTGCGTACTTGCAGAAAAGTCTTGTTTTTTGAAGCACGTAGAGTGCCGCAGCGTTGTATCGGGAATATGCCGAGGTTATCATGTGAAAAATCGCACAAATACGCTTCATCGTTCAGGGACAAGCATGACACGAGCCGGGGTTGTACCCGTTCGCAAGCGCAGACGTTTCCGTTCTCCCGTTCTTGCCCTGGCCCTGTCATGCGTGAGCGTCGCGCACGCGCAGGTCAATGTGCCCGGCGGCCCCCAGGTGAACCCGGTGCCCGAGACGCTGAGGGAGATCGAGAAGCGCGAGAAAGCACTGCCGCGCACGCCCGACAGCGCCATCGAGCAGGACAAGCGCCGCGCGGTCAAGCCGGTGCCGGGTCTCAAGACCGACGTCAAGGCATTCCGGTTCAGCGGGCTCACGGTCGTCAGCGAGCAGGAGCTGCAGAACGAGGTCAAGGGCTTCATCGGTCCGAACAAGACGTTCGACGATCTACAAACGGCCGTCGACGCGGTTTCTGAATACCTGCAGCGCAAAGGGTACATCGTCGGGCAGGCGTTCCTGCCCGAGCAGAAGATCGACAACGGCGTCGTCGAGATCGCGGTGCTCGAAGGCCGGCTGGGCCAGGTGCGCATCGACATGGAACCGGACGTACCGGTCTCGAAGAGCATGATCGAAGGGCTGGTCTCGCCGCTCAAACCGGGAACCGTCCTGCACCGCGACGTCGTCGAGCGCTCGCTCTTCCTCGTCTCGGACCTGCGCGGCCTGACGGTGCGCTCGATCGTCGAGCCCGGAAGCGCGCCGGGCACCTCGGACATCGTGCTGAAGGTCGCCGCGGCGCGCCGCGTCGATGCGACGCTCGAGTTCGACAACCACACCTCGCGCTTCACCAGCGATTTCCGCCTGGGCGGCAGCATCAACTTCAACAGCCCGTTCAAGCGCGGCGACCTGCTCTCGTTCCGCGGCCTGCTCGGCATCCCCGGCGGCGGCGCGGACCTCGACTTCGGCCGCGTCTCGTACCTCACGCCGGTGGGCAACTACGGCACCAAGGTCGGCGCGGCGTACCTGCGCCTCAATTACCACGTCGGCACGGCGCTCTTCGATCAGCTCAATCTGGGCGGCCGCTCGGAGATCGTCTCGATCTTCGCGCTGCACCCGATCATCCGCACGCGCAACCTCAACCTCTTCGGCCAGGCGGGCATCGACAGGCGCTACTTCGAAGACATCGCGGTCGCCACCGCATCGGTTTCCGACCGCAGGACGCACGTGGGCAACTTCGCGCTCGTCGGCGACTCGCGCGATTCGTTCCTGCGCGGCGGCATCAACAACTTTTCGGCTGCGTTTACGCGCGGCGACCTCGACATCCGCGGCAATGCGAACGCCGTCGCGGCCGATCAGTCGCCCACGACCGGTCACCAGACCGCGGGAGGCTACACGCGGATCAACTTCCAGGCGAGCCGCCTGAACGCGCTCGTCGAGAAGACCGTCGCGTTCGCCTCGTACCAGTATCAATGGGCATCGAAGAACCTCGACGCGAGCGAGAAGATCGGACTCGGCGGACCGAGCGCGGTGCGCGCGTATGCCGTCGGCGAAGCGACTTCCGACGAAGCGCACATCTTCAACTTCGAAGTCCGGCGCGACCTGCCGCAGCCTTCGTTCATGCCGGGCAACCTCGTCGGCCTCGCATTCTTCGACTGGGCGCACGGACGGCTCAACAAGGACCCGCTCCCGCTCGAGACGCCGACCAACCAGCGCACGCTGAGCGGCGTCGGCCTCGGCCTCACGTGGACCAAACAGGACGATTTCCTCGTGCGCGCGACCGTCGCGTGGCGCCTCACCGGCAATCCGATCTCCGATCCGGACGACAAGAAGCCGCGGGTGTTCTTCCAGTTGCAGAAGAACCTCTAGGTTTCCCGTGAAATCGGCCAAACCTTCGATCCCTCCGCATCGCGCGGTCGGGTAGTATTTCAAGTTCTGGAGGGGGCGGTCCGCCCGGGCAGGCCGCGCTCGCACCCATACACAAAGCGCACCGCCAGGAGCTGCGATGACCGCCATTGAGAACGCGCCGCAAGCGCGCGCCGAGCCCTCTTCCCGCCAAGCCTTCGCGCACACTCCGATCGCTTCGGCCGTCGCCCTGGCGGTGCTCTCTCTAAGCGCGACGGGCGCCCGGGCGCAGGCGTTGCCGACCGGCGGCAGCGTCTCGGCAGGATCGGCGACGATCACCCAGACCAATCCCTCCACGCTCACGATCAACCAGGCGACGCAGAAAGCCGCGCTCGACTGGCAGACTTTCAGCATCGGCTCGGGCAACAGCGTCATCTTCAACCAGCCGAACGCCGCATCGGTCGCATTGAACCGCGTGGTCGGCGGCAGCCGTTCCGAGATCTACGGCTCGCTGCAGGCGAACGGCCAGGTGTTCCTGCTCAATCCCGCGGGCGTCTACATGTCGGCCGGCGCGAGCATCGACGTGGGCGGTCTCGTCGCGTCCACGCTGAACCTTTCGAACGCCGACTTCATGAAGGGCAACTACGCCTTCACCGGAGGCGCGGGCTCGGGTTCGATCGTCAACGAAGCGACGATCCGTGTACCGAAAGGCGGCTACGTCGCGTTCCTCGGCAAGCAGGTGCACAACAAGGGCACGGTCGTCGCGAGCAACGGCTCGGTCGCCTTCGGCGCGGGCGATTCGATGCTGCTCGACTTCGACGGCGACGGTCTGCTTCAACTCAAAGTGAATGCAGCCGCAGCGGATGCCGCGATCACGCACGGCGGCGTGATCCAGGCCGACGGCGGGCGCGTGATCATGAGCGCAGCGGCGAAGAACGCGCTGCTGAAGACGGTGCTCAACGTCGACGGCATGATCCTCGCGCGCGGCATGGCCGAGCGCGACGGTCAGATCTGGCTCGACGGCGGGAAGAGCGGCGTGACGAGCGTGACGTCGCTGGTCGATGCGTCGTCGAACGCAGGGAAGGGCGGGGACATCCGCGTCCTCGGCGAATACGTAGGGCTCTTCGGCAACGCGACGCTCGACGCGTCGGGCGCGACCGGCGGCGGCAGCGTGCTCGTCGGCGGCGACTTCCAGGGCAAGAACCCCGACGTCGCGAATGCATTTCGCACCTACGTCGCCAAGGATGCGCAGATCAGAGCCGATGCGATCACCGTCGGCGACGGCGGGAAGGTGATCGTGTGGGCGGATGACGCGACGCGCTTCTACGGCAGCATCAGCGCGCGCGGCGGAGCCGACGCGGGCAACGGGGGATTCGTCGAGGTTTCGGGGAAGAAGGCGCTGGCGTTTTCGGGTGCTGTCGATACATCGGCTCCGAACGGCGGATCGGGCACGCTGCTGCTCGACCCCACGAACATCAACATCGTTGCCGTGGGCACCGACGACCTCGAAGCCGCCGACGGCACGGTCGCGTTCACCGATCGGCCAGGCGAGACGCTCAGCATCAGCGGGACCGCAGTCGGCGCGATCGCGGGCGCCGTCAGCTTGCAGGCCGAGAACAACATCGCCGTGCAGGCCGGCGGTGCGATCGTAAAGGCGGCCGGCGATCTTGCGCTGCGTGCCGGCAACAGCGTGACGATCGGCGACTCGATCAACCTGACTGCGGGCTCTCTCACCATGAGCGCGAGGGATCCCGGAGCGGCGGCGCCGGCCGCTGCGGGCAACGTCGCGATCAACGCTCCTGTGAGCGCGGGCGGCTCGGTCACGATCACCACCAACGGTGGCTCGGGCTCGGTCGGGCTCGGAGCGAACGTCACTGCCGGCACGAGCGTCGCGCTCACGGGCGGCACGGGCGGCATCACTCAGAGCGGCGGCATCATCACCGCAACGACGCTGACCGCGAACGCTACGGGGCCGGTCAGTCTCACGCAGAACAACGCGTTTACCAGTCTTGGCGCTTCGAGCGGCGTCGGCTTCTCGGTCCTCGACGTCAACTCCCTCACCGTTACCGGCGCCGTCGACGCGGGCGCGGGCGCGCTCTCGATCAGCACCAACGGAGACATGACCGTGAACGCCGGGGCGACGCTTGCGGGCGGCACGGGCGTTACGCTCAACTCGGCCGGCAATATTTCGCTGGGCGCCGCCGCCGGCGGCACGACGAACGGCGCGATCGACATCATCGCCGACAGCGATGCGAACGGGACCGGCACGCTGACGACGACGGCTGCCGGAACCATCGGCAACGGCAGTGCGACCACCGTCACGCTGCAAGGGACGGATCTCGTCCTCGGCGCGAACGTGACGGGCGCCAGTGTCGTCCTGCGTCCGTCGACGAATGCCGCGACGATCGGCATCGAGGACGCCACCAAGGACTTCAAGGTTTCCGATGCCGAGATCGACCTGATCACCGCCGGCTCCCTGCTCACGATCGGGACTACCGCGAACACCGGCGGCATCACGCTGGGCACCGATGCGCCGATCACAGCCGGTTCCAAGAACATCGAGCTCGTGACCGCGGGAACGCTCGCGGTCAACGCAGCGAACGGCATTACGACGACGGGCGCACTGGCGTTCACCGCCGACGACATGGCGCTCGCCGGCGGCACGATCAGCGGTACGAGCGTCACGTTGCGGCCCACGACTGCGGGCCGCCAGATCGACCTCGGCACCAACACCGCCGGCACGCTCGGTCTCACCAGCGCGGAGATTGACACGGTCACTACCGGGGCGCTCACCATCGGCCGCAGCGATGGGACCGCTGCCGGCAATATCACGCTGACCGATGCGATCGCGCCGACGGGCACCACCAGCCTCGTGCTGCGAACCGGCGGATCGATCACCCAGGGCGCAGGGAAGACGATCAGCGAGGCGACGCTCGGTCTCGTCGCCGGCACGGGCGTCACGCTCACCGACGCCGGCAACGACGTCACGAATTTAACCGGCTTCGTCACCGCTGCCGGCAACTTCGCGTTCACCGACGCGAACGCGTTCACCGTCGTGGGCGCCGCAGCGGTGAATCCGACGGTTGCGAACGGCGTGCAGACGACGAACGGATCGATCGCGCTCACCGGAACGACGCTCAACCTCGCTTCGAACCTCGTCACCGCCGGCGGCGCCGGCGCTGCGAGCGCGGTCACACTGACGGGTCCCGTCGTGCTGGCGAGCGACGTCACGATCAATACGAGCGCCGGCGGCGGCGACGTGAGCTTTTCGTCGACGATCAACGCGGACGATGCGGCTGCGAACAACCGCAGCCTCACGATCCTCGCGGGCGCGGGTGCGACGACGTTCGGCGGCGCGATCGGCAACTCCCAGCCGCTGGCGGGCCTCGCCGTGACCGCGGGCGCGATCAACCTCAACGACCCCACGATCAACGTCAACGACGACAACGCTCCGGCCACGACGGTTTCGTTCACCGGGCCGGTGGTGCTCGGCGCGAACGTCACCGTCAACACCGACAAGGCGGCGGGCTCGGATAACAACGTCACGTTCACCTCGACGGTCAACGCCGACGACGCGGCGGCAAACAATCGAACGCTCACGGTCACCGCCGGCGCCGGGACCGCGACGTTCGGCGGCAGCATCGGCACGACGCAGGCGCTCGCCGATCTCGACGTCACCGCGGGATCGATCGCGTTCAATGCGGCGAGCGCGATCGTCAACGATCAGGGCGGCAACACTGTGACCCTGAACGGCCCGGTCACGCTCGGACAGAGCGCCACTTTCAACACCGACGGGGCCGCGGATAACAACATCACGTTCGGTTCGACGATCAACGCCGATCTCGCGGCGAACAACCGCACCCTCACCGTGACTGCAGGCACCGGCACCGCGACGTTCAGCGGCAACGTCGGCGCCACGCAGACTCTTGCCGATTTCGACGTCACCGCGGGCTCGATCGTTTTCAACGCCGGCGCCGCGCAGACGGTGTCCGTGGCGACGCAAACGGGGAACACCGCGACCCTGACCGGGCCGGTGACGCTTTCCCAGGACCTCACGATCAACACCGGGAACACCGACAGCGTTCTCATCGCCGGCAACATCGGCGAGACGGGCAGTCGCAGCCTCACCAAGACCGGCGCCGGCACGCTGACGCTCACCGGCGGGGCGAGCACTTATTCCGGCGGCACGAACATCAACGGCGGGGTGCTCTCGATCAGCGCCGATGCGAACCTCGGTGCCGTCGCGCCGCTCACGTTCGACGGCGGCACGCTCCAGGCGACGGCGACGTTCACGCTGAACGCGGGGCGCGCCACCACGCTGAACGCCGGCGGCGGAACCTTCCAGGTCGACCCGACGTTCACGCTCACCTACGACGGAAACATCTCGGGAACGGGCGCACTGACGAAGACCGGCACGGGCACGCTGGCGCTCGGCGGCACCAACACCTACGGCGGCGACACCAACATCAACGCCGGCACGCTGTCCGTCACCAACTCCAACGCGATCCCCGACTTCCTCGCGGCGACCCGCAGTGGAGCGGTCATCGTGGCGAACGGCGCGACGTTCGAGCTGCAGGCGAACGAGGTCATCGGGTCGCTTTCGGGCGTCGCGGGCGCGACCGTACAGCTCAACGCGAACATCCTGAACACCGGCGAAAACAACACGAGCACGACGTTCGCCGGACAGATCACGGGCGCCGGCGGGCTGATCAAGAGCGGCACCGGGACATTCACCCTCTCGGGCGCGAACAGCTACAGCGGCGCGACGAACGTCAACGCCGGCGTTCTGAATCTGCAGAACGACACGGCCGCAGGAACGGCGGCGGGCGGAGTGACCGTGCTGAGCGGCGCCGCGCTCGAGCTGCAAGGCGACATCACGGTCGGCAACGAAGCGCTGACCATCAGCGGCACCGGCGTCGGCGGCAACGGCGCGCTGCGCAACGTGAGCGGTTTCAATACGTGGGGCGGGACGGTCACGTTGGCTGCGCCTTCGACCATCCAATCGGACGCGGGCACGCTCACGCTGAACAACGCGAACGCCGTGACCGGCGCGGGCCAGAACCTGACATTGCAGGGCGCAGGCGACGGCGCGATCAGCGGGATCATCGCGACGACGACGGGGACGCTCACCAAAGCCGGCGCCGGCACCTGGGTGCTGTCGGGTGCGAACACCTACAGCGGCACGACCACGATCGCCGGCGGCACGCTCGCGGCGAATTCGACCGACGCGCTCGGCGACGGCAGCGCGACCAACACGCTGATCTTCAACGGCGCGGGAGCCACGCTGCGCGCCGACGCCTCGTTCGTTTCGCCCGCGACGCGCAGCGTCACGCTGACCACCACCGGCACCATCGCCACGCAGGCCAACGACGTGACCATCGCGGGCGTGATCAGCGGGCCGGGCGGGCTGACCAAGACCAGCCCCGTGGGGACGCTCAGGCTCGAGGGCGCCAACACCTACGACGGCACGACCACGGTCGCAGCCGGAGCTCTGATCGCGGCGAACGCCACCGCGCTCGGGTCGACCGTCGGAGGCACCGTTCTCGATCCCTCCGCCGAGCTGCGCATCGCCGGCGTCGCCATCGGCGGCGAGGCGCTGACGCTCGCCACCGGCAGCCGCCTCAGGGGCACGGGCGCGGCTTCGTTCGGCGGCGCGACGACCCTCGTCACGGGCTCAACGTCCAGCGCCGAAATCCAGGTCGACGGCGCCGGCACCCTCACGGTGTCCGGCATCATCGACGACGGCGCCGGCACGTTCGGCATTACCAAGACCGGAACCGGGACCCTGACGCTCTCCGGCGCGAACACCTACGACGGTGTGACGAACGTCAACACAGGCACGCTCGTCGCCGCGAACGCAGCCGCGCTGGGCACGACGACAGGCGGCACCGTCGTGTCGAACGGCGCGAACCTCTCGATCGCCAACGTCGCGATCGGCAGCGAGGCGTTGACGCTCAGCGGCGGCAATGCGCTCACCGCGACCGGGACGGGCGCATCGCTGGCCGGCGCGATCACGCTCGTCACGGCCGACAGCACGATCACGGTGAACGGCACCGATGCGCTGACGCTCTCGGGCGCGATCGGCGACGGCGCAGGCACCTTCGGCATCGTCAAGGCGGGCACCGGCACGCTGACGCTGTCGGGGGCGAGCACCTACGACGGCGCGACGACCATCAACGCAGGCACGCTCGTCGCGGCGAGCAGCGGCGCGCTCGGTACGAACACCGGCGGCACGACGGTCGCCAGTGGAGCGCAGCTCGCGCTGCAAGGCGGGATCACGATCGCCGATGCGGTGTCGCTCGGCAACAATTCGAACCTGCGCAACCTCTCCGGCGACAACACCGTTTCCGGCACCGTGACGCTCGTCGGTGCGGCGGGCGACGCTTCCGGGATAACTTCCGACGCCGGCACGCTCACGTTCAGCGCGGCGAACTCGATCACCGGCGCCGGTCCGGACCTCCAGTTCAGTGGTGCCGGCAACTTCGTCGTCAATGGGACCATCACCACCGGCTCCGCCGGGCTTCAAAAATTCGGGGCAGGCACGCTGACGCTCGCCGGCAATAACACGTATACCGGCATGACTTCGATCGAGGAGGGCACGCTGCGCGCCACGGACAGCGGCGCACTCGGCACGAGCGCCGGCGGCACCGGGATCAACAACGGCGCCACGCTCGAGCTTCAGGGCAATATCACCATCGCCGACGCCCTGAACACCAATGCCGGCGGCGGCACTCTGCTCAATGCCTCCGGCAACAACACACTGACCGGTGCGTTCTCGTCGGGCGGCGCGGCCACGATCGTGCAGTCCGATGCGGGCCTGCTCACGATGACGGGTCCGGTCACCGGCAGTGCGGTCACGTTCCAGGGCGCGAGCGACATCACCGTGAGCGGCGTGATCAACAACGGCTCGAACGGGATCACCAAGGCCGGCACCGGGACGCTGACCCTGTCGGGCGCGAACACCTACACCGGCGCGACGACCATCAACGCGGGCCGGGTGATCGCCACCAACAGCGGATCGCTGGGCACCGCTGCCGCCGGCACCACCGTCGCGAACGGCGCCGCGCTCGAGCTCCAGGGCAACATCACGCTCGCCGACGCGCTGAGCATCGCCGGCACCGGTATCGGCGGCAACGGCGCGGTGCGCAATCTCACCGGCAGCAACACGCTGTCCGGCACCGTCACGCTCACCGGCGCGTCGACGCTTCAGACCGACGCCGGCACGCTCACGCTCAGTGCGCCGAATTCGATCACCGGCGCGGGGCAGAACGTCACGTTCCAGGGCGCGGGCGATACGCTCGTCAGCGGCACGATCACGACCGGTGCGGGCACGCTGACCAAGGAGGGGGCGGGCGCGCTGACCCTCTCGGGCAATAACACGTACACCGGCACGACGACGATCAACGCAGGCACGCTCACCGCGACCAACAGCGGCGCATTGGGTACGAGCGCCGGCGGCACCACGGTCGCGAACGGCGCGACGCTCGCGCTGCAAGGCGGAATCACGATCGCCGACGCGCTGACGATCGCCGGCAGCGGCGTCGGCGGCAACGGCGCGGTGCGCAACGTCACCGGTAACAACACGCTCACCGGCGCCGTCACCCTCAACGCCGCGTCCACGCTGCAGTCCGACGCCGGCACGCTCACGCTCAACAACGCGTTCGCCGTCAACGGCGCCCAGGACCTCACGTTCCAGGGCGCGGGCGACGGCGCGATCAGCGGCGCGATCAACACGACGTCCGGATCGCTGACGAAGAACGGCACCGGCACGCTGACGCTGTCCGGCCTGAACAATTACCAGGGCGGCACGAGCATCAACGCGGGCACGCTGGTCGCCGCGAGCAACAGCGCCCTGGGCAATCCTGCCGGCACCGCAACGGTCGCGAACGGCGCCACCCTCTCGCTGCAAGGCGGTATCTCGATCGTCAACCCGCTGAACATCGCCGGCACAGGCGTCGGCGGCAACGGCGCGCTGCGCAACCTCTCCGGCAACAATACGGTCGGCGGCGCGGTGACGCTGACCGGCGCGTCGACGATACAGTCCGATGCCGGCAACCTCACGCTGAACAACGCGAACGCGATCACCGGTACGAACCAGAACCTCACCTTCCAGGGCGCGGGCGATGCCTTCGTCAGCGGCATCATCGCCACGGGCAGCGGCACGCTGACCAAGAACGGCGCGGGAACGCTGATGCTGTCCGGCGCGAATACCTACGCCGGCACCACGGCGATAAACGGCGGCACGCTGGTCGCGCTGAACAATACGGCTCTCGGCGCGGCAGACGGCACGGCAGGAACCGGCACCACGGTCGCCAACGGCGCCAACCTCACGATCAGCGGCGTCGTCGCGATCGGCAACGAAGCCGTGACGCTGAACGGCGGCCTCGCGCTCACCGGTGTCGGCTCCGCGTCGCTCGCGGGTCCTGTCACGCTCGCGACCGCCGACAGCACGATCACGGTCAACGGATCGGATCTGCTCACGCTCTCCGGCGCGATCGGCGACGGCGCAGGCAGCTTCGGGATCGTCAAGGCAGGCACCGGCTTCCTCGCGCTGAACGGCGCGAACACCTACGACGGCACGACGACGGTCAACGCGGGTACGCTGATCGCGAACAACGCGTCCTCGCTCGGCTCGACGACCGGCGGCACGATCGTCGCGAACGGCGCGAACCTGACGATCGCGGCCGCGATCGGGAACGAGGCGGTGACGCTGAACGGCGGCACGGCTCTGACGGGCCAGGGCGGCGGCGCTTCGCTCAGCGGTCCGATCACGCTTGCGACCGCCGACAGCACGATCACGGTCAACGGCGCGCTCACGCTTTCCGGACCGATCGGCGACGGCGCCGGAACCTTTGGCATCACGAAAGCGGGCACGGGCACGCTCGCGCTGGCTGGCGCCAACACTTACGACGGCGTGACGAACATCAACGCCGGGACGCTGATCGCGTCCAACGCCTCCGCGCTCGGCTCGACGACAGGCGGCACGACGGTCGCGAACGGCGCGAACCTGACGATCGCGAACGTTGCAATCGGCAATGAAGCGCTCACGCTCAACGGCGGCTCGGCGCTGACCGGCACGGGCGCCGGCGCCTTCCTGTCGGGCAACGTCACGCTCAACGCCGACAGCACGATCACGGCCGGCACGGGCGATACCTTCACGATCATCGGCACGATCGCCGACGGCGCAGGCACGTTCGGCATCACCAAGGCGGGCGCAGGCACGCTCAATCTCGGCGGCGCCAACACGTACGACGGCCTGACCACGGTCGCAGCCGGCACGCTGCTGCTGTCGAACAGCCTGGCCCTCGGCTCGACGGCGAACGGAACGGTGGTGAACAGCGGCGCGAACCTCACGCTCGGCGGAACTTTGTTCGCCGGCGAAGCGCTGACGCTGAACGGCGGAAACGCGCTGAGCGGCAGCGGCACATGGACCGGGCCGGTCACGCTCGCGACGGCGGACAGCACGATCACGGTGAACACCGGAAACTCGCTCGCCATCACCGGCGTGATCGGCGACGGTGTCGGCACGTTCGGCATCGCCAAAGTCGGCGCGGGCACGCTCGCGCTCGAAGGCGTCAACACCTACGGCGGCACCACGACGATCACCGGCGGCATCCTCGCCGCGAGCTCGAGCGCGGCGCTGGGCGACGCGACGTCGACGAACACCCTGATCCTGAACGGCGGCACGCTGCGCGCCGACGGTGCGATGGACTCGGCCGCGACCCGCGGCGTCCAACTCGCGAGCAGCAGCATCGTCAACACCAACGGCAATACCGTGACGCTTCGCGGCGTCGTCTCCGGAAACTCGACGAGCGGCCTCACCAAGAACGGCGCGAATGCGCTGGTGCTGACGGGCAACAACACGTTCGACGGCGCGCTCACGGTGAACGGCGGCGTTCTCGTCGCGGCGAACAACAACGCGCTGGGCTCGACCGTCGGCGGCACGACGATCAACGGTCCGGCGACCCTCAGGATCTCGAACGCAGCGGTCGGCGGCGAATCGGTCACGCTCAACAACGGCGGCGTGCTGGTCGGCACCGGCACGGCATCGCTGGCGGGCAACGTTCTGCTCAGTAACGCCAACACGACGATCACCGCCGACGGCACCGACAGCCTCACGCTTTCCGGCGTGATCAGCGACGGCGCCGGTACGCTCGGCTTCACCAAGACCGGCACCGGTACGCTGGCGCTCACCGGCGCGAACACTTACGACGGCGGCACCACGCTGGCGGCAGGCACGCTGCGCGGACAGGGCAACGCCGGTGCGCTCGGTCTCGGAACGCTTACGCTCAACGACGGCACGGCGCTCCAGCTTGCGGGCGATACCGGCATCGCCTTCGGCAACAACACGACCGTCGCGGGCAACGTGAGCATCGAGTCGGATCGAGTCACCGCCGGCGGCGGCGTCACGCACACCCTCGGCACGCTGTCGATCGGCAGCAACACGCTCACCCTCAATCGCGACGCCACCGTCACGAGCGGCACCGCGGGTCTCACCTTCGGCGCGACGACGCTCACCGGCAATCCGACATTCGCCCCCGCGAACGGCACGTTGCTCACCCTCGGCGCGGTTTCCGGCGCGGGACGCAATCTCACGGTCAACGGCGCGGGCAGCATGACGTTCGCGGGCTCGGTCGGCGATGCGACCAACCGTCTCGGTGCGATCCAGGTCACCAACGCGAACAACGTGACCGCGTCCGGCGCGGTCACGGCGGCGTCTTTCGTGCAGAACGCAGGCACCGGCACCACGCAGCTCGACGGCGCGGTGAACACCAACGCCGCCGCGGGCGTGAGCCTCACCGGCAACACCCAGATCGTGAACAACACGATCACGACGACGGGCGGCGGTGGCGTGACGTTCGCGAACGCAGGCACGCTGACGATCAACGGCAACGTCGTCTCCGACGGCGCGGTCGCGCAGACCGGCGCGGGCGGTGTGTCGATCGTCTCGCGCGACATCACCACCACCGGCGACGCGGTGAGCTTCGCCGCGCCGGTGACGCTCACGGGCGGCGGCATCACGACGATCGATACGACGAGCGGCAGCCCGGTCGGTAACTCGATCCTCTTCAACAACACGATCGGCGGCTCGGGCGCCGAGTCCCTGACGGTCAACAGCGGCACCAGCGCGCTCAACGTGAACGGCGCCGTCAGCGGCCTGAACGACCTGACGCTGACCAGCGCCGGCACCGCCACGTTCGGCGCCGGCGTGACGATCGGCGGAGCATTCACGCAGACGAACGCCGCGACGACCACGTTCAATGGCGCAGTTGCCACCGGCGGCGCGCTCACGCTGACCAATGCCGGCACAACCACTTTCGCCGGCGCTCTCCATGTCGGCGGCGCGCTGATCCAGAGCAACGCCGCGACGGGCGCGACCACTTTTGGCGGCCCCGTGACGGCGGCCTCTGCGACACTGCGCGGCACGACGTTCGACGTGAACAACAGCTTTGCGACCACCGGCGCGCTGAACGTCACCAACTCGGGCACGTTCACCAAGAACGCGACGGGAGACATCAACGCCGGCGGCGGCGTTGCGATCAGCGGCAACGCCTCGCTCACGAACAGCATCATCACCGGAAACACCGCGGTCAGCATCGGCGGCGCCACGGCGCTGACGGGCCCGACGACGGTTTCGACCGGTACCGGCAACGTCACGTTCACCGGCGCGGTCACGGGCAACCAGGCGCTGAACGTGAACTCGACCGGCACGACGACGTTCACGTCGCCCGTGAGCATCGGCAGCCTCACGACGAATGCCGGCGGCAGCACCGCGATCAACGGCGGCGCCGTAACGACCACCGGCGCGCAGACCTACGGCGATGCGGTGACGCTCGGCACCAACACGATCTTCGCGAGCACCGGCAACGCCGACATCGCGTTCGGCAATACGCTCAACGGCGGGGTGACGGTCAACGTCAACACCGGTGGGGTCACGCGGTTCCTCGGCGCAGTGGGCGGTGCGGCGGGCGGCGCGCTCGCTTCGCTCACCACCGACGCCTCAGGCTCGACCGACATCAACGGCGGCAGCGTCACGACGACGGGCGCGCAGACCTACAACGACCCCGTGACGCTGACGGCGAACACGACGCTCACGTCGAACAACGCCGCCATCACGTTCGCGAACAACGTCAACTCCGACGCCACCGCGCGCTCCCTGACCGTCGGCGCGGGCACGGCTACCGTCACGTTCACCGGCAACGTCGGCAACACCGCTGCGCTGTCCGATCTGGACGTCAACGCAGGCTCCATCCTCTTCAACGGCGCCGCCGCGCAGACGGTGAACGTCAACGCCGGAGGCGGCAACACGATCACCTTCAACGCGCCGGTCGTGCTGGCGCAGAACCTGACGGTGAACACCGACGGTCCGGCGGCGGACAACAACGTCATCTTCACCAACCGCATCAATGCCGACACCGCGGCGGCCGCACGCTCGCTGACGGTGACCACCGGCAGCGGCACGTCGAGGTTCCAGCAGGGCATCGGCGCCGGCGTCGCGGATCGTGAGCTCTTCGCGGTGACGCTCTCGGGCGCAAGCGTCGACATCAACGGCGACGTGCTGGTCAACGGCGGCGGCGCAGTCGACCTGCAGGGTGTGACGAATCTCACCTTCAGCGACGGCGCGAAGATCGACACCGACCGCACGGGCGGGACGACCGCCGCGGGCAACGTGCTGCTGGCTTCCACCACCAAGGCGAATCCCGCGACGGCCACCTTCACCGCTCCGGTGACCTGGACGATCGACGCGACCGCCGACGGCGGCGCGGCGTCGGGCAACGTGCAGCTCGGGACGATCGGCGACGTAACGCCGCTCAAGGTTTTCAACGTCTTCGGCGAGAACGCGAACGTCGTCGGTCCGGTCAAGGCGACGCAGATCGCGATCACGGCCAACTCGGTGGCGACCAACGGCGCGGGCGTGCTGATCGCGAGCAAGGACTTCGCGAACGATAGCGCCATCACCAACGCGGCGGTGAAGCTGCAGGGTCTGACCGGTCCGGGGGTCTTCGGCACGGTGGACAACTTCCTGCAGATCCAGGCGCCCGGCTTGTTCGTGGTGATTCCGAACGAGTCGAACGCGCTGCCGGTGGTGTTCCTGGGCGGCGATCCGTCGCTCAAGCCGGTGTACGAGTTCGCGAACGACCCGAGCAAGCGCGTGGTGCTCTACAACGGCGTCGCGCCGGACAGCCCCGCCGCCCGAGCTGCGTTGGGGGCCGCGCTGGCGCCGCTGCGCGAAGTCATCTCGGAAGTGCTGCTGGCGGGCTTCGCGAAAGAGAACATCCGCCGTCAGCTCGTGCAGGGGCAGGTGCTCGAGACGGGTCTCGCGCGGCCGGGCATCGACGAGTTCACGGGCGAAGGCGTGCAGCAGCAGCCGTCGTGTCAGGGTTCGTCGAACGCAGCGGCGGCCGGCAACATCGCCTGCCAATAAACGGCTCGTCATTCCCGCGAACGCGGGAATCTACTTTGGCCGGTTGAAAGTCAAATTGGCTCCCGGATCGCGTCCGCTGCCGCGGACAGGTCCGGGACGACGCGACAGCGTCGCGTCGCTGCCGCGGGTCGGGAATGACGGCGGTTATTTTTTTACGAAATCGAACAGCGCATACCCCGCGACGATCTTGTCGCCGGGACGCATCTTCGCGACGTCTTCCTTGATCGCGGCGAGATAGGCGGAAGCTTTCTCGACATCCGGCCGCGTCTTCGGCAGGAAGAGCGGCGTCGGGCTCTGCATCACGACGAGCATGTGCTTGCCGAACGGCGGCACCAGGTCCCACTGCATGCCGAAGAACGGATCGTCCCCGAGCGTCATCTTCTGACCCGGCTCGACCTTGTTGGAGCGCTCCTTGGCGTGCGGCAGCATGTGCACGACGTTGCCTTCGGTGTCGTAGAGGTCGGCGTAGATGTAGCCGCCGAACGGGGCCGCGGCGAGCGCGGCCACGAGCTTCTGTCCTTCGGTCGCGGTCGTGGCGCCGTTCTTCAGGCCGATGCTCGGTCGGTTCGGATCGGTCATGTACGGCGACAGCGCGGACACGACCTGGCAGTGCGGCGGCGGCACCACTTTCACCGCGCTGCGGTTGACGCTGCTCACGCCGGGAAGGGGCGACAGCTCGGTGTTGATGCGCTGGAGGTCGGCGTCGCGCGATACGAAGCCTTCCACCATGACGGTGCCGCCGTTCACCGCGCCTTCGAGGTGCGCGCAGTCGTAGGCCGCGAGCTTCGCGTTCACGTCGGCGGCCGAGGCGACCGCCGCCTGCGGGACTGTGGCGGTGCCGCCTTTCGTCGGAGGCACCGCGGCGGTGGGCGGGGAAGCTTCCTGGATCGCCCAGTACGCCGCGCCGCCGATGACGAGCAGGAGCAGCCCGACGCCGCCCGCGATGAGCGGCATCCTGCTCCTGCCGGTGCCGGTTTCTTTCTCCGCGGGAACGGCGACAGGCGCAGGGCGCGCGACCGCCGCCGACGAGGCGGCAGGCGCCGAGGCAGCGCTCGTCGACACAGGCGCGGGCGGAGCGGTCCGCGGCGTCGCGACCGTCGGCGCGACGGTCGGCTGCGAGTCGTGCTGGATGCGGTCTTCGGCCGAGCGCCGCTCGACGCCCGTGGGCAGGAAGCGCGTGGTCGGGGCGCGCTCGACGAAACCGAGGAGCTGCCGGAACTCCGCGATGTTCTGCGGCCGGTCTTCGGGCTTGACCGACAGCGCCTTGTCGATGGCGCGCAGGAACGGGTCGCTGTAGCGTCCCGCCGCGGACTGCGCGAGCGGCACCAGCGGATCGGACATCACGCGTGCGACCGCCGGCACCGGCGCCTTGCCTTCGATCGCGAAGTACACGACCGAGGCGAGCGCGTAGAGATCGGTCCACGGCCCCTGCCTCATGTTGGGCACTTCGGCGTACTGCTCGATCGGCGCGTACCCCGGCTTCAGTATCACCGTGAGCGCCTGTGTCATGTCGCCGATCACGCGCCGCGCCGCGCCGAAGTCGAGCAGCAGCGGCGTCTCGTCCGGCAGGATCATGATGTTGTCGGGCGCGATGTCGCGGTGATAGCACTGCCGGTTGTGGATGATCTCCAGCGCGTCGAGCAACGATGCGAGCTGCGTTTTCAGCCACGTTTCGTCGGGCGGCGCGTCGAGGTCGTTGAGCGCGCTCTTGAGCGTGATGCCTTCGTAGAACGGCATCACCATGTACGCGGTGCCGTTCGCTTCCCAGAAGCGGTAGACCTTCACCAGCGACGGGTGGTCGAACTGCGCGAGGAGCTTCGCTTCGTTGATGAAGCTGCGCATGCCGGCGGCGAAAGTGTCGGCGTGGCGGTTCGAGCGCACGACCACGGTCGAGTCGCCCGTGCGCGACGCGAGCTCCGACGGCATGTACTCCTTCAGCGCGACCTGGCGCTCGAGCGAATGGTCGTACGCGAGGTAGACGATGCCGAAGCCGCCTTCGCCGACCAGCCCGGTGATCTCGAACTCGCCGAGCTTCGTCCCGACCGACAGCGCGTTGTGACCGAGCGACTGGCCCGTCCCGGGAGAGACGGGAGGCGTGGGACCGGGTCCGGTCGTCACCGTCGCGCCGTGATCGGCGATCACGGTGCGGCCGTCGTTCGTCGGCATCGGCGCGCCTGCGGCGCCCGCGATCACCGTGCGATCGGTGGGGCCTGCGCCGCCGCCGATGTGTGCCCCGAGGACCGTGCGGTCGTCGTCGCGCTCGCTCATTTCGCGGCCGCCGCATCGAAGGCCTGCAGCGGATCGACCGGCAGGGCGCCGCCGCCCGCCGCGTCGACACGCGAGCCGCCGAGCATCACCGTGAAGTAATCGTCGGGCGGAAGCGCCGCGCTGTAATGGAACTCGGCGGCGCCCGACTCCTGGTCGATCGACCACCAGCAGCTCTTGCCGGTGACCGCCGTCATGACGAAGAGCCGCGCGGCGGAGCTCGCGGCGGACGCGAGATTTTCCGCGCTCGACAGATGGAACGACTGCGCCTCGGGCTGAGGATCGCGCAGGCATTCGATCATGTTGCGCGTGCCGGGCGGCGCGTACGGCGCTTCCATCGCCGGGAACCGGTGTGCGGCAAGCGCGGCTTCGAGATCGTTGGCCGAAAACTCGACGTTGAGCGCGGCGAGCCCGATGCGCTCCAGTCCCGCGAACCAGTCCTGGAGCGCGAGCAGGTGCACGATGTCGGCGGCGTGTTTTTCGATCGGCATCGCGAGCGTGAGCGGGAAGTAGCGGCCCACCTTGTCGACGCTCGGCAGCAGTATGCCGACGGCCGCGCGCTCGCCGCACACGCCCGGCGCGAGGATGAAGCGCCACATCGGGCTCGTGAGATAGATGTCGAGCCAGCGCTCGCCGAGCTGCTGGCGGCTGGTCGCGATCGAGCGCTGGAGCCACGCGTCCCACGGCGTGATGAACTCCGGCTCGAGCCGCCGCGACGCGAAATCGCCCAGGCACGGCAGCTTCCCGTACCACCCCGCGATGTTGGCCGCTTCCTCTGTCGTGGTGTTCATGCGCGTCACAGTTTGCCCGGGCAGCGGAACTGCTCGAGCTCCGAGAGTTTCAGGGGATTCTGCACGCTGCCGGAGATCACTTCGAATTGTGCCTTGCGCCCGTCGAGCGTGAACGTCGCGAGCATCTTCTCCGGCTGGCTCGTCGGCTGCATCTGCGCCTTGTCGAGCAGGCGCAACAGCGCCCAGGGACCCTCGAAGAGCAGGTTGCCCGCGGGTGCGCCGCCGGCGGCGGTCGCCTGCAGCCGCACCTGCTGCGTGCCCTTGGGGCCCGGCCACTGGATGCTCATCGGCACCTGCGGTCCGTGCGCGTACTTGAGGTTCTGGCCGTCGACGTCGATGACGACCTGCGTGAGGCTCGCATCGAGCCCGACCGGTTTCATGTCGAAGCGTATCGAAGGCGTCTGCCCGCCGCGGAAGAACACGTCGCGGATGGTCGCGGCGCGCTGGAACTGCACGAGGCTCGCCGAGTCCGCGACCGGCACGTCGGCGATCTTCCTGAACTTCCACGGCCGCGACGAGGTGTCGACCAGCGCCGCGAGGTTCTTCTGGAAGAAGTCGTCGAGCAGCCCGTTGGGCGCGAAGAGCCGCGTGAAGTCGTCGCGCGTGACGTCGGTCGCGCTGCTCTTCACGAACGGATAGCGACCGTTGATCGCGCGCGTGCAGAAATCGGTGATCGATGCGGTGACGCTCTGCGAAAGGTTGCTGCGGGTTTTCTCCGCGACCTGCTTGACCGCGCCCGTCGCGAGAGTGGTGAGCATCGACTGCAGCGGCTCCGGCAGGCGCCCGGTCTCGGCCTTGATCTTGTCGGCCACGCCGGACGGCGGGGGCGGCGGTCCGCCCGCGTTGACCGCGGCCTGCGTCGCGACCATCTGTTGGTACGCTTCGTTGATGAGGGCCACGGTGCCGTCGATCGGCGCCGGGGCTCCCGCGGCCGGCGCGCGCACCATACGGCGCAGGGCGGCGAACTGGTCGTCGACGATGCTCTCGATACGCTGCGGACCGGCGGGCGTGGGATCGGGCGCCTGGCCCAGTAACTTCACTAAGTCGTCGCGCTTCTGCTTGATCGCTTCGGTCGCCTTGTCGACGACCGACTTGTCGCCGGGCTTGTCGGCGCCTTCTTCCTTGCCGAGGGTGGTCTCCTTGACGATGCCGCGCATGAGCGGCGGCAGCGGCGAATCGGGCGCCGACAGCACGCGCGCGATGTTGACGCTCTGCTGCAGGTCGGACGCGCGCACGAGCTTGATGTCCTGCACGAACTGGCTCCACGTCCTCGCGTACTCCTCGAGATAGAGCCGCTTCACCGCGTTCATGAGCTGAGGCCGGCCGCCCGCCGTGTCGGCGATGCGCTGCGCGGCGCTCTGCTGGTCGGTTCCGAGCACCCAAGGCTCTTCCTGCGCGAGCTGCGAGGTCACCTGCTCGGCCGCGCGCTGGAACGCCTTGTGATAGCCGTCGTAGCTGTAGAACCCCGGCACGCCCTTGGTGAGCGGCTGCCCGCTCGCGCGCACGAACACGATCGAGGCCGAAGGACCGGCGGCCCTGGCGATGGTGAACTCGGGCAGGTCGGAACCCGCGCCCTGATGCTTCAGCCGGTTGTAGATGCGCTGCGCGATCGGTATGCGCGAGATCGTGTCGCGCGCCTGCGCGATCAGGTTCTTGTCGGGCTGCACCGGCAGCGACACGCCGCCCAGCGCGAGCAGGTTGTCGAGGTGCAGCTCGAGCTCGCGGCGCTGCTCGACGGTCACGTCGCGGGGAAGGCTGCCTTCCCATTCGGCCGTCACGAATGCCTTCAGCGCGGCGGCGTCGAAATAGCGCGGCTCCGAGAGCATGATGTACGCCTTCAGCGCTTCGTACAGGAGCTCGATGTTCTGCTGCCCCGAGCGCAGCCTGCCTTCGATGCGCATCGCGACGCGCGGCAGGAAGACGTCCTGGAGCAGACGGCGGTACGCGAGCTCCGCCGCGGCGTCGAGCTTCTCACCCTGGTAGAGCCCGAACGTCATCGAGGTCGGCACTTGCGCCGAATTCTCGGGCAGCGTGGCGATCCGGCGCAGCGAGCGCAACGGGGGCAGCAGCTCGACCAGGTCGGCGCTCTGCGTCGCTTTCAACTGCGCGACCTGCTCTTCCACCGCCTTGATGCGCGCGTCGACGTCGGCGACGTACGCCTTGTTGCGCACGTAGCTCACGCCCCACGCGGCCATGGCGCCGATCGAGAGCAGCGCGAGCAGCGCGATCGTTCCCCACTGCAGCAGGCCGCGGCGCCGCTCCCATTTGAGGTTGGTGCCGGCGATGCCGGACTCTTCGAAGATGACGTCGTTGAAGAGCCGCGTGATGAAGAAGCTCTTGCCGCTCGGGCGCTGCGGTGCGAGCAGGCGCCGGTCGAGGCGCAGCGCGCGCGCGAGGCCGCCCATGATGCGGTCGATCGGGCTGCCTTCCTGCGTGCCGCTGGTGAAGTACACGCCGCGCACCATCGGCTGCTCTTCGAAGCGCGAAGGTGCGAAGACCTTGTTGAGGAACGCGCCCAGCGGCTCCTTGAGCGCCGCGAAATGCTGCGGGAACACGTAGAGCAGCGCACGCTTCTGCGGATCGCGTTCCTGCTGGAGCTTCTCGATCAGGCGATCGTTGATGCGCTTTTCCAGCGCCTCAAAGCGCTGGTTGAGCTCGGCGAGGACGTTGCCTTCCTTGCCGGCGAGCTGGAACGTCGTGCCCCACACCTGCTCGCGATCCTCGCGCGGGAGGTCGCCGAAGAACTCCATGAAACCGGGCAAGAGGTCGGTCTTGCTGATCAGCACATAGATCGGGAAGCGCACGTTGAGCTGCTCGTGCAGCTCCTGCACGCGGGTGCGCAGCGCGCGCGAGTGCGTCTCCATGTCCGCCGCGCTCTGCTGCAGCAGGTCCGCCACGCTGATCGTCACCAGCGCGCCGTTGATCGGCCGGCGCGGGCGGTATTTGGAGAGGAGCTTGAGGAAGCCCGCCCACGCGGCGCTGTCGACGTCGCGGTCGGATTCCTGCGTCGTGTAACGGCCCGCGGTGTCGAGCAGCACCGCGTCCTCGGTGAACCACCAGTCGCAGTTGCGCGTGCCGCCGACGCCGGCGATCGCTTCCTGTCCGAATTTTTCCGCGAGCGGGAAGTGCAGCCCGGAGTTGACCAGCGCGGTCGTTTTGCCCGAGCCGGGCGCGCCGATGAACATGTACCAGGGCAGCTCGTACAGGAACTGCCCGCCCATGAGCGAGGAGAACTTGCCCGACTTCTTCTGCTTCGATTCGCGCAGCGTCGCGACCGCCTGCTCGAAGCGCTGCTTGAGCAGCGCGACTTCCTGGGTGCCGGCCTGCGCGGCGGCCGCGCCTTTGCTGGTTTCCTCGGCCTGCGCGACGATGCCTTCGGTGAGCTGCTTGTTCTTCTGCTTCGCCTGGTACATCCGCCACGCCCAGCGCGCCACGAAGAACAGCACGAGAAGGAGGATGACGATGGCGCGCACGATCTCCGAATCGAGCGGCCGCCAGGTGCCGATCGCGATCAGCGGACCGACGAACCAGATGATGAGCGCGAGCGCGATCAGGCCGAGGACGGCCATGACGCGCCGGTTGAAGATCATGCGGAGGAATTTCATTTCGCTGGCGGGGTCGGTTGCGCCGGCGCGGCGGGTGCGGCGGCCGGGGCCGCGACGAGCAGCGTGATCTCGACGCGGCGGTTCTTGGCGCGGTTGGCTTCCGAATCGTTCGGCGCGACCGGCTCGGAATCGGCGCGGCCTTCGGCGGTGATGCGCTGCATGCCGCCCATCCTCGCGCCGAGCGCGGCGGCGACCGATTTCGCACGCTCCTGCGACAGGTGCCAGTTCGACGGGAAGCGCACCGAGCGTATCGGCTGGTTGTCGGTATGGCCGGTCACCTTGACGAGCCCCGGCACCTTGGTGAGCTCGTCGCCGATGCGGTCGATGAGCGGCTGGTAGCGGTCGGAGATCGAGCCGCTGCCCTTGGCGAACAACCCGTCGCCGACGATCGTGATCACGCTGCGGTCGACGCTGTCGGTGACGGTGACCAGGCCCTGCTGGATCTCCGGCGCGAGGAAGGTCGCGAGCCGCGGCTGCGGCGCGGGCGGACGCACGACCGGCTTGGGCGGCTCGCCCTGCGCGCGTATGCCCTGGATCTTCGCGAAGACCGGATCGGAGCGCGAGTTCAGTATCCAGCTGAAGGTGAGATAGACGAGCAGGAGCAGCGCGCCGCAGCCGGCGAACACCGCCCACAGCGGCACGATCGCGAAGAAGCGGTGGCGTTTCACCGCCGCAGGCTGCCATTGCGGCGAGAGCTCGCGCTCGTATTCGCCGCGCTGCTGCCGCAGGATCTGGGCGAGGCGCTCGCGCAACTGCTCGAGCTGCGCGCGGCCGTTGTCGATGACGCGATAGCGGCCTTCGAAACCGAGCGCGAGGCACGCATACAGCAGCTCGAGGAGATCGCGGTTCTGCGCCGGCGTCTGCGCGAGCTTGGAGAGCAGCATGAAGAACTTCTCGCCGCCCCACGTCTCGTTGTGGAAGAGCGCGAGCAGGCTCTGCTTCGCCCACACGCCCGAGCCCCACGGCGTCGAGGCCGCGACTTCGTCGAGCATCGTGCACAGCGCGTAGCGCGCGCCGATGATCGCTTCGGGCGATGCGCCTGCGGCGCGTGCGCGGCCTTCGAACGCCTTGATGTCGCGCACCAGCGCGTCGCGCAGCCCCATCGGATCGGGATGCTGGATGGTCGAGCGAAGCTGAGGGACGAGATCGAGCAGCGGATTCGCCGCGGCGAGCAGCGGATTCAGGCCGGAGAGGTGCGCGGGCGGCGGCGAATCGCTGACGGGCGCCGGGCCGCCGGGCGGCTGCCGCACGACGGTCTGCGCCGAGCGTCCGTGAGGCGAAGGGATGATGACGGTGCGGTCGGAATCTTCGGGCATCTCACTCATGATCAACCCCTGATCGCCCAGAATTCGAGCTCGAGCGCCGGGAACTCACCGCCGATATGCATCGCGAGCCCGCCCGAGCGCTCGAGCTGCTTCCACAGGTCGCCGCCGCGCTCGAGCTCGAAGTAGTTGCTGCCCGCGTGGAACGGGATCTGGCGCGGCGCGACCGGCAGCGCGTGCAGCGGGATGCCGGGCAGCTGCAGATTGACGAGGTCGCGAATGCGCTCGACCGGCCCGATCTTCACCTGCGTGGGGAAGCGCGAGCGCAGGGCCTCGGTCGGCATCTGCGCGGCGACCGCGAGCACGAAGCTCGCGCTCTTCACGAGCTCGAGGTCGGCGATCACCGCGACCTTGACGCCGTAGCGGCGGTCCTGGAGCTCGATCGGTATCGCGGTCTGCTCGAGCACCATCGACAGCGAGCGGCGCAGCGCGGCGATCACCGGCGCGAAGGTCGCTTCGAGATTGTCGTGCTGGTATTCGGGGAAGCGCTCGGCGCGCGTGTTGCCGGTCGTGTTGAACGTCGCGAGGTCGCCGGCGAGCTGCAGGCACGTCGCATACAGCCGCTCCGGGTGCAGCATCTGGTGGGTCGCGAGGTGCGAGAACAGCGGCTCGTAGCGGTTCACCGTCTGCAGGAGAAGGAAGTCGGCGATCTCGGACACGCCGCCTCGCCCCATCTGCGACAGCCGCGCGGCCAGCGCTTCGCCGCGCTGGTGCAAGAGGCCGTGCAGCTCGCGGATGTAGCTCGCGAGCACCGCGTCCGCGGACGAGTGCAGCATCGGCGGGATGTACGACTTGGAGAGCAGCACCTGGTTGTCGGCGCGCCGTTCGGTCACCTGCACCAGTCCGAGCGTGGTGTAGGCGTCGGTCACGTCGCGCTTCCTCATGAGGCGCATGCGCAGCTTGCCGACCTGCACCACGCTGCTGTCGGCCGAGGCTGCGTTGGAATCCCGCACGTCGAGCTCGCCGACGGCGTAGCGCGTGAGGCTGTGCTCGGAGCTGTCGTTGAAGTCGGTCTCTTCGGCGCCGGGTCTTCTCACCGGCAGCGCGAGCACGATCGCTTCGTCCTTCAGATCTTCCGGAATGTCGAACGCGAGCGGCGGCGAGTCCTCCGCCGGAAAATCGAACGGCGTGCCGTCGGGGAATACGCCTTGCGCGGATGCGATCTGTATCTTGCCGAGCGTGAGCGCTGCGCGGTCGAGCTCGAGCTTCGCGCAGCCCCAGCTATAGCCGAGCAGCGGCCGCGTGCGGCCCTCGAGGTGCCGCTCCCAGTAGCGGTCGTGCTGCTGGAAATGCTGCGGCTGAAGGAACAATCCTTCGGACCAGATGACCTTGCTGTTCCATGACATCGTTTTATCGTCCCGTGCTTGGGAGCCGCGCGGCTCGTGATTCCGGCCGTGCTTTCATTGCAGCCTGATCGCGACCTCGTTGCGATCGAGCTTGATCTCCATGCGGGTGGTCTGGTTCACGAAAATCGGCGTGCTCGCGCGCCAGCGCGCGCGCTCGATGTCGCGGAAAGCCGCGACGATGCCGACGTAGCGCGTCTCGCTCTTGAGCGTGGTGATCGCCTGCGGTTTGGCGCCGGGCATCAGCGGCAGCTCGTCGCGATTCACCAGATCGGGCCCGAGCTGCTCGCGGTCCTTCTCGTAGAGCGAGAAGAAATCGGCGCGGTTGAAAGCGGCGAGCGATTTGAGCTCGTAGATGCGAACGACGACGGGCGACGGGCGTCCTGTCGCGTCCGGGTTGACGTTCGGATCGATGACGAAAGACAGCTCTGCGACGCTGGGCTTGGGCGGCGCGGGCGGCTGCGGCGCGGCAGCCGGTGCGACGACGACCGCGGCAGGCGGGGCCGGCGCGACGCCGGGCTGTACCGGTACCGCGCCCGGCGCCGCGGCCGCGGGCGCCGGCTGGCCTGGCACCGGGACGGTCACGACGGGCGACCCGGGAACGCCGGGGATCGGCACCGCCACGCCCGCCGGTTGCGCTGCGGGGGCGGGCGCGACGACGCCGGGCTGTGCGGCGACCGGCGCAGGCTGTGCGGCGACGGGCGGCGCGCCGGGCAGTCCGGGTATCGGCACCGAGATCGTCGGGGACATCGGCACGCCGGGAATCTGCACCGCGATGCCGGGCTGCTGCACCGGCGCAGGCGCAGGCGCCGGTGTAACCTGCACCTGGGCGAACGCCGCGCACGACAGGACCGAAGCGGCCAGTGTGAACGAAGCGGACGATCGAATCAGGGACCTCACACCGCTAGCTCCAGTTACGGGACGTCGATCGTCGCTTCATCTTGTTAGTTAGTCCGCGGAGTGTACGACATCCGCGCGCACATTCCGCGAGTGAAAAACGGCGGGTGAGGCATCGGGTCACGATCGACGCGTGATCTATAATGCACCCGGGCGCCAACGTCCGTCGAAACATTCGAGGCCTGCGATCATGAGCGGACAGCGACTGCTCTTCACCTTCTTATTTTCCTTTTGTGTTTTCGCCGTCGGAATCGGGCGGGCGTCCGCGCAGGAGCAGGTCGTCGTCGAGCGTGACGCCGAGCTGCTCGCGGAGCCGCGCAGCGGCGCGCCGACCGTGGCGCGTCTGAAGCAGGGCACCACCGGCGAGGTAATAGCGCGAAAGATTCCGTGGGTCAACCTGCGAACGGGCAGCGGTACGGGCTGGGTCCAGTCGTTCAACCTGCGCTTTCTCGCGCCGGGCACTGCGCCCGCGGCCGGCGGCAAAGTGCCCGTCCCCGTCGTGCGCACGCCGACGAGCCGTACGACCGCGACGATCGGCATTCGGGGCCTCGACGCGGAGGACATGCGCGGTGCGCGTTTCGACGCGGCGCAGATGCGGCTCCTCGACCAATATGCGGCGAGCCGGCAGGACGCCGAAAAAACGGCGCGCGACAACGGGCTCACGCCCACTCGCGTCGAGTACTTCAAATAAGGGGGTAGCGATGAAAGCCGACTGGGGAACCATCTCCCGGCACGCCGCGGCCGCCGCGTGCCTCGCGTTCGGGCTCGCTGCGCCGGCCGGTGCGGCGTCGCTGTTCGACCGGTTGCTCGACAATCCCGGCATCGTCCGGGATGCGACTACGGCGGTAGTGGGCATCAACGAGCAGGAAGAGATCGCGATCGGGCGCGAGCTCGCCGGGCGCACGCTGGGAGCCGCGAGGCTGGTCAACGATCCGGAGTTGCAGGCGTACGTCAACCGCGTCGGACGCTGGATCGCGGCGCAAAGCGAGCGGCAGGAGCTGCCGTGGCGCTTCGGGGTGATCGACACCGCGTCGGTGAACGCCTTCGCGGCGCCCGGCGGATTCATCCTCGTCACCCGCGGTCTCTACGACATGCTCGAGAACGAGTCTCAGCTGGCAGGGGTCCTCGGTCACGAGATCGGGCACGTCGTCCGCCGCCATCACGTCACGGTGCTCCAGAAGAGCGCGGCGGTGTCGGCCGGTTCGCAGGCTTTGCAGCGCGACAACCGCATGGCTTTCGTGAATCAGCTCATCGGCACCGGCGCCGAAGTGTTCACGCGGGCCCTCGACAAGGACGCCGAGTACGAGGCCGACGCCCTCGGAGTCGTGCTCGCGCTGCGCGCGGGCTACACGCCGCAGGGCCTCACCGACGTGCTCGGGAAGCTCCAGGCACGCGGCGCGTCGGACGACGCGATGCAGCTTCTGTTCGCCACCCACCCCGCGCCGGGCGACCGCCTCCAGCGGCTCAACGACGCGATGTCGCCTCGCCTGGCGAACCTGCCGCAGGGCGTCGAGCCGAACATCCGCACCGTCTCCGCCTCGGCGGGCACGGCGCCCGCATCGACCGGGGCGATGCCCAGGGGCGCCCGCGCGCTCTCGGCCGAATCCGAGCCGGCGCCCGCACCCGCGCCCGCTCCGGCACGCTCCGGCGGCAGCGGCGGCGGCAGCGGCCTGCCCGTGGACCCGGGCCAGCTCCTGCGCGGCATCTTCGGAAGGTAGTCGATTGGAGTTCCTCGCACCCAAGTACGTCATCCTCGCGCTCTTTCTCGCGTCGGTGCTCTACGTGCACCTGCGCGGGCGCGTGCGCTTCTCGTTCACGCGGCAGCTCTTCAACCATTCGTCGCTGATGGCGCCGTACAACGCGCTGATGTATCTCTTCTCGGCGGTGCCGGCGAAGCCGTTGCTCACCGACGACGACCTGCCCGAGCTCAAGCGCCTGACGGCGCACTGGGAGACGATGCGCGAGGAGGCGCTGAAGCTCTACGACGAGGGCTACATCCGCGCCGCGCTCAACAACAACGATATCGGCTTCAACTCGTTCTTCAAGCGCGGCTGGAAGCGCTTCTACCTGAAGTGGTACGACCAGCCGCTCGCGTCGGCGCAGGCGCTGTGCCCCCGCACGGTCGCGCTGCTCAACGAGTTTCCCGTCGTCAAGGGCGCGATGTTCGCGATGCTCTCGCCCAAGAGCACGCTCAACCCGCACCGCGATCCTTTCGCGGGATCGCTGCGCTATCACCTCGGCCTGGTGACGGCGAACTCGGACAAGTGCTGGATCAGCGTCGACGGGCAGCGCTATTGGTGGAAGGACGGCGAGGCGGTATTGTTCGACGAGACCTACATCCACAGCGTCGAGAACGACACCGACGTCACCCGCATCATCCTGCTCGCGGACATCGAGCGTCCGCTCAAATTCCGCTTCATGCAGGCGATCAACAGCTGGGTCAGCCGCAATCTCGTGACCGCGAGCGCGACGCAGAACGTCGAGGACGAGCCGGTCGGCGCGCTGAACCGCTTCTACGGCAACGTCTATCACCCCGTCGCGGCGCGCATCAGCGGCGCGGCGAGGAAGCTCAAGCAGAAGAACCGGCCGCTGTACCGAACGCTGCAGTACGGGATCGTGCTGGGCGCCGCCTATCTGATCTTTTTCTAGAGCGAAAAAGCTTGAACCGCAAAGAACGCAAAGGACGCCAAGGAAAGCCAAACGTCGCGAGCTCGTGACGACGCGACGTTAGTAAACCTTTGCGTCCTTTGCGGTCGATAACGCTTTTTAAGCGAGTGCGGCGACTTTACCCCAGAGCGTCTGCATGCTGGGAAGCGCCCCCAGCTCCGCCCAGCTCACCACTTCCTTGACGGTGAAGTTGGGCTGGCTGGTGTCGCGCCGGATCGGCACCGCGAGCGGCATGCCCTGCGGGCCGACGATCGAGCAGACCACCGGCTTGCTCGCGTTCTGGCCGCGCTGCACGACCACCGCGATCTCGCCGTTCTCGATGCGGACCGGGGTGCCCGCGGGGAATACGCCGATCGCCTTGATGAACTGGCTCGCGAGGCCGTCGCGCACTTTCTTGCCCTGCTCGAGGAACAGCGCGCGCAGCGCTGCATTCGGACGCAGCGACGGGCGGTAGTCGCGGCTCGAGATGCGCGCGCAGTACACGTCGGCGAGCGACAGGAGCTGCGCGGCGAGCGGAATGTCGTCGCCCTTGCGGCCGTGCAGGTAGCCGCTGCCGTCGACCGCCTCGTGGTGCGAAAGCACCGCGCAGAGCCAGATCTCGTCGCTCACGCCGCACCCGCGCAGCAGTTGCGCGCTCTCTTCGGGATGCCGGTGGATCACTTCGCGCTGGCCCGCCGACAGCGGCGCCTGCTGCGCTTGCAGGTCGTCCTGCAACTGCAGGATCGAGAAATTCATGGTCAGCGCCGCGCACACCGTCGAGGTGAGCTCGGGCTCGTTGATGCCGAGCTCCGGCCCGACGACCTCGCACGCGATCGCCACGTCGACCGAGTGCCGCACCGAATAGCGTCCGTTGCGCTCGAGGAGGAGCATGCCGAGGGCGGCGTCCTGGCTCACTCGGCACGCTTCGCGGACGAGCTCGCGGATCTTCATGACGTGCTCGGGAAATCCGGTCTTCGGGCCTTGCGGGCCGCAGACCAGGGCGAGGCGCCGGCGCGCTTCGAGGAGCAGCGCCACGGCCGACGGATTGACGTCGACGCGGACGACCGGTTTTTCGCGGGGAGGGTCGATCTGGGCGAACAGGCCCCGCTCGATCAGCCCCTCGAGCTGCGTGCTGCTGGAAATGATCTGCCCGCGTCTGAGCAAGAGCCGGCCGTTCGCGTCGTAGGCGTCCCATGCCAGGACGCTGCCGATCGTCAGCTCGTTCGCGGCTATCCGTCGCTTACCCATTTTTGGTTGCCCCCATGTGCACTCGGTTCGTTCGCCCCCGGATCCGTTCTCCAATCGGAAAGCGGGCCGTCCCCCGCCGATCCGGGGAACCGTGACACCATAACGGCCAGTTGCAGGGAGTCTGTAGCACAAACTTCACAACTTGCTGTGCGCACCGCCGGGCGGCCGCGGCCGGATGGGGTCGGCCGTGGAATTCTTCACGGCGGACAGGGATTTAGACGCGGTCGCGCAGGCGCCGGCGGGCGCGCTCCAGCGCCGCGGCGATCGTCTCGCGCTTGCGCGCCTCTGCGGCGGCGGCGCGCCGCGCGGCCGCCGCAGCCGCCTTGTCCGCTTCGAGCCGGGCGATCCGGCCGTTGCGTGCTTCGCAGCGTCGGCGCGCGTCGGCGGTCGCGGCCGTATGGGCGGCTTCCGACGGCCGATCGATAGTCCGCATGGTGATGCAATCGACCGGACACGGCGCCATGCAGAGCTCGCAGCCGGTGCACGCGGCGGAGATCACCGTATGCATGAGCTTGGTCGCGCCGACGATCGCGTCGACCGGGCACACGTTGATGCAGAGGGTGCAGCCGATGCAGCGCGCCTCGTCGATGACCGCGACGGCGTCGGCGAGCACCATCTCGGCGGGGACGCCGGGCTTCACGCGCAAAGCTCGCGCACGCACTCGGCGACGAGCGCCGGGCCGCGATAGACGAGACCGGTGTAGAGCTGGACTAGGGACGCGCCCGCGGCGATTTTCTCCTGCGCATCCGCGGCGCTGGCGATGCCGCCGACACCGATCACCGGTACGCGTCCGGCCAGCGCGCGCGCAAGCTCCCGCACGACCAGGGTCGACTTCGCCCGCACCGGATCGCCCGAAAGTCCCCCGGCTTCGGCGCCGTGCGGCAGGCTCGCCACCGCTTCGCGGGTGACGGTCGTGTTGGTCGCGATCACCGCGTCGAAGCCGAAGCGCTCGACGACTTGCGCGATCTCGGCGATCTCCTGCACCTCGAGGTCGGGCGCGATCTTGAGCGCGAGGGGCACGCGCCTGCCGTGCGATTGAGCGAGCTTCTCCCGCTCGCAGGCGAGCGCGCCGAGCAGCGCCTCGAGCTGTGCCGCGGCCTGCAGGTCGCGCAAGCCCTTGGTGTTCGGGGAGGAGATGTTCACGGTGACGTAGCTCGCGAGCGCGTACACCTTGCGCAGACAGGCGAGGTAATCGTCGGCCGCCTTCTCGATGGGCGTCGAAAAGTTCTTGCCGATGTTGATGCCGAGCACGCCTTGCCAGCGCCTGCGCCGCACGTTCTCGACGAGGTGATCGACGCCGAGATTGTTGAAGCCCATGCGGTTGATGATCGCGTTCGCGCGCGGCAACCGGAAGAGACGCGGCTTGGGATTGCCCGGTTGCGGGCGCGGCGTGACGGTGCCGACCTCGATGAAGCCGAAGCCCAGGCCGCCGAGCGCGTCGATGTAGTCGCCGTTCTTGTCGAGGCCCGCGGCAAGCCCGACCGGATTCGGGAAGCGGATGCCCATCACTTCGCGTGCGCAGTGCGCGGGCGTGCCCGCGCCCGAGCGCACGAATCCGAGTCCGTGCAGGGCCTTCAGGGAATGGAGCGTCAGGTGATGCGCGGTCTCGGCGTCGAGGGAAAACAGCGCCGGGCGCAGGAGCGAGTACATCGGGCTATTTTACGCGACGGGTAAAGAGTGACGGATAAAGCGGTGACGGGTGAAGCGGTGACGGGTGAAGCGGTGACGAGGTTTGCCCCTCGCCCCGGTCAGTGGGGAGAGCGAAGCGAGGGGCCGGGGCGCGGGTGAGGGGCTCACCGCTTTATCCGTCACCCGTCACCGCCTCAACCGTCGCGTGTTACTTCAGGAGATCTTCGTTCTTCGATTCGAGAACCTGCCACTGCCCGTCGATCAGTCCCTGCATCGGCTGGAACTGGATCTTGTAGGCCATCTTGCGCGAAAGGCCGATCCAGTAGCCGAGATAGAGGTACGGCAGGTCGAGCTTCCTGCAAAGCTCGATCTGCCACAGGATGTTGTAGGTGCCGTAGCTCGCGCCGGGAACGTCGGGATCGAAGAACGTGTACACCGACGACAATCCGTCCTGAAGCTCGTCGACGATGCTCACCATGCGCAGCGCGCCGTTCTCGCGAAACTCGATCAGCCGTGAATCGACGTTGCTCTGGAGCAGGAAGTGGCGGTACTGCTCGCGGCTGTCCTGGTCCATGCCGCCGCCGCTGTGCCGGCGCGACTGATAGCGAAGATAGAGCGCGTAATGCTCCGCGCTGTACTTGAGGTCGAGCATCTCGGACGTGAGATCCGAATGGCGCTTCCAGGCGCGGCGCTGCGCGCGGTTGGGCGTGAACTCCTCGGCGACGATGCGCACCGGCACGCACGCACGGCAGTTGTCGCAGTACGGACGATAGGTGAATGCGCCGCTGCGGCGAAAGCCTGCGCGCACGAGCTCGCCGTAGACCGAGCCGTCGATGAGATGACTGGGCGTGGCGACCTGCGAGCGCGCCATGCGCTCCGGCAGGTAGCTGCACGGGTAGGGCGCCGTCGCGTAGAACTGCAATACCGACAGCGGGAAGTCAGTCAAATAGGTCATCGTCCAGGCGCCATGGGCCGGTGGGCGTAGGGTAGTTTATCAATTCTGAGAGCGCGGCAAGGAAGTCCCGCCGCGAAATCGTGCGCGCACCCATGGACTCGAGGTGCGCCGTCTGCATCTGGCAATCGATCATGCCGAAGCGCCAGCGCGCGAGCTGTCGCGCGAGATGCGCGAGCGAGACCTTGGAGGCGTCGGTCGCGCGCGTGAACATCGATTCGCCGTAGAACATACGGCCGATCGCCACGCCGTAGAGGCCGCCGACGAGCTCGCCCTCGTGCCATGCCTCGATCGAATGGGCGAGTCCCGCCGCGTGCAGCGCCGAATACGCCGAGACGATATCTTCGGTGATCCATGTTCCGGACTGGCCGTCGCGCGGCTCGGCGCACGCGCGCATCACCTTGGTGAAGCAAGTATCGGCCCGAATCTCGAACGTGCCGCCGCGGATGCGTTTGCGCAAGGAACGCGAGATCGAAATCTCGGCGGGCACCAGCACCATGCGGGGGTCCGGACTCCACCACAGCACCGGCTCGCCTTCGCTGTACCACGGGAATATGCCGCGGCGATACGCGTCGAGCAGCCGGTGCAGCGAGAGATCGCCGCCGGCGGCGAGGAGACCGTTCGGCTCGCGCAGCGCGCGCTGCACGGGCGGGAACGGCTGGTCGGGGGCGAGCCACGGGATCACGGCGAGGGCTCGCGGGCGGGATGCGGCATCAAGGGTGAATTATTCCGTAGTTTTCGAGGCGGGTGCTCGCGCAACTTTTGCATGTTGCGAGTGCCGCACAGGATGTTCAGACTTGGCCTAGTCGGATAAGTCCCGCCCAATGAGATTGTCACCCGATCAGAGCGGCGTCGAAGCGCTGCTCACGCCGGAGGTCCGGCGCAGCCTGCCGCTGTCGCGGCAGATGCTGCTGTACCTCGATCCTTTCGCGTTCTTCAAGGACGCGACGGTCGGCACGCCGCGCACGCGCGAGCTCGCGCTTTCGTACAACGTCGCGCGGCGCTGGATCCTCCTCACCTACGTGAGGCGCTGGCTGCTGATCGCGATGACGTCGTTCCTCGGCATCGGCTCGGCCGAGGGCATGGCTGCGCACGCGCCGTTCTTCATCATTCCCGCCGCCGGATTCGGCATCGGCTGCAGCATCGCGGTCGCGATCGCGACGTGGTGCGGCGCCGCCTACCTGCTGCTCGCGACCCACGCCGCGCGCCGCTGAGCGGCACACCGGTTGCTGTCCATGGGTAAGAGGTGCACCCATGAACCGTTTGACCGAGCACGACCGGCAACACACCACCCACGCGAAAGCGCGGCATTCGAAACCTTTGCGCTGGCGCGTCGGCGACGCGAGCGTCAGCACCGAAGAGCTGCAGGCGTGGCAGCTCGGGCCGGCGCGCATCGACCGCTGGCTGGACGCGCGGCCGCCGCTGCAGGACGACTGACGCCATGGATTACGCCTGCGAGCAATGCGGGCAGAGCGGCGCCCTGTGCGTGAGCGACTGGGGCTACATCGCCGCGCTCTGCGACCGCTGCCTGCGCGATCGGAAGAACTATCTGAAGCTTCCCGGCAGCGGCGCCGCCCCGGCTGCAAAAACGAGAAATAAGGCAGTAAATGCGAATGATTCGCATTGACAAGCCTCGCCGGTGCGCCTACTATGGGCGCACTGGAGGGGCAACATGTACATCTGCATCTGCCACGGCATCACCGACCATCAGATTCGCGATTGCGTGAAAGCGGGCTGCGCGCGCACGCTGTGCGATCTGCAGGGGCAGCTCGGCGTTGCCACCCAATGCGGCTGTTGCGAAGGCGCCGCGATGCAGGTCCTTCACGAGACGCTCGCCTCACCTTCGCGCGACGCGCCCCAGCCTCGGTTCCCCGACATCGTCTCGCCGCCGTTCGCCGCAGCCGCCTGAGTTCTCTCGGCGCGCATCGCACGCCACGCGTGCCCACGCGGGCGCTTCCTGGGTTAACCTAGTCGATTTGGTTTTCCGGGAGCACGCATGAAAGGCGATCCGCAAGTCCTCTCGTACTTGAATCAGGCGCTCAAGCAGGAGCTGACGGCGATCAACCAGTATTTCCTGCACGCCAAGATATTCCAGAACATGGGATTGAAGCGGCTGTACGAGCACGAATACAAGGAATCGATCGACGAGATGAAGCACGCCGACAAGCTCATCGAGCGGATCCTTTTCCTCGACGGCCTGCCTAACCTCCAGGACCTCGGCAAGCTGCTCATCGGTGAAAACGTGCCTGAAATGCTGCGCGCGGATCTGACGCTCGAGTACTCGGCGCGCCCGATGTATCAGGAGGCGATTGCGTATTGCGAGAGCGTGCGCGACTACATCAGCCGCGAGCTGCTCGAAGGCATCCTCGAGAACGAGGAGGACCACATCGACTGGCTGGAGACCCAGCTTTCGCTGATCGACGGCGTGGGACTCCAGAACTACCTCCAGTCGAACATGTACGAATAGAATGGCCGCACGACTTCCCAAGGAGGGCATCATGAGCCCAGTCATCTCAGCAGCAGCCGTCGTGCTCGCGCTCGCCGCTTCGACTGCACTCGCCGGCGACCCCATCTACAAGTCGATCATGCCGGACGGACGCGTGCTGTACGGCGAGGCGCCCGCGCCGGGCGCGAAGCGCGTCGACAAGGTCGCGACGGGGCCGGAGCACGCGGGCATCGTGGTCGCCTCGCCTGACGATAAAGGGCGTGCGGCCAATATTCACCCCGAGCCGGGCGGTGTCACCGTCATTCCACAGAAACCGACGTATCCGGCGCGCCCCGCACAGCAGGGCTATTCAGCGAGCGGACAGCTCGGCACCAAATACTGAGCGACCGCTTCAGACGTAAAAAGGGCCGGCACACGCCGGCCCTTTTTCATTCGCACAGCCGCGCTTATTCGACTTTCAGCCCGGCCGCTTTGACGACGGGCCCCATCTCCTTCAACTCTTTCGCGACGAAGGCGCGGAATTCGGGACCGGTGTTCGTGTGCACCGCGGTGAGCTGCTGCTCGAACGCTTTCTTCAGCTCCGGCGTCTGGGTCGCCTTGACGAGCATTCCGCGCAGCTTGTCGACGATCGGCCTCGGTGTGCCTTTCGGCAGCAGCAGCCCGTTCCAGCCGCTGTACTCGAAACCCGGAACGCTTTCGCCGATCGGCGGCAGGTCCCCGAGCAGCGGATCGCGCTTGGGCAGGCTGTGACCGAGCGCGCGCAGCTTGCCGCTGCGGACGAGACCCGCCACCGCCGGCGCCGGCGTCACCGTCCACTGCGATTCGCCGGCGACCACCGCCGCCACGGACGCGCCGCCGCCTTTGTACGGCACGTGCAGCGCCTGGAAATTGCCGCGCGAGAGCAGCACCACGCCCGCGAGGTGGCTCTGCGAGCCGGGTCCTGCGGAAGCCATGTTCACCTGGCCGTTCTTGCCGCGGCAGTACTCGATGAGCTCCTTCACGCTCTTCACAGGCAGTGACGGGTTCACCACGAGCAGGTTCGGCGTGACGCCGAACAGCGAGACGAACTCGTAATCCTTCAGCGGATCGAACGGCAGCCTGGTGTAGATGTGCGGCGCGATGGTCATTGCCGCGGTCGACGCCGACAGGATGGTGTACCCGTCGGGAGTCGCGTTCTTGCCGATCTCCATGCCGAGCGTGCCGCCGGCGCCCGCGCGATTGTCGATCACGACCTGCTGGCCCCCGACGTTGGTCAATGCCGCTCCGAAGATGCGCCCGAGCGTGTCGACCGAGCTGCCCGGCGCGTTCGGCACGAGCATGCGGATCGGGTGGTTGGGGTAGTCCCTGACGGCATCTGCAGCCGCTGCCGGTGCCGCTGCGGTCGCCAAAGCGCAGGCCGCGACGGCAAGCGCGCTCCTCGTGCGCGGTGTCACTCTCATGCCAATTCCTCCGATTTATTATCGATACCGTCGCGTCGATCCGGACGCGGCGGGTCATTGTAGACTTGTCTCACCGGCTCGTTGCAAACCCTTCATGCCTATCCGCAAGCTCCTCGCCGTATTCGCAGCGGCCGTCGTCGCCGCCTGCGCCAGCCTGGCGCTGGACAACCCCAGACCCTCACCGCCCAGCGCGCAGGCCATCGTGCCGGTCAAGTCGGAGCGGCCGCTGGTCGCGCTCGCGCTCGGGGGCGGCGGCGCCCGAGGCTTCGCGCACGTGGGCGTGATCCGCGCGCTCGAAGACGCCGGCGTCCACCCCGACATCGTCACCGGCAGCAGCTCGGGCGCGATCGTCGCGGCGCTGTACGCGAGCGGGCTCTCGGGCGCCGAGCTCGAGCGTCTCGCGGCGGATCTCGACCAGGGCGCGCTCGTCGATTTCTCGCTCTTCGGCAAAGGCTGGGTGCGCGGCGAAGCGTTGCAGGAGTTCGTCAATCGCACGGTCGGCAACCGCCCCATCGAGCTGCTCTCCAAGCCGTTCGCGGTCGTCGCGACCGACGCGAAGACCGGCCGCATGGTCATCTTCAACCGCGGCGAGACGGGCCTCGCGGTGCGCGCGTCGAGCAGCGTCCCCGATCTGTTCATCCCGCCGGTGATCGAAGGCGTCGAGTACGTCGACGGCGGTCTGACGAGCCCGGTGCCGGTGCGCGTGGCGCGCGCGATGGGCGCCGACGTCGTCATCGCGGTCGACCTCACGCGCTACTGGCGCTCGCGCGAGCTCGCCGAGGACGATCTCAAGGATGCCGACCTCGTCATCAGGCCCGATACGGTGCGTACGCGGCTCCTCGACTTCAGCGCGAAGCGCGAGAACATCGCGGCGGGCGCGCGTGCGGCGCAGGGCGCGGGACCGCGGGTCGCCGAGCTCGTGCGCGAAGCGGCGCGGCGCAAGGCGGCGCGCCGGGCGCCGTCGGCCTGAGGAGCGACGCCATGTGCCAGCTCCTCGGCATGAACTGCAACGTGCCCACTGACATCTGCTTTTCCTTCGAAGGTTTCCATCGCCGCGGCGGGGCGACCGACAATCACGCCGACGGCTGGGGGATCGCGTTCTTCGAAGGCCGCGGCGCGCGCGTCTTCATCGATTCGAAATCCGCGGTGGAGTCGCCGATCGCCGCGCTCGTGCGCAACTACCCGATACGCTCGATGAACGTCGTCGCGCATATCCGCCGCGCGACCCAGGGCGTGGTCGCGCTGGAGAACACGCATCCATTCGTGCGCGAGCTGTGGGGTCGCTACTGGATCTTCGCGCACAACGGCACGGTGAAGACGTTCGAGCCGGACCTGCGCGGCTACTACCAGCCCGTCGGCACGACCGACAGCGAGCTCGCGTTCTGCTACATGCTCGAACGGTTGCGCGACGCGTTTCCCGGCGGCCCGCCGTCGCTGCCGGACGCCTATGCGCTGCTGGTCGAGGTGACGCGCGAGATCGCGCAGCACGGCCGCTTCAACTATCTGCTGTCGAACGGCGATTACTTCTTCGCGCACTGCTACGACAACCTCTGCTACATCCTGCGCCACGCGCCGTTCGCGCAGGCGCACCTCATCGACCAGGACGTCACGGTCGATTTCAACGCGGTCACCACACCCGACGACAAGGTCGCGGTGATCGCGACGACGCCGCTCACCGACAACGAGACGTGGACGAAGATGGGCGGCGGGCAGCTCGTCGCGTTCGAGCACGGCTCGCCGGTGCTCGGCGCTTAATCCACGGGAATCGCGCGCACCCGCGGGACGCGGTCCAGCCGCCAGCTCGCGCGCGCCCAGCGCCAGATCTCATCCAGGCTCGATTCTCCCGCGGGCACCTCGTGGCCCAGGAATGCCAGTGCGCGCGTGAGCTCCGCCGCCGCGCGTGAGGTGTCGATCGCAGGCGCGAGGGTCTGCTTCGAGAGCTTCTGCCCGGCTGCGTTCACCGCGATGGGCAGGTGCGCGTAGCGCGGTGTCGGAAAACCGAGGAGCTGCTGGAGGTAGATCTGCCGCGGCGACGATTCGAGCAGGTCCGCGCCGCGCACGACGTGCGTGATGCCCTGCTCGGCGTCGTCGACGACCACCGCGAGCTGGTACGCATAGATGCGGTCGGCGCGATACAGCACGAAGTCGCCGATATCGCGCTCGAGGTCGTGCTCGACGCGCCCCTGGATCGCATCGTCGAAAGCGACCTTCGTTCCCTCGGTGCGCACTCGCCACGCGCGCGCTTCGCGCCCGGGCGCGAGCCCGTTCCTGCACGTGCCGGGATAGACGTAACCTTCGATGCCGGCGACCGCCGAATCGGCGATCTCGCGGCGCGTGCAGCCGCAGGGGTAGACCTTGTCCTGCGTGCGCAGCGCGTCGAGCGCCGCGCCGTAAGCACCGCCGCGCGCGCTCTGATAGATGACCTCGCCATCCCACGCCATGCCGAACGCCTCCAGCGTGCGCAGGATGTCATCGGAAGCGCCGGCGACGGTGCGCGGCGTGTCCACGTCCTCGATGCGCACCCGCCATTCACCGCCGTTCGCGCGGGCGTCGAGATAGCTCGCGACCGCGGCGACGAGCGAGCCTGCGTGCAGCGGACCGGTGGGAGAGGGCGCGAAGCGCCCCTTGTATGCGGGATTCAGGATCGAGGATTCAGAGAACAGTCCAGTTGGTAATCTTACAGACTCACAACCACACGAACGCGCTTTGCTGAGTGCGCGCTCCACGTCTCGAACCCGCAGGCTGGTTGCTGCTCGCCGCCTACGCCGTCGCCGGCTTGGCCACGCTCACGAGCGCGCACGGCTGGGGCGACGACTGGGCGCAATACGTCCTGCATGCGCGCAACATCGTCACGGGCACGCCGTACGGCGACACGGGTTACATCTTCAATCCCGATGCGCCGTATGTCGGGCCGCCCGAGTATCCGCCCGGTTTGCCGCTCCTGCTGGCGCCCGCGATCGCGCTCTTCGGCGTCGACATCGCCGCGTTGAAGGCGGTGTGTTTCCTGTGCTTCGTCGCGATGCTGCCGATCGCGTACGCGGTCCTCGCGCGCTTCTTCGGCAAAGCGCCCGCGTTCGCCGCGGTCGTGCTCTTCGGCCTGCACGAGCAGGTGTGGACGCTGCGCCAGCTCATCGGCTCGGAGGCGCCGTACCTGCTCTTCAGCATGGCCGCGCTGTGGCACGCTTCGCGCGAGCGCAGCGGCAGCGCCGCAGGCGCAGGCGCGATCTCGGGTGTCCTCGTGTACGCAAGCATCGCGTGCCGATCGATCGGCCTTGCGCTCGTGCCGGCGCTGCTGCTCGACGCGTGGCTGCGGCGCAAGCCGGTCTCGTGGTACGCGGCTTTCCTCGCGTCGTTCCTGCTGCTGGTCGCCGCGCAGAACTCGCTGCTCGTCGCACCGCCGACCTATGCGGGCGAGCTCGTCCTGCCCGGCCTGCAACTGATCGCGACCAACGTGCGGGGCTATTGGGACGTGGCGCGCGACCTCGTGCCGATGCCGCTCGGTGTCCTCTCCCACGCCGCGCTGGCGGCGGTCACAGCCGCCGCGATCGTCGGCGCGCGCGCCGCACGCGGTACGCCCCTGCCGGTCTGGTACCTCCTCGCGTATCTCGGCGTGCTCGCGGTCGTGTCGATCTCGCCCGGCCCGCGCTATCTGCTGCCGATCATGCCGATCGCCCTCGCGCTCGCCGCGTCGGGCGTGGCGCACCTCGCGCGACGCACCGCCCATCCGCGGCGGACGATCGCCGCGTGCGCCGCGGCGCTGGCGGTCTACTACGCCGGTCTCTTCGCCTGCGCGCGCGAGCTTCGCGAGGACGAGCTCGCAACGTGCGCCGCATGCGGCGAGCTGTACGCCTTCCTGCGCGAGCACACGCCGGCCGGCAGCGTCATCGCATTCGCCAAGCCGCGTGCGCTCGCGCTGTTCGCGGAGCGGCCGGGGTGGATCTGGAATCCGGATTACGACGAGTCGACGTTCCGGGCGAAGCTGCGGGAGCGGGCGAGGTATCTCGTGATCGCCGCGCCCGGCACGCTCCTGCGCGAGCGCTACCCTGCATACGTCGACGCGCGCTTCGAACGCGACATCGGCACCAGGGCTTTCAGCAATGCGATGTTCACCGTCGTGGAGTTAAGATTCCAGTTCCTGCATCCGAGGTGAACAAGCCATGAAAGTCAAAGCCGCCGTCGCGTTCGAAGCCGGTAAACCCCTCTCCATCGAAACCGTCGACCTCGAAGGTCCCCGCGCGGGCGAGGTGCTCGTCGAGATCAAGGCGACCGGCATCTGCCACACCGACGAGTTCACGCGCTCGGGCGCCGACCCGGAAGGGCTGTTTCCCGCGATCCTCGGCCATGAAGGCGCCGGCGTCGTGGTCGACGTCGGACCCGGCGTCACGAGCCTGAAGAAAGGCGATCACGTCATCCCGCTCTACACGCCCGAATGCCGTCAGTGCGAGTACTGCCTCTCCGGGAAAACCAACCTGTGCCAGGCGATCCGCGTGACGCAGGGGCAGGGCGTCATGCCTGACGGCACCAGCCGCTTCTCGCTCGGCGGCAAAAAGATCTTCCATTACATGGGGACGTCGACGTTCTCGAATTACACGGTGCTGCCCGAGATCGCGCTTGCGAAAATCCGCGAAGACGCGCCTTTCGACAAGGTCTGTTACATCGGCTGCGGCGTGACGACCGGCATCGGCGCGGTGATCAACACCGCCAAAGTGGAGCCGGGCGCGAACGTCGTGGTGTTCGGCCTCGGCGGCATCGGCCTCAACGTCATCCAGGGCGCGAAGCTGGCCGGTGCGAACATGATCGTCGGAGTCGACTTGAATCCGGGCCGCGAGGCGCTCGCGAAGAAGTTCGGCATGACGCACTTCGTCAATCCGAAAGAGGTCGAGGGCGACCTCGTGCCGTACCTGGTCGGCCTCACCAACGGCGGCGCCGATTACAGCTTCGAGTGCATCGGCAACGTCGACGTGATGCGGCAGGCGCTCGAGTGCTGTCACAAAGGCTGGGGCGTGTCGGTGATCATCGGCGTTGCGGGGGCGGGACAGGAGATCAAAACGCGGCCTTTCCAGCTCGTCACGGGGCGCGTATGGAAAGGCACCGCCTTCGGCGGCGCCAAAGGCCGCCGCGACGTGCCGAAGATCGTCGACTGGTACATGGACGGCAAGATCAACATCGACGACCTCATCACTCACAAGCTCGCCCTCGCCGACATCAACGAGGGCTTCGACCTGATGCACGAAGGCACGTCGATACGTTCGGTCGTGGAGTTCTGAGCGGACCCTTACTCCACGTTTGCGAGCAGGCGCCGCGTCGCCGCCGCCGCCTCGCTCGCGACTTCGTCGGCCGGGCGCGCCCACAAGTCAGGGTTGGGCGCCTCGTAGCTCAGATAGCCGGCGTAACGTTTCTCGGCCAGCAGCCCGAAGACTTCATTCCATCGGATGCGACCCTCGCCCGGAATGAGGCGGTCGACGGGGCGCTTTGCGCTCGCCTGAGGTCCGTGCGGCACGTCGCTGAACTGGAACATGAAGATCTCCGCGGGAGCGACGTCTTCGAAGCCGCGGCCTCCGGCGCCGCTACGCTCCAGATGATAGGCGTCGAGCAGCAGGCCCGCGCTCGGATGATCGCTGAGCGCGACGATCTCGCGCGCGACCTCGAGCCGGTTGACCACGTCGTGCGTCCAGTTGAATTCGAGCGCGATGCGCAGGCCGTGCCTGGCCACGACCTCGCCGGCGGCGCGATAGTTCGCGGCCGCGAGCTCGACCGTTCCGCTGTTCTGTCCCGATGAGAGCATGATCGTTTCGCAGCCGAGCGCCTTTGCATTGCTGCACGTGCCCTCGAGCACGTCGAACAGTCGCCGGCTCTCGTCGCCCTGCGCGAACAGGAGCCCGGCCTCGGTGCCGAGCACCGCGACTTTCAGGCCGCTTTGCCGTACGAGCGCGAGGACACCCTCGTTGCTCATACCGTTATCGAAGCAGCGGCTAAAATCGACGCGCCGCAGCTCGAGCGCGTTCCAGCCGCCCGCGCGCGCGGCGCGCATCGCATCGGCAAGCGGTGTCGTGTCCAGCGACCACGTGTGAAGCGCGAGGCGTTCGCCCATCCCGGTCATCGAGCCCTCCGCGAGTGAAGTACTATTGTAAGCATGTCCCCCCCGCTGCTTGCCGAGCTCCCCTACCACCCCGACAGCGCCTCGCTCTTCGAAGCGATCGCCGACCTGCCCTGGGCGGTGTTCCTCGACAGCGGTCGGCATCACGCCGGGCAGTCGCGCTACGACATCCTCGCGGCGCAGCCGTACATCCGGCTTCTCACGCGCGGCAATCTCACCGAGATCGACGCCGACGGGATCGAGCTTTCCCGCGAGGATCCGTTCGCGCTGCTGCGGCGGCATCTGGCGTGCGATCGCGACGCGTCGGGTTTCCTCCCGTTCGCGGGCGGTGCGATCGGCTATTTCGGTTACGACCTCGCGCGGCGCATCGAGCGCCTGCCGTCGACCGCGGCCGACGGCGAACGCATCCCCGACATGGCGGTGGGCATCTACGACTGGTGCGTCGTGGTCGATCACCTCGAGCGCCGGACGTGGCTCGCCGCGCAGGGCCGCGATCCCGAGACCGACCTGAAGTGGAGCTCGCTCGTCGCGCTGTTCACCTCGCCGCCGCCCGAGCGCCGGCGCACGCCGTTTCGCGTGACCTCGCCGGTGCAGTCGAACATGAGCCGCGAGGCGTACGGCCGCGCGTTCGACCGCATCAAGCGCTACATCGAAGAAGGGGATTGCTACCAGGTGAATCTCGCGCAGCGCTTCAGCGCGCAGGCCGGCGGGGATGCGTGGCTCGCGTACCAGGCGCTGCGGGTGCTCAATCCCGCGCCGTTCTCGGCATACCTCAGCACGCCGTACGTGCAGGTGCTGTCGGCTTCGCCGGAGCGCTTCCTCGAGGTCGACGCGGGGCGCGTCGAGACCAAGCCGATCAAGGGCACGCGCCCGCGCGCGGGGCACGCGCGCCTCGACGCCGAGCTCGTGCGATCCTTGAGCGAGAGCGTGAAGGATCGCGCGGAAAACCTGATGATCGTCGACCTGCTGCGCAACGATCTCGCGAAGAGCTGCCGCATCGGCTCGGTGAAGGTGCCGAAGCTCTTCGACGTCGAGAGCTACGCGACCGTGCACCACCTCGTCAGCACCGTCACCGCGGAGCTGCGTCCCGGCCGCGACGCGATCGACCTCCTGCGCGGCGCGTTCCCCGGCGGCTCGATCACCGGCGCGCCCAAGCTGCGAGCGATGCAGATCATCGAAGAGCTCGAGCCGCAGCGGCGGGGCGTGTACTGCGGCGCCATCGGTTACATCGGATTCGACGGCGACATGGACCTCAACATCGCGATCCGCACCCTGGTGTACTCGCGCAGTCAGGTCCGCTTCTGGGCGGGCGGCGGGATCGTCGCCGATTCGAAGGTCGACGAGGAATACCAGGAGACCTTCGACAAGGCTGCGGCGATGTTGAAGCTGCTCCAAAACCAGTGTTTAGTGTTGAGTGTTTAGTGCTCGGTGGGGTTAACTCAACACTCAACACTTAACATTCAACACTGATCATGCATCGCATCGTCATCGTCGGCGGGGGCGCCGGCGGGCTCGAGCTCGCCACGCGCCTCGGCGACAAGCTCGGCCGCTCGAAACGCGCGCGCGTGACGCTCGTCGACTGCTCGCGCACCCACCTGTGGAAGCCGCTGCTGCACGAAGTCGCCGCGGGCAGCATGGACCTGTACGAGCACGACCTCGATTACCTCGCGCAGGCGCGCTGGCACCACTTCGAGTTCCAGCTCGGGCGCATGGACGGCCTCGACCGCAAGCGCCGCGTGATCGCGCTGGAGGCGACGTACGACGAAGCCGAGAACGAGGAGCTCATCCCCCGGCGCGAGATCGCGTACGACACGCTCGTGATCGCGATCGGCTCGCGCACCAACGATTTCGGCACGACGGGCGCGCGCGAGAACGCGATCAGCCTCGACACGCCGGAGGACGCCGAGTATTTCCATCGGCGCCTGGTGAACGCGTGCATACGCGCCAATGCGCAGAAGGAGCCGCTCGCGCCCGAGCAACTGCACGTCGCGATCGTCGGCGCGGGCGCCACCGGCGTCGAGCTCGCCGCGGAGCTGCACAAGACGACGCGCGAGCTCGTCGCCTACGGCTTCGAGCGCATCGATCCCGAGCGCGACGTGCACATGACGATCCTCGAAGCGGGTCCGCGCATCCTCGCGGCGCTGCCTGAGCGGGTCGCGCACGCCGCACTGGGCCTCCTCGCGGACCTGAAGGTCGACGTGCTGACCGGCGAGAAAGTGACCGAGATCCGTCCGAACGCGGTGCTGACCGAGAGCGGACGCGTCGTGCCGGCCGAGCTCACGGTGTGGGCGGCGGGCATCAAGGCGCCCGACTTCCTGAAGGATCTCGACGGGCTGGAGAGCAATCGCGTGAATCAGCTCGTCGTCGACCTGACGCTGCAGACCACGCGCGACCCCGACGTCTTCGCGATCGGCGACTGCGCGTGCTGTCCGTGGCCGGGCCACGCGCCGTGCGTTCCGGCCCGGGCGCAGGCCGCGCACCAGCAGTCGACGCATCTCGTGCGTAACCTCAGGCGCAGGCTGGCCGGGAAGCCGCTCGAGCCTTTCGAGTATCGCGATTTCGGCTCGCTCGTCTCGATGGGCGAGTACAGCACGGTCGGCAGCCTGATGGGCAAGCTCCTCGGCGGCAGCCTCTTCGTCGAAGGGCTGTTCGCCCGCGTGATGTACGTCTCGCTGTACCGCATGCACCTCTATGCGCTGCACGGCACCGCGAAAGTGCTGTTCGATCTGCTGGGCAGGCTTTTCACGCGGCGCACCGAGCCGCGCGTGAAGCTGCATTGAGTACAATGCGGGCCCGGCGCTTGCTGCGTAAACAAGGTTTCGGTCACCGCCCACGAGGTACGACATGGCAACCGTAGAGCTCACCAAGGACAACTTCGAACAGGTCGTCACCGGGAACGACATCGTCGTCGTCGATTTCTGGGCGCCGTGGTGCGGTCCGTGCAAGGGTTTCGCCCCGGTCTTCGAGGCCGCGTCGGAGAAACACTCCGACGTCGTGTTCGCCAAGGTGAACACCGACGACCAGCAGGAGCTTGCGGGCCATTTCTCGATCCGCTCGATCCCGACGATCGCTCTGTTCCGCGAGAGCATCATGCTGTTCTCGCAGGCGGGCGCGCTGCCGGCCGCGGGGCTCGAGAGCATCCTCGAGCAGGCGAAGGCGATCGACATGAAGAAGGTGCACGAAGAGATCGCCGCGCACCAGAAGGAGCAGGCGGAATCGGGGACCAGTTGAAGATCCAAAATGGATTCCCGCCTTCGCGGGAATGACGGTCTTCAATGTCCGTCATTCCCGAACGCGCGTTAGCGCGGGCTATCGGGAATCCATTTTTCAAGTTTTCGATCGATTCGATCGGTACTTTCGTCTTTTAGCCGCGCGGCGTCGCTCTCATATTCCTGTTTTCAGGAGCATCCGCCATGATCGCATTGCCCGCGCTGTTCATCTCCCACGGCGCACCGACCCTGCCGCTCGAGGACAGTCCGGCGCGCCATTTCATCGAAACGCTCGGCCGCGAGATTCCGAAGCCGCGCGCGATCCTCGCGGTGTCGGCGCACTGGGAGACGGCGACGCCCGCGGTGAGCACCGCCGAGCGGCCCCAGACGATCCACGATTTCTCCGGCTTCCCGCCGGAGCTGTACAAGCTTCGGTATCCGGCGCCGGGCGCGCCTGAGCTCGCGCGACGCGCGTCCGAATTGCTTGCGGCAAAGGGCGTGAAAGCCGACAGCGACCAGACGCGCGGCCTCGACCACGGCGCGTGGACGCCGCTCCTGCTCATGTATCCGCAGGCCGACATCCCGGTCACGCAGCTTTCGATACAGCCGCACCAGGGACCCGAGCACCACTTCCGCATCGGCGAAGCGCTGCGGCCGCTGCGCGAAGAAGGTGTGCTGATCGTCGCGTCGGGCAGCGCCACGCACAACCTGCGCGAGTTCCGCGCGAACGCGCGCGGGGGCGAGCCGGCGGCGTGGGCGCTTGCGTTCGGCGAGTGGCTCGCGTCCGCGGTGGAGCAGGGACGTGCGCAGGACCTGCTCACGTATCGCAGCCGCGCTCCTGAAGCGGTGCGCAACCATCCGACCGACGAGCACCTGCTGCCGATCTTCGTCGCGGCGGGCGCGGCGACGCCGGGCGTCGCAGGGCAGCGCCTGCATTCCAGTTACGCCTATGGCGTCATCGGAATGGATGCGTACCGCTTCGATTGAACGTCAAATGGATTCCCGCCCCCGACTAAAGCACTCGAGGGCAGGCTCTGCGCGGGAATGACGACGCGCCGCCGGCGCGGGAATGACGATCGGCCGCCCTGCGCGGGAATGACGGTCGGTCGCCTCGCGGGAATGAGGTGCGGTAGGGATCGTCATTCCCGAACGCGCGCCAGCGCGGAGCTGTCGGGAATCCATTTTCAAACGCTGTATCATCTTCGGATGCGAGCGAAGCGGAGCGCGGATTGGACGAGTTGAGGGCGCTCGTCGCGCAGCACGGTCTCACGCTGGTCTTCCTGAACGTGCTCGTCGCCCAGCTCGGGCTGCCCATCCCGGCGCTGCCCATGCTCGTGCTCGCCGGCGCGCTGCTCGCCGAAGGCACGATCCACTTCGCGTCGCTGGCGATCGTCGTGATCGTCGCCTCGCTCCTCGGCGATACGCCGTGGTATTTCGCGGGCCGCCGCTACGGCTACCGGATCCTGCGCACGCTGTGCCGCGTCTCGCTCGAGCCCGATTCGTGCGTGAAGCAGACCGAGAACATCTTCGCGCACTGGGGGCCGCCGTCGCTGCTCGTCGCGAAGTACGTACCCGGTTTTTCCACCGTCGCGCCGCCGCTCGCGGGCACGATGCGCGTCGGCCTCTGCCGCTTCCTCGCGTACAGCGCGATCGCCGCGGCGCTGTGGGCGGCGGCGCCGGTCACCGCCGGCTTCTTCTTCAGGAAACAGATCGAGCGCCTGCTCGACTACATCGAGACCATGGGCGCCGGCGCGCTCGCCATCGTCGCGACGATCCTCATCGTCTACGTCTCGGCGAAGGCGATCGAGCGCTACATGCTGCTGCGCTTCCTGCGCATGATCCGCATCAGCCCGGCGGAGCTGAACGGCCTGATCGATCGCGGCCAGTCGCCCGTGATCATCGACGCGCGCTCGCCGCTCGCGCGCGAGGCCGAGCCGCGGCGCATCCGCGGCGCGATCGATGCCGACCTCGCGAGCCTCGAGACGGTGCTCGATACGATCCCGCCCGAGCGCGAGGTCGTCGTCTACTGCAGTTGACCCAACGAAGCCAGCGCGGCGCGTGTCGCCCGCACGCTGATGGACAAGGGCTACGTGCGCGTGCGGCCGCTCCAGGGCGGGCTGGACGCGTGGATCGCCGCCGGACACGAAGTGGCGTAGCCACTTCGTAGTGTTTAGTGTTCAGTGTTCAGTGAACACCCGACGCTCAACTCAACACTCAACACTCAACACTTAACACTCCGCGTATGCGCCTACTCGAAGCCGCCACGATCTTTCTCATCTCCGCGGTCGTGCTGGTGCCGCTCTTCCAGCGTTTCAAGCTCGGCGCGGTGCTCGGCTATCTCGCCGCGGGCATGGTGCTCGGCCCGTGGGGACTGGGCATCGTCGCCGACGCGGAGAACACGCTCGGCTTCGCCGAGTTCGGGATCGCGATGCTGCTCTTCCTCGTTGGCCTCGAGCTCGAGCCCTCGAGGCTGTGGAGCATGCGCAAGCTCGTCTTCGGACTGGGCTCGGCGCAGGTCGGCCTCACCGCGCTCGTGCTCGCGCCGATCGCGGTCTGGCTGGGACTGTCGTGGCATGCGGCGATCGTCGCGGCATTCGGCGTGGCGATGTCTTCGACGGCGTTGGTTCTGACCTCGCTCGCCGAGCGAGGTCAGATGAACGCGCCGCACGGCCGCGCGGCGTTCGCGGTGCTGCTGTTCCAGGACCTCGCGGTCATTCCCCTGCTGACGCTCGTCCCGCTGCTGGCCTACGCCTCGGTGAAAGACGCGGTGAGCTGGACCGTCGCGGCGAAAGCGCTCGCCGCGATCGTGGTGTTCATCGTCGCGGGACGCGTGGCGGTGCGGCCGGTGCTGAAATACCTCGCGCGCCATTCGAGCTCGGAGATCTTCACCGCCGCCTCGCTGCTGCTGGTCGTGGGGTCGGCGGTGATCATGGAGCACCTGGGCATCTCGATCTCGCTCGGCGCTTTCCTCGCGGGACTGCTGCTCGCCGACTCGGAGTTTCGCCACGAGCTGCAGGCCGACATCGAGCCGTTCAAGGGGCTGCTGCTCGGCCTGTTCTTCATGTCCGTGGGCATGCGGGCGAACCTCACGCTCGCGCGCGAGATCCCGTTCCTGCTGGTCGGCCTCGCGCTCGGGCTGATGGCGCTGAAGTTCGCGGTGATGTACGCGATCGCGCTCGTCGCGAAGCTCGGTAACCGGGAAGGGCAGCGCCTCGCGGTCGCGCTCGCTCAGGGCGGCGAGTTCGCGTTCGTGCTGTTCGGCGCCGCCGCCGGGGTCGGCATCTTCGAAGCGGGCACCGAGGAGCGCCTGGTGCTCGTCGTGACGGTGTCGATGATCTTCGCGGCGCCGCTGATGGGGCTGCACGGAAGGCTGCTCGCGATGCTCGAGGCGCGCCGCATCACGACCGATTACGACACCATAGACTCGCCGCCCGCGCCGGTGATCATCGCGGGCTTCGGGCGCTTCGGCCAGATCGTCTCGCGCGTGCTGCGGATGGCGGGCATCCCCTTCACTGCGCTCGACGCGAGCTACGCGCAGGTCGATTTCGTCCGGCGCTTCGGCAACCGCATCTATTACGGCGACGCCTCGCGCCTCGAGCTGCTGCACGCCGCGCACGCCGGCGATGCGAAGCTCTTCGTGCTCGCGATCGACGACGTCGAAGCGTCGGTCAACACCGCGCGCATGGTGCGCAGGCACTTCCCGCAGCTCGAGATCATCGCTCGCGCGCGTAACCGCGTGCACTACTTCAGGCTGCGCGACCTCGGCGTCACCTGCATCTTCCGCGAGACGTTTCCGGCGAGCCTCGAGGCCGCCGAATCGAGCTTGCGCAGCCTCGGCTTCGACGCCGCGGCCGCTGCGCACGCCGTGGCGATCTTCAAGCAGCACGACGAGGAACAGCTCGTCGCGCAGTATGCCGTGCACCACGACGAAGCCCAGCTCGTGCAGACGTCGCGGCAGGCCGCCGACCAGTTACGCGAGCTGTTCGAGGCGGACGTGGCGGGACGACAGGATTCGGCCGGCAGGATTCAGCAGCAAGCGCAGGTGCTAAGCTCCGAAGCCTGAAAATCCCGAAAGCCGACGCCCATGGACCGCAAAGCGCAGACCCGAGTGCCGATCCACGACCTGCTTGCCGGCCGCTGGAGCCCGCGGGCCTTCGACGCGAACCGTCCGGTCAGCCGCGAGCAGCTTGCGGCGTTGCTCGAAGCGGCGCGCTGGGCACCTTCGTGCAACGGCGACGAGCCGTGGCGGTACCTCATATGGGACCGCGCGCGCGACCCCCGGGGCTTTCAGAAAGCGTTCGACTGCCTGTCGGAGAACAACCGCAAGTGGGTGAAGAACGTGCCGGTGCTGATGCTCTCGTGCGCGGGCAGCATCTTCGACCACAGCGGCAAGCCGAACCGCTTCGCTCCGCACGACACCGGCGCTGCCGACTTCTCGATCGCGCTGCAGGCCGCCGCGCTCGGCCTCGTCGCGCACCAGATGGGCGGCTACGACGCACAGAAAGCGCGCGAAGCGTTCGGCATCCCCGAGGACTACACGCCGCAGGCGATGATCGCCGTCGGGTACCAGGCGTCTCCGGACGTGCTCGACGAGGAAACCAGGCAGAAAGAGCTGAAGGCGAGATCGCGCAAGACCCTCGACACCCGCTTCTTCGAGGGCGGGTGGGGTGAGGGCGTGAAGTTGTAGCGCAGGCGCCCTCGCCTGCTCGAGGGTCCACCGCTGCAGGCGAGGCGCCTGCGCTACCCATCACGCCTTCGCGTGCTTGCCCGGCGGATGCGCGCGGCGGATCGTCGGCGATACTACTTTGTCGGAGACGTGAACGTCCCACACCGCGGCGCCCTTGCCCGCGGCGAACTCCTTCAGCAGCTTCGGTATGTCGTTCACGTTCTTGACCGTCTTGCCGTCGATGCCGAAGCCGCGCGCGACCGCCGCGAAATCGGGGCGGCCGAACACCGAGCCCGCTTCGGGCAAGCCTTCCGAGCGCAGCTTGTGCACCTCGGAGCCGTAGGCGCCGTCGTTCAGCACGATGATGAGTATCTTCATCCCGTGACGCTTGATCGTCTCGAGCTCCTGGATGTGCATCATCAGGCTGCCGTCGCCGTCGAACAGCACGGTCGTCTGGTCGGGATACGCGGTCGCGACGCCCATCGCGAACGAGATGCCGTTGCCGATCGCACCGAACTCGCGCAGCGTGAAGAACTTCTCCTGCGGGCGCGACGGCATCTGCGCGAAGAACCACGAGCAGTGACCCGACGAGTTCACCAGCTGCCACTCCGGCGGTATCGATTTCTCGAGCGCCTCGACCGCGTCGCGCGGATCGAGCAGGCCGGGCTCGATGTCGAACTTGAAGCTGTCGGGCTTCGAATCGCGGATGCGCGCGGCCATAGCCTCGCTGCGCCACATGTTGGTGCGCGCGGGCAACGCGGCGGTCAACGCTTCCACGGCGAGACGTGCGTCGCCGCGCAGGTGGTGGCGCGCCACTTCCTGGCCCTGGCGCACCGCGCGAGGATCCACGTCGATGTGCAGCATCTTCGCGTTGCGCCAGAGCTGCCCGCCGCCGCCGGCGTGATAGGCGAGCGAGCCGCCGACCACGATGACGAGATCGGCCTGCGCCAGGTACTCGAGACCGACCTCCGGTGTGAAGCTGCCCGAGATGCCGATGCAGTAGATGTCGTCGTGAAACAGGCCCCGCGCAGGCAGCGATGTGGTCAGCAGTCCGCCGATCTTCGCGGCGAGCGCCTTGCACGCCGGGCCCGCCTTGGCTTCGACCGCACCGAGGCCCGCGAACACGACCGGGCGTTCGGCGGCCGCGACGAGCTGCGCCGCGGCTGCGACGTCATCGGGATTCGGCGGGATGGGTGAGTTGCGCGGCAGCAGCTCGCCCGACGGCGTCGGCAGCTTGTCCGGCCCCGCCCACGGGCGCTCCTGGAGATCGAACGGGATGCCGATCACCACCGGGCGCCGCTCGCGCTTCGCCTGCAGGAACGCGTCGCGTATGCCGATCGGCATGCGCTCGGGCAGGTGCAGCGGATGGTAGTCCGCGCCGGTCGCCTTGATGATCGGCGCCTGGTCGATGCCCTGGTTGTACCAGCTGCTCTTCAGCGGCGCCTCGCCGGCGAACACCACCAGCGGAACGTGCGCGCGCACCGCAGCCGGCAGCGCGGTGATCAACTGCGTGACGCCGGGGCCGCACGTGACCGTCGCCACGCCCACTTCACCGGTCTTGCGCGCATAGGACATCGCGGCTGCGACTGCGCAGTGCTCGTGCCGGACGTAGACCATGCGGCAGCCTTCCTGTGCGAGCGTGGCCGCCCAGTTCATGTTCGCGTCGCCCATCAGCGCGAAGCACGTCTTCACGTTCTCCTGGATGAAGGACTTCGCGAGGACTTCGTAGACGTGCTGTTTGGATTCGGTCGTCATTGTTCTGGCTCCTCCGGGTAGGCACTCATTCTATGCCACCTCATCGGGACGTTTCGCGACGCTGCAGCCGCCTATGAGCGTCGCTAAAAAAAACGGGCGCCGAAGCGCCCGTCTTTCCTGCAGCGGTTGCGACTAGAACCGGTGGCGCACCGCGAACGCGACGGCGTCCTCGTTCTGGCCGTTCTGGATCGCACCGCCGAGACCGCCGAGGCGGTAGCCGGCGTTCGCGTCGTTGTCCAGGCGCACGTAACCGACCGTGAACTCGGTCCTCTTGCTGAACGTGTACACGTAACGGATCTGCATGAGGTTCGCGCCGGTGTCGTTGCCCGGAGCCGGACGATAGCCCGGGCCGCTGGCCGCACCGGCGACGAATGCGCCGCCCGTGCCGGCGACCACCGGCGTCGCGAAGCCCGCCGGACCGCTCATGTCACGCGCTTGCGTGAACGCGGCACGCAGACCGTGCGGTCCGACGATGTGCCAGTCCACACCGAGGTGCCACGCTTTGGCCTTGACGTCGCCCGCGACGGTGTCGAAGCGCTGCTCGGTGTACTGACCGCCGAAGCGCACCGGACCCCAGGTGTACGCCGCACCGACGTGCCAGCCGTTGTCCTTGCTGTCGTCGGGGCCGCCTGCAGCGGCGAAGTCGCGATGCTGCTCGAAACCGGCCGAGACGTACAGGGGACCGGCGGAGTACTGACCGCCGATCGACATGACGCGCGGTTTGTTGTTGGTCGCGCCTTCCAGCGTGCCGGTCGAGGTCTGCGCCGAGGTGAAGGCCGCCATCACCCGGAAGCCGGCGAAGTTCGGGCTGTCGTAGGAGATCAGGTTGTTCTGACGACGCTTGAAGATCAGGCGGCCGGCGCCCACGGCGGTCGTCGTCGAGTTCGAGCCCAGCAGGAACGCGGTACCGAAGATACCGGTGTCGTTGCCGCCGACGGCGGTCGGGCTCATCGTGCGCTTGAACGGCGTGTCCCAGTTGCCGATGAACACGTTGCCGAAGCCGCCCTTGAAGCCGAGCGCGCTGTTACGCGAGCACCAGCCGTCCTGGTTCTGGCCGCGCGGGTCGGCCGTGCTCGCGCACTGGAACCACGCCGACAGACCGCCGCCGAGCTTTTCCTCGCCCTTGAAGCCGATCTCGCTGCCGGGAGTCTGGATGAAATCGGAATTGCTCCTCGCAACACCGGCCGCCGCGTCACCCTGATCGGCGCGAACGGTGTATTCCACGTACAACGTGCCGAACACCTGCACGGTGCTCGACTGGGCGAGCGCCAGGGCGGGCGCGCCGAACGCGCCGGCAAGAGCCGCCGCCAGTAACTTCTTGTTCATGAGTTCTCCTCGTTGATTGACGTAAGCGCATTCATCGATCGCGCTTCGACTTCCGATCGGAAGCTGTTTCGAGTATCGATCGTGCGCACGTACAACCGCTACAGCTTTGTGTGATTGCAACGCGTGTCGACGCGTCGACGTTGCGGGGTAACAACACAGGATGAGCACACACTATGGTTCGTCGTTCAATGTTCGCAGTGCGCTCGAGCACGCACGCGGCGAAAAAAAACCCGGCTCGTGGCCGGGTTCAACCAAAGTCGCCTGGGCTTCTCTGGGTTTCATCGAGAGATCGGGCCGCGAACGACCCGCATTCACGTTAGCAGCGTCGCGCGGGGTGATGCAACGGCAATGTGGCCACCATGGAGTTTGCTCCGCACGCGTGTCCCGGCCACTCGCGACACGATCGCACGTGTGCGTCGTCAGGCGTTGGGCACGAGGACGCTGAGCTCGCCCGTGGGTCCGCTTCTCACGTACAGAAGACCGCCTGGTTGCTCACTATCCCTCCACGCGAGATAAGACAGGCGATTTCCCTCGAAAAGCACGAAAAAACGAGCGGCGGCCGGTATCGCGATAGTGGCTTCGCCCCAGGAGCGGCCTATCAACGGAGGATTTCGTGCGATGTAGTCGGGGCTCTCGGTGACGAGCGGTCTGTAGTCCGCGTCCAGGAATCGAATGCTCGGGAGCAGCACATGCCCTGATACGTTCCAGAGCATGTTGACGGGATATGTCTTTACCACGAGCGTTCTCGCCCCGGCGGGCAATTCGAATGCTGCGAAGTACGCGCGCTGATGGTCGAATTGAAACACGGGCGATTCGGGCGTTATCGCCGCTGCCTGCTCTGCTCCGGGGATCAGTTTCAGGTAAGAGATATCGCGAGCGCTCTCACAACACAGCGGCGCTTTCTCCAGCGCTGCGTAGTGTTGCGGCGGCAGAAAAGTTCCCGTGTGGCTCAACGGGCCGGTGGCGCAGCCCGCCAGGGCCAAGGTCGCAATCAGTGCGTGAAGCGGTTTCATTTTCAGCTTTGACGTTTCGTTTTCGTGAACGGCAGCCCGCCGGTGCTGCACTGTATGAATTCTAGCCGCCAGCTTCAGGACGGACGGGCCGCGTTCCGCTTCCCACAGGCACGCATTGACTGAAGCTGTGCGGGAGTCTTATCTTCCGGACATGCACACCGACGACGACCACGATCACGATCATTCCGAGCTTTCGGACACGCAGCTCCGGGTGCGGGCGCTCGAGACCATCCTGACCGAGAAGGGATACATCGATCCCGCCGCGCTCGACGGCATCATCGAGCACTACGAGACCAAGACCGGCCCGCACATCGGCGCGCGCGCCATCGCGCGCGCCTGGGTCGATCCGCAATTCAAGGCGGCGCTGCTGGCGGACGCGACGAAAGCGATCGCCTCGCTCGGCACGCCGGTGGGCGATCACCTCATCGCCGTCGAGAACACCCCACAGCGGCACAACATGGTCGTGTGCACGCTGTGCTCGTGCTATCCGTGGGACGTGCTCGGCCTGCCGCCGGTCTGGTACAAGTCGGCGCCGTATCGCTCGCGCGCGGTGATGGATCCGCGCGGCGTACTCGCCGACTTCGGCGTGACATTGCCTGCGGACGCCGAGATCCGCGTCTGGGACTCGACCGCCGAGACGCGCTTCGTCGTGCTGCCGCAGCGTCCCGCCGGCAGCGAGAATCTGAGCGAAGAGCAACTGGCGGCGCTCGTCACCCGCGATTGCATGATCGGCATGGGCTTGCCGCGCGCGCCGGGGGAAGCGCCATGAACGGCGTGCACGACATGGGCGGCATGCACGGCTTCGGCAAAGTCGAGCCCGATGCCGACGATCGGGCGTTCCATGCCGAGTGGGAAGCGAGGGTGCTCGCGATGCAGCGGGCCATCCGCGCCGCGCGCGCGTGGAACATCGACATGTCGCGCGACGCGATCGAACGCACGCCCGCGAAACGCTACCTGGCTGCGTCGTACTACGAGCGCTGGCTGATGGGCATGGAGCGGTGCGTGGTCGAGAAGGGACTGATCGATCCGGACGAGCTCGCCGCAGGCCACGCCTTGCGTCCGGGCAAGGTCGCCGCGCGCGCGATGACGAAGGACGACATCGGCCAGACCTACACGCGCGGCTCGTTCTACCGCCCGCCGAATCACGAAGCCCGCTTCAAGCCCGGCGATCGCGTGCGCGCGAGGAACATCAACCCGGCTACGCACACCCGGCTGCCGCGGTACGTGCGCGGCCACGAGGGCGTCGTCGAAGCGGTGCGCGGCTGCCACGTTTTCCCCGATGCGGTGACCACAGGCCGCGGCGAGGATCCGCAGTGGCTCTATACCGTGGTGTTCGACGGCCGCCGCATCTGGGGCCCGGGCAGCGATCCTACGCTGACCGTCTCGGTCGAAGCCTTCGAGCCGTACCTTGAGCCGATTTGATCCCACCTTCGATGCCGCCGCGGCACGCGAGGCTGCGGCGGCCGTGCCCGGGTTGCCGCACGACAAACAGGGACCGGTGTTCTGCGAGCCGTGGGAAGCGCAAGCTTTTGCGATGGCGCTCGCCCTGCATCGGCGCGGCCTTTTCACGTGGAGCGAGTGGGCCGCCGCGCTGGGCGAGGAGATCAAGCGCGCGCAGCGCGCCGGCGATCCGGATACCGGCGAGACCTACTATCGGCACTGGCTCGCGACGCTCGAGCGGTTGGTCGCGGAGAAAGGCGTGGCGACTTCTGAAACGCTGGGCCGTTACCGCGATGCGTGGGATCGCGCCGCCGATCGCACGCCGCACGGCGCGCCGATCGAGTTGAAGCCGGAGGATTTCGCAAAGCCGTGAACGGTGCGTTACGCCGCTGTCGCGGCTGACGCACCCTACGCATCTACGGCGTCTCCGCGACGTTCGCCGTCATTGCCGCTTCGAGCGCTTTCGTATCCCCGCCGCATTCCAGATCGAGCTCCGCCGTCAGCGGCAGGTGATCCGACGCGATCTTCGCCAGCTTTGAGACGTGCACCGTCATGTTCCGGAGCAGCTTGCGCGGTTTGACCCACACGCGGTCGAGCGCGAACACCGGCAGCCGCGCGGGAAACGTCGGCGGCGATGGCGTCTGCTCGAAGTGCTTGTGCATCCAGCGCAGCGGCCTGCCCCACAGGAACCACTCGTTGATGTCGCCCATGAGGATGGTCGGCAGCGGCTTGTCGCTTTCGAGGACGCGTAACAGGCGCTGGATCTGCTCGCGACGTTCGTAGGGGCGCAGTCCCAGATGCGTCGCGAGCACGCGCATCGGCGTCCCGCCGCAGTCGAGCTCGACGTCGATCGCGCCGCGCGGCTCGCAGCGCTCGACGCAGAGGTTGATCCGCTGCATCGTCTTCACCTTGAAGCGCGTCAGCAGCCCGTTGCCGTAATCGGCGCCGTTGCGTAAGAGCGTCGGGCCGGCGATCGCTTCGAAGCCGATCTCGTCGCCGAGATACCGGAGCATGTCGAAGCCGGTCGCACGCGACTCGACTTCCTGCAGCGCGATGATGTCGGCGTCGAGCTCCTTCAGCACGTCGGCGATGCGCTTGGGCACGAAGTGGCCGTCGCGGCCCACGCCGCCGTGGGTGTTGTAGGACGCGACCCTGATGCCTGCACGCGCCACGGTCATGCCTTGCCGGGCGGCGGCGCCGCGAAACGGTGGTGGACGTAGTACGCGGCCGCAGCGACCACCGCGGCCATGCCGATCGCGCCGGCGTACGTCACGAGCCCGGGATCGGTCACCGCGGCACTGACGCGATCGACGAAGATCACCGTCACCGCGATGCCCGGCGCCATGCCGAACGCGGTGCCGAGGAGGAAGTCGCGCAGCCGTATGTGCGAGGCGCCGACCACCGCGTTGACGATCGAATACGGCGCCACGGGCAGCAGGCGCAGGAGGGCGATCGCGAGCGCGCCCTTGCGCGCGAGCCTGCGCGTGATGCGATTGAGCCTGCGCCCGGCGAGATGGCGCACGGTGTTGCGTCCGAGCTTGCGGCCTATCCAGTACGTCACTGCCGCCGAGAGCAGCGCGCCGGCGAGCGCGTAGAAGCCGCCGAGCAGCGGCCCGAAGACGACGCCGGTCGCGATGATGAGCACCGTCACCGGGATCACCAGCACGCCGGCGACGACATAGGCGGCGAGCACCGCCAGCGGCGCGACCGGCGACGCGTCGAGGCTGCGCGCGATCAGGATGAGCGCCCGCAGCGAGACGAGCTCGCGCAGCGGCGTCCAGCGCCACAGCGCGGCGAGGGCGGCGAGCATGATGAGCGCGAGCGCGACACGGCGCACGCGGCCGGCGACCGGTTTGCGCTCGGTCGCGGGCACGAAATCCTTTACGAGCTCGTCGGGCTCCATGGGGCGCTCCGGATCGACGACCGCACTGGCGGGCACGAGCGCGTCGATGTCGTCCGGCACTTCCGGGTTGATCGGCTCCAGCGTCCGCTCCCCGGGGCGATGCAGCGCTCGTACCGTTCGGATCAGACTGCCGTCCTGGCGCGCGGTTTCCGCGGCCACGGCCGCGGGCTCGACGCCGAGGTGCTCGCCGAGCAGGCGGTTGCGCAAGCCCGCGATCGCCTTGCGCACGCGCTCGTCGCCCTTCGCCTCGATCGCGATGTTGCACTCGGTGTCGAAACCCATCGAGCGGTTGCTGAAGTTCGCCGAGCCCACGCTGGCGAGCTCGTCGTCGACGATCAGCACCTTGCTGTGCACGTTGAGCACGTTGGGAAGCTGGAGGTTGGGCACGTACGGGTAGTAGAGGCCGTAGTGCCCGCCCGCGTCCGCGGCCTGGAGCTGCTTGTGCAGCCGCGAGCGCAGCACGCCCATCGTGCGCTCCTCGAGCCAGCCTTCCTCGGTGCGGCGCGACACGACGAGGATGTCGGGCGAGTCGGGCGACTTGACGCGCGCGGCGAGCGCGGCACCGACGACGCTCGAGCTGAAATACTGGTTCTCGAGGTACATCGAGCGCTGCGCCGCGCCGACCGAATCGACGTAGAGGTGGCGGATCTCCTCGATGGGCTTGCCCGTGACGAAGCCCGGATCGGTGCGTGCGACCGCGACGTCGACGTCGGTCAGGTCGGGCTCGAGCCCCGGCGGCCACGGATCGTTGTCGGGTTTGTCGTCGAGCGATCGCGGATTGCGCCCGGTCGCGCGCTGCCAGCGGTCGCGCGCGAGCTCGCCCAGCGCCTGCGCCGGGCCGCCGTCGACGATGGCCTGCACGTCGTGATACGGCCGGTACGGCTTGCCGTCCGGATCGCAGCGATGCGCGTTCTCGCAGCCGTGCTCGGAGGTGTCCCAGCGGCAGTGCGTGAGGTCGAGGCCCCCGACGAAAGCGACCGCGTCGTCCACAACGACGATCTTCTGGTGGTGCGAAGCGCCGGTCGGGTGCTTGTCGTCGAGCCTGAACGAGAGCCTGCGGTGGGTGCGCCAGTCGAGCTTGTAGATCGGCATCCACTCGCGGTCCATCGCGAACACCATCGCGAAGTCCCACGACAGCACGTACATGCGCAAACCGCGGTTGCGCTTCACCACCTCGTTCAGGAAGTCGCCGAGCTCTTCGGGAAAGCCGTCGTTCGCGCCGTCGGGCACGAGGCGTATGCGGCTGTCGATGTCCCAGCCGACGATGAACACGCTGCGCGTGGCGCGCGCGATCGAGGCGCGCAGCGCGCTGAAGTAATTCGCGCCGTCGATGAGGAAACCGAGCCGCTTCGCGCGGTCGATGCGCCAGCAGTTGCGGCCGGGGACGAGAAGGCCGGCGGCGGCAGCGTCTGTTCTATTCGAATCCATGGGGTCGCCGTCGGTTTGGCAAGCGCTGTGCCTGCCGACCCGTTCGCGCAGTTCACGACGGCGCCTGAAAGGCGACGTCGTGAGTAAGACACGGCAGCATCCCGCGCACCTTGTCCACTCGTGCCGGATCGATGTCGGCGTACACGATGCCGGGAGATTCTCCACCGTCGGCGAGAATCTTTCCCCACGGATCGACCACGAGACTGTGCCCGTACGTCGAGCGGTTGCCCGGGTGCTCGCCGCACATCGCGGGCGCGAAGACGAAGCACGCGTTCTCGATCGCGCGCGCCTGGAGCAGCGGGTGCCAGTGGTCCTTGCCGGTGGCGCGCTGGAACGACGAGGGCACCGTGAGATAACGCGCGCCGGCCTGCGCGAGCGCGCGGTAGAGCTGCGGAAAGCGCAGGTCGTAGCACACCGTGAGTCCCAGCTTGCCCCACGGCGTGTCCGCCACCACCGCGCGGTCGCCGGGGCAGTACGCCGACGACTCCCTGATCACCTTGCCGTCGGGCAACGTCGCGTCGAACATGTGGATCTTGTCGTACGACGCCACGAGCTCGCCCGAGTCGGACAGGAGCAGCGAGCGGTTGGTCATGCGGCCGTCGTCGGTCTTGAGCGTGAGCGAGCCGACGAGCAGCCAGACCTTCAGCTCCCGGGCGAGCGCCCGCAGTTGCAGGAGTACCGGGCCGCCGTCGGCGGGCAGCGCGTTGTCGCGCATGTTGCGCCCGCTGCCGTCCATCATCAGCGCGTACTCCGGCAGCATGACGAAGCGCGCGCCGCCGGCGGCGGCTTCGCGGGCCATGCTCTTCACGGCATCGAGGTTCGCTTCGATATCGTTGCCCGTCTGCATCTGCAGGAGGGCGGCCTTGAACGTCGTCACGCGACCGGGGCGTTGGTGCGCGGCGCCATGGTGCCTTTGGCGATATCGTCCGGCGCTTCCGAATTCGGGAAGTTGAATTCGAGCACCGTGCCGACCGGATCCTTGAGGAAGATCTGGTAGCCGGCTTCGGGCACGTTCTGCTCTTCGAACGGGACGCCGAGCTTGCGCACGTGGTCGCGGAATTCGGCGGCCCCGGTCATGCGAAACGCCATGTGATCGAAGCTCGCGTTGTGCTTGTCGGACAGGAAACCTTCCGGCGCGCGCGCGCCGACGTGCAGGATCGGCTCGTCCCCGGCATACAGCCACAGGCCTGCGTTGCCGAAGTTGGGGCGGTAGCCGTTCCTGAGTCCCATCACCTCGCCGTAGAACTTCTCGATCTTGGGCAGATCGGCGCTGGTGCAGCGGATGTTGAAGTGCAGCATGCCTCGGTAGTGTTTCATGGCGGCTCCTTGATCGGGTCAGACCCCGGTTTTTAAACGTCGGCCGGCACCGCGGCCGCCGAGCTGTGTCCCCTGATCTGTCTCGCCGGCGTGCGGCCTTCGAGGTCGCGACCCGTCGGGTTCCAGGTGCACACCGGCGCGCCTTCGGCCCACACCGTCTTGTATTCGCCGGGCACGAAGAACTCGACGAAGGCCATCTCCTCGGCGCCTTCGCTGTGCAGGTAGTGCCGCTCGCGGTCGCCGTAATAGATGAGGTCGCCCTTGCGCACCGGAATCGGCGACTCGTTCGCGTACGCCGTGCCGCTCCCCCGGAGCACGTACATGAAGTGCTCCGCGCCTTCGTGGTGATGGTTCGCGCCTTCGGTGTCCGGCGGATAGAGGATGATCTCGCCCTTGACCGCGCGCGTGCCGAAGAGCTTCGGCGTGACGACGTAGACACGCTTCCTCGCGTCGTACTGCGAATCGAGCACCGGCTCGCGCTTCCAGTCGACGACGCGCAACGAGAGCGCGGCGGGATCGAAGTCGCGGTCGAAGCGGCCGGCGTGAGGAACCTGCGCATAGAGCAGCGCGGTTTCCGCGGTCGCCGTCAGCGAAGCGCGAGCGCCCGGCGGCAGAAAGACGATGTGCGATGCGCCGAGCGCGATGGTGCGGTCGTCCGCGTTGAGCGACGCGCCGCCGTCGAGGATCTGGAGCCACGCGAGGTCGGTGGACGCGACGCCGATCGCGAGCGAGGCGCCCGGCGCGAGATCGACGCGGTCGAGCAGGATCTTGGTGCCGGCCACGCGCGCTTCGGTCAGCAGCCTGCGGCGCGCGGCGCCGTCGGCGAGCGGCTCGCGTTCGACGTCGTCCTCGTTGAACGTGACGGCCATCCCGGTCTCCTCCTGTGGATGCGTCCTACTGTATCACGCGCGAGCGTGCGCCCGTTCCACGAGGGACAGCACCGTCGCGGCGAACTCTGCCGGGATCTCCTGCGGCAGGTTGTGGCCGACATGAGGCACGACGCGGCGCTCGTACGGCCCGGTGAAGAAGGCGCGATCGTGATCGGCTGCATCGGCCGGGTGCACGCCGTTGTCCGAGCCGTGCATCACGATGGTGGGCACCGTGATGGGCGGGCGCTGCGCGAGCCGCTGCTCGATCGCTTCGACCGCGGGATCGCCGGGGACGAGCGCGTAACGATGGCGATAGGAGTGGATGACGACGTCGACGAAATCGGGGTTGTCGAACGCAGCCGCGGTGCGCGCGTACGCGGCTTCGTCGAATTGCCGCTCGGAATGTGCTGGATGTTGTAGCCCGCGCCCGAGACGAGCCCGATGACACGCTCCGGCCACAGCGCCGAGACGATGCACGCCGCGCGGCCGCCCCAGTCGTAGCCCGCCACCACGGCACGCGGGATACGTAACGCATCGAGGAGCGCGTGGAGATCGTTGCCCAGCACCGCCTGCTGGCCCGAGCGCGGAGTTTCCGGCGACAGAAAGCGCGTGGGCCCATAACCGCGCAGATACGGCGTGATGACGCGGCAGCCGGCCGCAACGAGGCGCGGCGTGACGTCGTGGTAGGCGTGCACGTCGTACGGAAAGCCGTGCAGCAGGACGACGGGTGCCCCGTCCTGCGCGCCGTCGTCGTGATAAGCGACGCTGAGCACCCCGGCGTTCACCTGTTTCAGCACGACGCCCTCCGCTTGGTTACGCGTCCCAGGGGTTGGGGCTCTCCGGCTCGAGCCCGAAGCGCTTCACGGCGTCCACCACGACCGAAGGCGCGATGCGCTCCTCGTCCGCGAGCGCCTTGAGCGCCGACACCACGATCGCGCCGCGATCGACTTCGAAGAAGCGCCGCAGCGCTTCGCGCGTGTCGCTGCGGCCGAAACCGTCGGTGCCGAGCGCGACATAGCGGCGCGGCACCCACGTGCGGACGAGGTCGGGCACCGCGCGCACATAATCGCTCGCCGCGACGACCGGCCCCTTCGTCGGCGACAGGCACTGCTCGACGTAGCTCACGCGCGGCTTCGCGTCGGCGTGCAGCGTGTTCCAGCGCTCGACGTCCATGCCGTCGCGCCGCAGCTCGGTGAAGCTCGTCACGCTCCAGACGTTCGCCGCGACGTCGTATTCCGATTCGAGTATCTCGGCGGCGGCGATGACCTCTCTCAGGATCGTGCCCGCACCGAGCAGCTGCACCGCCCCTGTCTCCTCTCTCCTCTTTCCTCTCGCCTCTCGGAGCAAATACATCCCGCGCAATATCCCCTCGGCCGCGCCTTCGGGCATCGCCCCCTGCGCGTAATTCTCGTTCATCACGGTGATGTAATAGAAAACGTCCTCGCGCGCGTCGAGCATCCGGCGCGTGCCGTCCTGCACGATCGTCGCGAGCTCGTAGCCGTAACACGGATCGTAGGCGCGGCAGTTGGGGACTGCCGCGGCGGCGAGATGGCTGGAGCCGTCCTCGTGCTGCAGGCCTTCGCCCGACAGCGTCGTGCGCCCGGCGGTCGCGCCGATGAGAAAGCCTCGAGCGCGCGAGTCGGCCGCGGCCCACACGAAATCGCCCACGCGCTGGAAGCCGAACATCGAATAGAAGATGTAGAACGGCAGCATCGGCATGCCGTGCGCCGAGTACGACGTCGCGGCGGCGATCCACGACGACATCGCGGCCGCTTCGTTGATGCCTTCCTCGAGGATCTGTCCGTCCTTCGCTTCCTTGTAGTAGAGGAGCTCGTCGCTGTCCTCCGGCGTGTAGAGCTGGCCGAGCGACGCGTAGATCGCGACCTGCCGGAAGAGCGACTGCATGCCGAACGTGCGCGCTTCGTCGGCGACGATGGGCACGATGCGCTTGCCGATCGCCGGGTCCCTGAGGAGCTGAGAAAGAATCTTGACGAACGTCATCGTCGTCGATTCCTCGCGCTCGTTCGAGCCTTCGAGGATGCGCGAGAACGCCTCGAGCGCGGGCACCGGCAGCGCCGGCGCGTCGTGCACGCGCGCCGGCACGTAGCCCTGGAGGTTCTCGCGATGCGCGTGCAGGTAGCGCATCTCGGGGCTGTCGTCGGCCGGCTTGTGGAAGCGCAGGTGATGCACGTCGCCGTCGGAAAGCGGCAGCGCGAAGCGGTCGCGGAACGCGAGGAGCGCGTCGTCCTCGAGCTTCTTCGCCTGGTGCGCGCCCATCCGGCCCTGGCCCCAGTGGCCCATGCCGTAACCCTTCTTGGTCTGGGCGAGGATCACCGTCGGACGGCCCTTGTGGTTCACCGCCGCGTGATAGGCCGCGTAGATCTTGAGGGGATCGTGGCCGCCGCGGCGCAGGCGGTCGATGTCTTCGTCGGAAAGGTGCGAGACCAGCGCCTGCAGCTCGGGATACTTGTTGAAGAAATGCTCGCGGTTGAAGCGCCCGTCGGTTGCGGCGTATTTCTGGAACTCGCCGTCGACGGTCTCGTGCAGGCGCCGGATGATCACGTTGTCCTCGTCGCGGGCGAAGAGCGGGTCCCAGTCCGAGCCCCACAAGAGCTTGATCACGTTCCAGCCGGCGCCCGCGAACAGCCCCTCGAGCTCCTGGATGATCGAGCCGTTGCCGCGCACCGGGCCGTCGAGCCGCTGGAGGTTGCAGTTGACGACGAAGATGAGGTTGTCGAGGCCTTCGCGCGCCGCCGCGGAAAGTCCCGCGAGCGATTCGGGCTCGTCCATCTCGCCGTCGCCGACGAACGCCCAGACCTTGCGGCCTTCGGTCGCGAGCAGCCCGCGGTTCTCCAGGTAGCGCATGAAGCGCGCCTGGTAGATCGAGGTGATCGGGCCGATGCCCATCGAGGCGTTCGGGAACTGCCAGAAGTCGCGCATGAGGTACGGATGGCAGTAGGAAGGCAATCCCTTGCCACCGGTCTCGCGGCGGTAGTGGGCGAGATGCTCTTCGGTCAGCCGCCCTTCGAGGAACGCCCGCGCGTAAACGCCCGGCGCCGCGTGCGGCTGGAAGTACACGAGATCGCCGTCCTGCCCGCCGCGGAAGAAATGGTTGAAGCCGACTTCGAAGAGATCGGCGATCGAGGCGTACGTCGCGATGTGGCCGCCGAGCTCGGGATGGTCGCGGTTCGCGCGCACCACCATCGCGAGCGCGTTCCAGCGCACGATCGCGCCGATGCGCTGCTCGACTTCCATGTTGCCGGGATACTGCGGCTGGTCGGCGAGGCCGATGGTGTTGCAGTACGGCGTGTTCAGCACCGGCGGCAGCGCCACGCGTTTCGTTCGCGCGCGATCGAGCAGCTTCCGCAGGATGAACGTCGCGCGCTCGCGGCCTTCGCGCTCGACCAGCGTGTCGAAAGCTTCCAGCCATTCACGCGTTTCTTCGGCGTCGCTGTCCTGCTGGAGCACGCGCCAGTAGGCGGAGGAGGTGAGGTCTGTAAGGTCCATAAGGTGACGGATGAAGCGGTGACGGATAGGGCGGTGCGGATGGAACGGTGACGTGATGTTAGCCGCGAGCGCACGGCAGTTGCCACCGATTTGAGGCGGCGCACCGGGTCACACGGGGCAAACGTGCTGCCAATCGGTTTGTTCCCGGCATAAAATGCCGAAATGGACCTCGACAACACCGACTGGAAAATCCTCTCGCGGCTGCAGGACGAGGCGCGCATCTCGAACGTCGATCTGGCGAAGGCGGTGAATCTCTCGCCGTCGCCGTGCCTCACAAGAGTGCGCGCGCTGGAGGAGAGCGGCGTGATCGGCCGCTACGTGACGCTCCTCGATCCCTTGAAGCTCGGACTCACCGTGAGCGTTTTCATCCAGGTCAGCCTGGAGAAGCAGATGCGCAATGCGCTCGACACCTTCGAAGCGTCGGTGCTTGCGCGCGACGAGGTGATGGAGTGCTATCTGATGACCGGCGACGCGGACTATCTCATCCGCGTCATCGTGCCCGACGTGCAGTCGCTCGAGCGCTTCATCGTCGACTATCTCGCGAAGATACCGGGCGTCGCGAGCATCAAGTCGAGCTTCGCGCTGAAGCAGGTGAAGTACAAGACCGCGCTGCCGCTGCCGTCGAAACGCGGGAAGTGACGCGGGTCGACCGGCCTTTCGTGGTATAGCCTTCCGCATGTCTGCACGTCCGCCGCATCCGCTCGCCCGCCGCATGAGCGCCATCGAGCCTTTCCACGTGATGGAGATCCTCGCGCGCGCGAAGGCCCTGGAGGCCGAAGGGCGTTCGATCGTTCACATGGAAGTCGGGGAGCCCGATTTCCCGACGCCGCGGCCGATCTGCGAGGCGGGCATCCGCGCGCTGGAGCAAGGTGCGCTCTATTACACGCCGGCGCTCGGGCTGCGCGAGCTTCGCGAGCGCATCGCCGGCTTCTACCGCAGCCGCTACGGCGTCGACGTCCCGCCCGAACGCGTGATCGTCACGTCGGGCTCGTCCGCCGCGCTGCTGCTCGCGCTCGGCGTGCTGGTCGATCCGGATACCCAGGTGCTGCTCGCCGACCCGGGTTATCCCGCGAACCGCCACTTCGTGCGCATGTTCGACGGCGAGCCGGTGAACGTGCCTGTCGGTCCGGACAGCAATTACCAGATGACGCCCGCACTTCTCGAGCGCTACTGGGGCTCGCGCACCGCGGCGGCCCTCGTCGCCACGCCTTCGAACCCGACCGGCACGGTGATCGCGCCCGACGACATCCGCGACATGGCGCAGATCGCCCGCCGCGGGAACGGCGCGCTGCTCGTCGACGAGATCTATCACGGGCTCGTCTACGACGGCGAGACGCGCAGCGCGCTGGAGGCGAGCGACGAGGTGTTCGTCATCAACAGCTTCTCGAAGTATTTCAACATGACCGGCTGGCGCCTCGGCTGGATCGTGGCGCCGGAAGCGTACGTGAGGGAGATCGATCGGCTCGCGCAGAACGCCTATCTTTCCGCGCCCGCGCCGGCGCAGTACGCCGCGCTTGTCGCGTTCGAGCCCGGGACGCTGGCGATCCTCGACGAGCGGCGCGAAGCGTTCCGTGCGCGCCGCGACTATCTGGTGCCCGCGCTGCGCAAGCTCGGCTTCGTCATCCCGCAGACGCCGCAGGGCGCGTTCTACGTCTACGCCAACTGCTCGGCGCTGACGAGCGACAGCCACCGCTTCGCGCTCGACCTCCTGGAGAACGCCGGCGTCGCGATCACGCCGGGGATCGACTTCGGCACCCACCGCGCGAGCGAGCACGTGCGGTTCGCGTACACCAACTCGATCGAGCGGCTGGAGGAAGGGGTTCGGCGAATTTCGGGCTTTTTAAAAGCAAGAGCTTGAACCGCAAAGGACGCAAAGGAAAAGGCATATTCGTCGTTGCGAGGAGCGACAGCGACGAAGCAATCCCGACACGGTCGACGTGCGCCACGAGATCGCCACGTCGCTTCGCTCCTCGCGATGACATTCCTGGTTTTTCCTTTGCGTCCTTTGCGGTCAATTGCCTTCAAGCGATCAGCTCGCCAGCGCCCTCACCACCAGCGACCCGCCGCTGGCGACGAGAAGGACGCCGATGATCCGCACCATCTGCTCGCGCGTCATGTTCAGATGCAGGTGGTGCCCCAGCCATATGCCCAGGATCATCAGCGGCAGGAGCGCGGCCGCGGTGTAGAGCACCTGCAGGGTGAAGAGGCCCGCGACCGCGAAGATCGCGATGCGCGCGACCGTCGTGAAGATGAAGATCACCGGCACGGTCGCGCGGATGTTCTGCGGCGCCGAGCCGCGCGCGGTCAGGTACATGACGTAGATCGGCCCGCCCACGCCGAACATCGACGAGGTCATGCCGGCGAAGAGGCCGACCGGGGCCGCGGTCCAGCGCGGGACGCGAAACGCCGGCTGCCTGCCCGAAGCGTACAGGGCGCCGTACACGATCACCACGGCGCCCAGGCCGCCCAGCAGGAGGTCTGCGGGCACGCGGAGCAGCAGGAACGCCCCGACGAGCAGTCCCGCGGCGAGAAACGGGAGCAGCGGCTTCAGCTCCGCCTTGTTGATGTCGGCTCGCAGGCGCACCCCCATGGTGATCGCGCCGATGCAGTCGAGCAGCACGATCATCGGGATCAGGAACTTGATCGGGTAGAAGTGCGCCAGCAGCGGCACCGCGATGATCGTCGAGCCGAACCCCGAGATTCCGAAGATGACGTAGGCGAGGAGGACGACGGAGGACGCGAAAACGATGACGGCGACCGAGGGCATCGGCCGAGTATAGAATGAACGCTCTCCTGCTCTTCGCACCTTTCCCATGGCAGACAACGACCGCACCGTCGCGGTGATCGGCGGCGGCACGATGGGCGCCGACATCGCGGCGACCTTCGCCGCGCACGGCTGGACCGCGCACATCGTCAACCCGCAGGACCGCATGCGCGAGACCCTGCCGCAGCGTTTGCGCGCGGCGATGGACAAGCTCGGCGCCGAGTATTCCGAAGAAGGCTTTCCGCTCCACGACACGATCGGCTCGGTGCCGTGGGAGAAGGTCGAGATCGCGATCGAAGCCGCTCCCGAGCGCCTGGACGTGAAGCAGGCGGTCTTCGAAGAGATGGTGAAGCTCTCCAAGCCCAACACGCCGCTTTGCAGCAACTCGACCGCGATCCCGATCAGCGTCATCGGCGAGCGCCTGCCGACGCGCGAGCGCATGCTGGGCACGCATTACTTCATGCCCGCGCACATCGTGCCGGCGGTGGAGGTCGTCTCGTCCCAGCACACGAGGAAAGCGATCGCCGACCGCGTGGTGAAGATCATGCAGAGCGTCGGCAAGGTGCCGGTGCGCGTGAACCTCGACATTCCCGGCTTCCTCGGCGCGCGCCTGCAGGCGGTGCTCTCGCGCGAAGCGATCAAGCTCGTCGAGCGCGGCATCTGCTCGGTCGAGGACATCGACAACATCGTGCGCTACGGCTTCGGCTTCCGCTACATCGCCGCCGGTCCGCTGCTCCAGCGCGACCACGCCGGCCTCGACGTGCACAACGCCGGCGCGGAGACGATCTATCCCGATCTGTGCAACGACACCGTGCCGAGCCCGTACATGAGCGACCGGGTCAAAGCGGGGCACATCGGGATGAAAGCGAAGAAAGGTTTCTACGACTGGACCGACGAGTCGATCGCCGAGGAGAAAGCTCGATACGAACGCGCTTTGGCGGGCGCGATGGATATCCTCGATAAGGAAAAGCAGAATTAACCACAGAGGCGCACAGAGAAAGCGCGCCGTCATCCCCGCGTAGGCGGGGATCCATTTTCGACGTCAGGAAGTTCAAGATGGATTCCCGATCGCATCGCGCTTGCGCGCGGTCGGGAATGACGGTCGTTGATTCCTCCGCGCGCCTCTGCGTCCCCTTCGGTAAATAACGCCTTCACATGACTGAAATACTTCTGATCAGACACGGCGAGACGCTCTGGAACCAGCAGGGCCGCATGCAGGGGCAGCACGACAGCCCGCTGACGCCGCTCGGGCTCGTGCAGGCGAAGCAGCTCGCGCGGCGACTGAAGGGCGTGTCGTTCAGCGCGCTCTACTCCAGCGACCTCGGCCGCGCGCACCAGACCGCGCGCTGCATCGCCGATGCGACCGGGCACGAGATCGTCGCCGACGCGGACTTGCGCGAGCGCCATTTCGGTATCTTCGAAGGGCTCACCAACACCGAGATCAAGGCGAAGCATCCCGAGCTCCACGAGCTCTTCGCCAAGCGCCTGCCCGATTTCCGCATGCCCGGCGGCGAGAGCGCGGTGGAATTCATGGACCGCTGCGTCGGCGCGCTCGAGCGTATCGCGGCGCGGCACGAAGGGGAGACGGTCGTCGTCGTGTCTCACGGGCTCGTGCTCGACGCCGCCTATCGCAGAGCCGTCGGGATGCCGATCGAGACTCCGCGCGGTTTTCCGCTCCTCAACTGCAGCCTCAACACGTTCCGCTACGACGGGAACGCCTGGCAAGCCCTGGCGGTCTGTGATGTATCCCACCTATCCGACGACGATGTGACGCGCTTCTCGGACGCCAACGTTTAACATCCCGTACATGGCCCGGCGCTCCCTCAGGCGCACCACCCTCATTGCGGCCGCCCTGACGGCGGCGGCGGTCATCGTCGGCTGCACCAACCTGCCGTATTACCTGCAATCGGTGCGCGGACAGCTCGACATCTGGAGCCGCCAGCACGACATCGAAGTGGTCATCGACAAGCCCGACACGTCGGAGCGGCTGCGGGCCAAGCTGCGCGAGGTGTTGCAGATCCGCGAGTTCGCGAGCGACGAGCTCGGCCTGCCGCGCAACGCGAGCTATCGCAGCTACGCCAACCTCGACCGGCCTTTCGTGATCTGGAACGTCTTCGCGGCGCCCGAGTTCTCGATACAGCCGAAACAGTGGTGCTTCATCTTCGCCGGCTGCGTGGCCTATCGGGGTTACTTCTCCAAGGTCGAAGCCGAAGGCTTCGCCGACGAAGTCGCCAAGGACGGTTTCGACGTGTTCGTCGGCGGCGTGCCGGCGTATTCGACCCTGGGTTATTTTCCCGACCCGGTGCTCAACACCTTCGTGAACTATCCCAAGGCGCACCTCGCGAGGCTGATCTTCCACGAGCTCGCTCACCAGATCGTCTACGTGAAGGACGACAGCGTGTTCAACGAGTCCTTCGCGGTGGCGGTCGAGCAGGAGGGCATGCGCCGCTGGCTGGCGCGCTACGGCACCGAGCAGGACCGCACCACGAACGCACTGGTCGCCCAGCGCCGGACGCAGTTCGTCAACCTCATCGAGACCTATCGCGGCAAGCTCGACGCGCTCTACAAGTCGGGGTTGCCCCCGAAAGAGATGCGCCCTCGCAAGACCGCGCTGTTCGCCGAGCTCGACTCGGAATACCAGAAGCTCAAGGAAGGCTGGGGCGGCTTCAAGGGCTTCGACCGCTGGTTCGAGGACAAGCCCAACAACGCGCTCCTCGCCTCGGTCTCCATCTACACCCGCAAAGTTCCCGCGTTCCAGGCGCTCCTCGCGCGCGAAGAGGGCGACATGCCCCGCTTCTACGGCGCCGTGAAAGATCTGGCGAAGCTCGGCAAGAAAGAGCGCGCCGCCGCGATCGAACGCCTCATGCCCTCCTCCAGCCCGGCCTCGGCGTCCGCGCACTAGAATTGCTTCGCACAGTTTGAACCCCCGCCGCGGCGGCCGAGGGAGGGGCAAGTCCGCGCAAAAACATGGACTTGTAGCCAGTCCCTGCCTCGAGGTCGCTGCACGCCGTGCCGGCCGTTACCGTGCTGCGCGCGTACGGGGGCGAAAACCGACGACACAGCAAGAGGGCGTATGCAAATCCAGATCAACAGCGACCATCACATCACCGGCTCTCCCGAGCTGGCGGGCCACGTGCAAGCGCTCGTTCGAGACACGCTGGAGCGGTTCAGCGACCGCATCACGCGGGTCGAAGTGCACCTCAACGATCTGAACGGTGTAAAAGGCGGCCCCGACAAGCGGTGCCTGATGGAAGCCCGGCTGGGAGGGCTGGGACCCGTAGCGGTCAACCACGAAGCCGAAAACCTCGACCTTGCGATCAGCGGGGCGATGGAGAAGCTCGAGCGCGCGCTCGAGCACAAGATCGGCAAGCAGAGCGTGGTGGCCACCGGTAAAAGGAGCCTGACCGAATGACAGCCCAAGCGAACGTCAAAGCCAACGTACACGCCACCGGAGAGCATCGTGACAAGCCGATGTTCCAGCGCCTGAAGCGGCTGCTGGAGATGCACGCAAAGCCGTGCCTGTCGCTCTACATGCCGACTTTCCGGTCGTTCCCGGATTCGCAGCAGAACCCGGTCAAGTATCGCAATGCCCTCAAGGAGCTCAAGTCCAAGCTCGAGGGCAAGCCCGACATGGGCGACTACACGGCGCTGCTCGGCCCGTTCGAACGCCTCGTCGAGGACTCGGCTTTCTGGGGGCACCCGCAGGACGGCATCGCGGTGTTCGGCGCGCCGGGCTTCTTCCACGTCGAGAAAGTGCAGCGGCCGGTGCCCGACCTGACCGTGGTCAACGACCACCTCTACCTCAAGCCGCTGGTGCGCGTCTTCCAGTCGGAGGACACCTACCAGATCCTCGCGCTCGACCGCAAGGAGATCAAGCTCTACCAGGGCAATCGTTACGTGCTCGACGAGATCGTGATGGCGCCTTCGGTGCCGCGCACGATCGAGGAAGCGCTCGGGCCCGACGTGAAGCAGCAGGGCGTGGAGAAGCAGGGGACGCAGGGCGCCGGCCGCGCGGGCCATGCCGGCACCGGCGCCTACCACGGCCATGGCTCGAAGAAGGACGAGGTCGGCATCGACATCGAGCGCTTCTTCCGCGTCATCGACCGCGCGGTCTGCGAAGCGCATTCCAAACCTTCGGAGCTGCCGCTGATCCTCGCCGCGCTGCCCGAGTATCACACGCACTTCCGCAACATCACCAAGAACCCGTTCCTGCTCGACGAGGCGATCCACAAGAACGCCGACTCGATGACGTGCGAAGCGCTGCGCGACGCCGCGTGGAAGCTCGTCGAGCCGCGCTATCACGCGAGGCTCGCCGAGATTCTCGACATGTTTCATGCGCAGAAAGCGCGCGCGATGGCGACCGACGATCTCACGCACGCGGTCGAGTTCGCGAGCGAGGGCCGCGTCGGCACGCTCATCGTCGAAGCCGACCGCAGGATCCCGGGCCACATCGACGGCAAGATGCCGCGCCGCGCGGTGGTGCGGGACGATCCGGCCGCAGGCGACATCCTCGACGATCTCGCCGAGCGCGTGCTCAAGACCGGCGGGCAGGTCATCGTCGCGCCGCTGGGCAGCATGCCGACGGACACCGGTCTCGCAGCTATCTTCCGGTACTAAGAGTAACGGCGCGGTGCGCTTGCGCGCACCCTACGTAGGGTGCGTGGTAACGCACCGCGCCTCGCGCGAAGCGCTACAGGGTGAGGGGCTATAATCCCCCGCGCAAAAAAGGAGGACCGATGAAGATCACCAGCACCAGCTTCGGCGACGGCGAGCGTATTCCTGCCGAATACGCGTTCTGCGCGCCCGACCCGAAAACCCACGCGAGGCTTTCGAACAATCGCAATCCCGCGCTCGAATGGGCCGACCTGCCCATGGGCACGCGCTCGCTGGTGCTCGTCTGTCACGACTACGACGTCCCGTCCAAAGGCGACGACGTCAACCAGGAAGGCAGGACGATTCCCGCGGACCTCGCGCGCGTCGATTTCTTTCACTGGCTGCTCGTGGACCTCGATCCGCACTCGGGACCGATCCGCGCGGGCGAGTTCTCCGACGGCGTCACCGCGCGCGGCAAGGCCGGCCCGCAGGGCCCGCGCGGCACGCGCCAGGGCATCAACGATTACACCGCGTGGTTCGCGTCGGACGCCGAGATGAAAGGCGATTACTACGGCTACGACGGCCCGTGCCCGCCGTGGAACGACACGATCCTGCACCACTACGTGTTCACGCTCTACGCGCTCGACGTCGCGCAGCTCGGGGTGAACGGCCCCTTCCGCGGCCCGGATGTCCTGAACGCGATGAAAGGCCACGTGCTGGAAGAAGCGAAGCTGACGGGCGTGTACAGCCTCAATCCAGACGTGCAGGCTTGAGCGCCGTCCGTTGCCGTCAAAGGCCGGCCTCGCCGGCCTTTCGTTTTTAGAGGCGTGTTGAACCGCAAAGGACGCAAAGGACGCAAAGGAGAACGAAACGTGTCATTGCGAGGAGCGGCAGCGACGAAGCAATCGCGACGCGGTCGATACGTGCGCCACGAGATCGCCACGTCGCTTCGCTCCTCGCGATGACATTCCTGGTTTTCCTTTGCGTCCTTTGCGTCCTTGGCGGTTAATCTGTTTTTGAAGTGAAGCTCGACCCAGTCCACAGACTTGCCAATCTCCCCAGGCCGACGTATCCCGACGAGCTGCCGGTCGTCGCGCGCAAGGATGAGATCGCGCGGGCGATACAGGAGAACCAGGTCGTCATCGTCAGCGGCGAGACCGGGTCGGGGAAGACCACGCAGCTTCCCAAGATCTGCCTCGAGATCGGCCGCGGTGTGAACGGCCTCATCGGCCATACCCAGCCGCGCCGCATCGCCGCGCGCACCGTCGCGGCGCGCATCGCGCAGGAGCTCAAGAGCCCGCTCGGCCACGCGGTCGGCTACAAGGTGCGCTTCGCCGACAAGCTCTCGGCCGACACCTACGTCAAGCTGATGACCGACGGCATCCTGCTCGCCGAGACGCAGGGCGACCGGCTGCTCAAGGCGTACGACACCATCATCATCGACGAGGCGCACGAGCGCAGCCTCAACATCGATTTCCTGCTCGGATATCTCAAGCGCCTGCTGCCGAGACGCCCGGATCTCAAGGTCATCGTCACCTCCGCAACGATCGAGACCGAGCGCTTCTCGAAGCACTTCGCGCATCTTGGTAAACCGGCGCCGGTGATCGAAGTCTCCGGCCGCATGTACCCCGTCGAGCACCGCTACCGCCCGCTCGAAGCGGACAACGAGGACGAGGAAGAGCAGGACATGGAGGACGCCATCGTCGCGGCGGTCGACGAGCTCGCGCGCGAGCGCAGCGGCGGCGACATCCTGGTCTTTCTCCCCGGCGAGCGCGAGATCCGCGAGACCGCCGAGGAGCTGCGCAAGCACCATCCCAAAGGTTTCGAGATCCTGCCGCTCTACGCGCGGCTCTCGTTCGAAGAGCAGGAGCGCGTGTTCAGGAGCGGCGGGCAGCGCCGCATCGTGCTCGCGACCAACGTCGCCGAGACGTCGCTCACCGTGCCCGGCATCCGCTATGTCATCGACACGGGTCTCGCGCGCGTCAACCGCTACAGCTGGCGCAACAAGGTCGAGCAGCTCCAGGTCGAGAAAATCTCGCGCGCGTCGGCCAACCAGCGCGCGGGCCGCTGCGGCCGCCTCGGTCCTGGCGTGTGCGTGCGGTTGTACTCGCAGGACGATTACGACGCGCGCCCCGAGTTCACCGATCCGGAGATCCTGCGATCGTCGCTTGCCGCGGTGATACTCCGCATGAAGTCGCTGCGCATCGGCGACGTCGAGGACTTCCCGTTCATCGAGCCGCCGGGCGCGCGCATGATCGCCGACGGCTATCAGCTCCTCGCGGAGCTCGGCGCGGTCGACGAGCAGAACCAGCTCACGCAGGTCGGCTGGCAGCTCGCCAAATTCCCGATCGATCCGCGCATCGCGCGCATGGTGCTCGCGGCGAAGCGCGAGAACTGTCTGCGCGAGGTGCTGATCATCGCCTCCGCGCTGTCGATCCAGGACCCGCGCGAGCGCCCGTTCGACAAGGCCGACGCCGCCGACCGCGCGCAGGAGCGCTTCGACGACGAGCGCTCCGATTTCCTCGCGTATCTGAAGCTCTGGGATTTCTTCGAGGAGTCGCTCAAGCACAAGAAATCGAACCGGAAGCTCATCGACCTGATGCACGAGCACTTCCTCTCCCACCGGCGGATGCGCGAGTGGCGCGACATCCACGGCCAGCTCGCGGCGCTGGTGGGCGAGCTCGGCATGCACCCGAACACGACCGAAGCGACCTACGAGCAGGTCCATCGCGCGCTGCTCGCGGGCCTGCTCGGCAACATCGGTCTCAAGAGCGACGACGGCGCGGAGTACATCGGCGCCCGCGACATCAAGTTCCTGATCTTCCCCGGCTCGGTGCTGAAGAAGGCGACGCCGAAATGGATCATGGCGGCCGAGATCGTGGAGACCACGCGCCTCTACGCGCGCAACGTGGCGCGCATCGTGCCGGACTGGATCGAGCCGCTCGCGGTGCATCTCGTCAAGCGCCATTACTCCGACCCGCACTGGGACAAGGAGCGCGGGATGGTGATGGCGTACGAGCGCGTGACCCTGCACGGGCTGACGATCGTGCCGCGGCGGCGCATCCACTACGGGCCGATCAACCCGCTCGAAGCGCGCGAGATCTTCATCCATAAAGCGCTCGCCGCTTTCGAATTCGAGACGCGCGGCCCTTTCCTCGAGCACAACCGCAAGCTCGTGCGCGAGCTCAAAGAGCTCGAGAACAAGGCGCGGCGCCGCGACGTGCTCGTCGACGAGCACACGATCTACGAGTTCTACGACGCGATCATCCCGGAAGGCATCTACAACCGCTCGGGCTTCGAGCGCTGGCGGCGCGATGCCGAAGCGGAGAACCCGCAGCTGCTCTTCCTCACGCGCGAATACCTCATGCAGCACGCCGCGACCGAGATCGCGGAAGAGCTTTTCCCCGACAAGCTCGCGACCGACGGCGCGGACCTGAAGCTGCGTTACCGCTTCGAGCCCGGCCATCCGCTCGACGGCGTGACCGTCACGGTCCCGCTGCACCTCCTCAACACCGTCGGCGAGACGCCGTTCGACTGGCTCGTGCCGGGCATGCTGCGCGAGAAAGTGACGTGGGCGATGAAGGCGCTGCCGAAGGGGGTGAGGAAGCATCTCTTTCCGCTGCCGGAGCAGGTGACCGCATTTCTGCAGTGGGCCGATGCACAGCGTGTAGCGCAGGCGCCCTCGCCTGCAGGCGGCAGTTCGTTCTCCGATTCGCTGCGCCGCTTCGTCCAGCGCCGCATCGGCGAGCCGATTCCCGAGAAGGCGTGGGACGAGCGCGAGATGCCGCAGCACCTGAAGATGAATTTCCGCGTGGTCGACGAATCGGGCCGCGAGCTCGCGGTCGGGCGCGACCTGCTGACGCTCAAAGGGCAGCTCGGCCAGGCGGCGCAGCTCACCTTCGGCGAGCAGGCGGACACCGGCATCGAGCGCGCCGATATCCGTACCTGGGATTTCGGCGACCTGCCCGAAGAGATCGCGTTCACGCGCAAGGGCCGCAGGCTCACCGGTTATCCCGCTTTGGTGGACGAGGGCGGCAACGTTGCGATCCGGCTGTTCGATCTCGAGTCCGCCGCTGAGGAAGCGATGCGCGGCGGCGTGCGGCGGCTCCTGCGCATCGCGCTCAAGGAGCAGATGAAGCAGCTCGAGAAAGGCTCCGTCGGGTTCCTGCAATCCGCGCTGCAGCTGCGCAGCGTCGCGGCGGCCGACGATCTCAGGGAAGACCTGATCAATGCGATCGCGGACCGCGCTTTCCTCGCCGACGACCCGATGCCGCGGTCGCAAAAAGCGTTCGAGGCGCAGCGCGGCCGGGCGCGCACTCGATTGCCGGCGGTGACCGAAGCGGCGACCCGGCTGTTTGCGCAGATCGCCGAGGAATACCAGCGCGTGAACGCGAGGCTGGCCGGCGCGAAAGGACCGCTGTCACGCCCGGCCGCGGACGTCCGCGCGCAGCTTTCGCGGCTCGTCTACAAAGGGTTTTTCAGCGCGACGCCGTGGGAGCAGCTCTCGCAGCTTCCGCGCTATCTCAAGGCGATGGAGCTGCGGCTGGACAAGTACGGCAACAATCCCGAGCGCGACGCGAAGCACACCCAGAGCATCGCGGACCTCACCAAGCGGCTCGACGACCGCATCGAATCGCAGCGCAAGGCGGGCGTCGCCGATCCGCGGCTCGACGAATTCCGCTGGGCGCTGGAAGAGTTGCGGGTGTCGCTGTTCGCGCAGGAGCTGCGCACACCCTATCCCGTTTCCTACAAGCGCCTCGAAAAGATGTGGTCCACGCTGCGGGTGGCCGCTTGAAGATCAAAAGCGATTGAACCGCCAAGGACGCAAAGGACGCAAAGGAAGACTCATCGGGCGCGAACGCCTTGCCGAGAACGCATCGAACGCTGTAGGGTGCGCGCGAGCGCACCGCAAGAACCGTGTTTGCTTCGCGTACGGCGCGGTGCGTTGCCACGCACCCTACATTTCTTCGGTTTTCCTTGGCGTCCTTGGCGGTTAATTAGCTTTGCTTCAGTGCCCCGCCCCGAGCTGCGACGCAAGCTCCGAATCGAGCTCCCCGTCGATCAGCACGTACAGCATCTTCACCGGCTTGCTCGAGCGGTTGCTCCACGCGTGGTTGGTGCCGCGCTGGATGACGACGTCGCCCTGCTTCAGGTGCACTTCGCTGTCGTCGAGCAGCATCGTCACCTCGCCTTCGAGCACGACCGCGTAGTCGATCGTCTTCGTGCGGTGCATGAACGGGTGGCGCTGGTTGTCGCCGAAAGTCGACCCGCCTTCGTTGCCCATCGACTTGAAGACTTCCTTCGCCTGCGCGGGGTCGATGTTGCGGATCGCCTCGGTCTCCGGCGCGATCTCGGAGATCCTGAAGACCGTGCCGTTCGGCCCCGGGATCTGCACCTTCGGGCCTTCGGTGGGATCGGGCTCTTCGCGCCCGACCGGCACCGGCATCGCCTTCGTCTTCCACAGCTCGACCGAGATGTGTCCCGGCCGCAGCGGGTTCGTCTTCACGTTCGGTGCAAGGCGGTCCTCGAGCACGATCGCTTTGCCGTTCGCGTCGTGACCCGTCACCACTCGCCTGATCCTGCCGTTCATCTCTCTCTCCTCACTCAGGCGTGACGCCTGCCAGTTTCACCATCTCTCCGAAGCGCTTCACCTGGTCGTCGATGAAGGCGCGGAACTCCGCCGGCGAGTTGCCGACGGGCTCGAGCTGCAGCGACGCCAGCCGCTCGCGCACCGCGGGTGTCCTGAGCGCCGCGACCGCCTCGTCGTGCAGGCGCCGGACGATCGCCGCGGGCGTCTTCGCGGGGGCGAACATCCCGTACCAGCTCATCGCATCGAGCGTGACCGCCGGATAGCCGGCTTCGGCGATCGTCGGCACGTTGGGCAGGAAAGGCGCGCGTTTCGATCCGGTGTACGCGAGCGCCTTCACCTTCCCCGACTGGATATGGGGCAGCCCCAGCGGCGGCGTCAGCATCATCATCGTCACCTCGCCCGACACCAGCGCGGTGATCGCCTGGCCCGCGCCCTTGTAAGGCACGTGGGTCAGCTGCGCGCCGGTGCGCGCCGCGAACAGCGCGGCGCCCAGGTGCTGGGTGTTGCCGATGCCGGGTGTGCCGTACGAAAGCTTCGAGCCCGGCTGCTTCGCCAGAGCCACGAGCTCCTTGACCGAATGGGCCGCCACCGACGGATGCACCGAGACGATGTAGCCGCCGCCGCTCGCGAGGTTGGTGATCGGCAGGAAATCGCGGCGCACGTCGAACGGCAGCTTCTTGTGAATGTTCGGGTTGACCGCGAACGAAGCCGACGTGACGAGCAGCGTGTAGCCGTCGGGCGTCGACTGGGCGACGAGGTCGGCGCCGATGATGCCGTTCGCGCCGGGGCGGTTGTCGACGACCATCTGGTGTCCGACCTGTGTTGCGATCGGCTGCGCGACCAGGCGCGCGACGGTGTCGGGCGCGCCGGGGCCGAAGCCGACGATGACGCGGATCGGCTTGGCGGGATAGTGCTGGGCGTGAACGGGCGCGGCGGCGAGCGTTGCGAGCGCGAGCGCCGGCAGGGCGATGCGGCGAACCACGGGAATCCTCCGGAAGGCGTGAATCTTGTCGACGTGATTCTAAATCACTCGGGCACGAGCCACTCGACCTTGCCGCTGCCCTTGCCGCTGACGGCGAGCTTCTTCGCGAGATAGTGGACGATGGTCCGCGCCTGAAGGTCGAAATGCCACGGCGGATTGACCACCAGCATGCCGCAGCCGGGGATGATGCCGCTCTCGTCTCTCTCGCGCACGACGATCTCCGCGCGCAGCACCTTGCGGATGCCCGAATGCTTCACGTCGTTCGCGAAGTCGCGCATGGGGCCCGGCTCCATGATCGGATACCAGATCGCGTACACGCCGGTCGCCCAGCGCGCATGCGCTTCCTTCACCGCTTTGACGAGCCGCTCGAACTCGCGCGCGCGGTCGAACGACGAATCGATGAGCACGAGGCCGCGCCGCTCGGCCGGCGGCAGGTAGGCCTTGAGCGATTGATAGGCATCCATGCACTGCACCGTGACGTGACGCTCGCCCGCCATCACGGTCTTCAGCTCGTCGCAATCGACCTTGTTGAGCTCGACCAGCACGCTGCGGTCGTCGGCCCGCATGAAGCGCTTCGCGACGAGCGGCGAGCCCGGGTAGTAGCGCAGCGTCGGGTGCGGGTTCACCGCGCGCACCGCCTCCATATAGGGGCCGAGCTCGGCGGGGACGTCGTCGGCGTTCCACAGCCGCGCGATGCCGTTGTCGTACTCGCGCGCCTTCTGCGCCCACTCGTGCATGAGGTCGTAGCGCGCGATGCCCGCGTGCGTATCGAGGTAAAGGTAGGGTTTGTCCTTCGCCGACAGCGCGATCAGCAGGCGCGCGAGGAGGGCATGCTTGAAGACGTCGGCGAAGTTGCCGGCGTGGAACATGTGGCGGTACGAGAGCATCAGAGCTTGTCGTACTTGGTGTTCTGCCCGCGCGCCTTGTCGACGGGGTAGCGCTCGGCGTTGATCTCGAGCTTGCGGTTCGCAGCGGCCGCGAGGTCGATGCCGCATTTGTCGCAGAGACGCAGGAGGTAGAGCAGCACGTCGGCGGCTTCGAGCGCCACCTCGTCCCGGGTCCCGGGTCCGAGGTCCGCGGCCTGCTCGAAGGTGAGCCACTGGAAGTGCTCCATGAGCTCGGCCGCTTCACCCGACAGCGCCATCGCGAGATTCTTCGGGTTGTGGAACTGGTCCCAGTCGCGCTCGGCGGCGAACGCCCGCAGGCGATCGCGCAGTTGAGTGAGGGTGTCTGTCGGCATGGTGCTGGCTTCCGGGGGAAGGCTGATTGTAGCGGGGAGCAGAGGGCGTGTTTGACCACAAAGGACACAAAGGACACAAAGGACGACCCTTCTTGTCATTGCGAGGAGCGCCAGCGACGAAGCAATCCCGAAACGTCCGGATCGTGCGCCACGAGATCGCCACGTCGCGCTGTCGCGCTCCTCGCGATGACGAAGTTGTTTTCCTTCGTGTCCTTTGCGTCCTTTGTGGTTAATTGCTTTTAAACACAGATGAGCCAGCGAACCTTCGAGCCCTACACCACCGACATCCCGGCGCGGCTGGACGCGCTGCGCTGGAGCCGCTTTCACTGGCTGGTGGTGATCGCGCTGGGCGCGAGCTGGGCGATCGACGGGCTGGAGGTGACGCTCAAGGGCGCGGTCAGCGGGGTGTTGCAGGACCCCGCGACTCTGGGGCTCACGCCCACCGGGATCGGGCTCGCCGCTTCGTCCTACCTCCTCGGCGCGGTCGTCGGGGCGCTGGTGTGCGGCCATCTCACCGATCGCTACGGCCGCGCGAAGCTGTTTTTCGTGACGATGGGCATCTATCTCTCCGGCACGATGGCCACGGCTTTCTCGTGGGACCTCGCGAGCCTGTGCGCGTTTCGAGCGATCACCGGCTTCGGCATCGGCGGGGAGTACGCGGCGATCAACTCGGCGATCGACGAGCTCATCCCCGCGCGCGTGCGCGGCCGCGTGAACCTCGTCATCAACGGCAGCTTCTGGCTCGGCGCGGTCGCGGGATCGGCCGCGACGGTGGTGCTGCTCGATCCGAAGGTGTTTCCCGTCGACCTCGGCTGGCGCCTGGGTTTCGCGATCGGCGCGGGGCTCGGTCTCGCGGTGCTCTTTGCGCGGCGCTTCATCCCGGAGAGCCCGCGCTGGCTCGCGATCCACGGCTACGCGCAGCGCGCCGAGCGCGTCGTGCGCGAGATCGAGGCGCGCGCCGGCGCCGCGGGCAGCGATAGGCACGAGCGCATCACGGTGCAGCCGCGCTCGCGCACCGGGCTCGCGATCGTGTTCGACTCGATGTTCTCGCAGTACCGCAGGCGCTCGCTGCTGTGCTTCGTGCTGATCACGTCGCAGGCTTTTCTCTACAACGCGATCTTCTTCACCTACGCGCTGGTGCTGACGCGCTTCTATGCGATACCCGCGGAGAGCACCGGGCTCTACCTGCTGCCGCTCGCCGTCGGCAACTTCCTCGGGCCGCTGTTCCTCGGGCACCTGTTCGACACGCTCGGCAGGCGACTCATGATCACGGCGACGTACACCGCGTCGGCGCTGCTGCTCCTCGTCACCGGCGCGCTCTTCATGAACGGCTCGCTGTCGTCGTCCGCGCAGACCGCGATGTGGAGCGTGATCTTCTTTTTCGCCTCGGCCGCGGCGAGCGCGGCGTATCTCACCGCGAGCGAGGTGTTTCCGCTGGAGCTGCGCGCGCTGGCGATCGCGGTGTTCTACGCGTTGGGGACGGCCGCCGGCGGCGTCGCCGCGCCCTGGGTTTTCAGCCTGCTGATCGGCACGGGCGAGCGCGTCGCGGTGTTCTGGGGTTACGCGTTCGGCGCGGGGTTGATGCTGATCGCGGCGGCGGTGGAGTGGGCGATCGGGGTGGATGCGGAGCGCAAGTCGCTGGAGACCGTCGCTACGCCGCTGTCAGCGATTTAAGCGAAGACCAAAGCAGAATAAAAACAAGGACGCAAAGGTCAAAAGCAGGCCGCGAAGGAAAAACCAAGGACTCGAGCGGGTTCTTTCAACGAGCGTCGCGGCGAAAACAAACCCCTTTGTCTTTCCTTCGCGTCCTTGTTCTTTCCTGCTTTGCTTCAAAGGCTTATCGCTCGGCCATAGGGTAGGCGAGGGACGGCACCGGCCGCTTCGGCACATCGACCGGTGCGCGCGAGTCGAGCGGCTCGGGCTGCGGCGCGCGCTGGCCTTCGTAGGCGAGCGTGAAGCGGAACACGGTGCGTCCGGGCTCGCTGCTCGCGCCGATCGTGCTGCCGTGGAGCTCGAGGATGCGCTTGCTGATCGCGAGGCCGAGGCCTGCGCTGCCGCCCGCGACGTCGCGGCTTTTCTCGATGCGGTAGAAGCGCTCGAAGATGCGCGAAAGCTCGGCCGCGGGTATCCCCGCGCCGGTATCCGACACCTCGACCAGCGCGCCCTGCGCAGAAGGCGTCGCGGAGACCGTGACGCTGCCGCCGTGCGGCGTGTAGCGGAGCGCGTTCTCGATGAGGTTGCGCAGCACGCGCTCCATCAAACCGACGTCGGCGTGCACCAGCGGCAGGTCGGGCCTCACCGACGTCTTGAGGTCGATGCCCTTGTTCGATGCGCCGAGCTCGAACTCCTGCACCACGTCCTGCATGAGATCGCCCAGCGAGCACGACTCGAGCACGGCGGTCATCTGTCCCGAATCGAGCTTGGCGAGATCGAAGAGCCGCGCGACGAGCACCGAGAGCTGCTCGGTCTGCTTGAGCGCGATCTCGAGGTAGTTGCGGCGCTCTTCGTCCGGCAGCGCCGCGCCCTTGAGGTGCAGCGTCTCGAGATAGCCCTGGAGCGAGGCGAGCGGCGTGCGCAGATCGTGCGAGATGTTCGCGACGAGCTCGCGGCGAACCGCGTCGGTGTTCTGCAGCGCGGTCATCTGCGCGAGGATGCGGTCGGACATGCTGTTGAACGTGTCGGTGAGCGTGCCGATCTCGTCGTGGGGAAGCTTGAGCGCCTTGGGTTGCTCGGCGAAGCCGCTCTTCCTGAATTTGTCCACCACCGCAGAGAGCTGCCGCAGCGGGCGCGTCATCAGCGTGATGATGAGCATGCTCGCGATCAGCGCGACCGCCAGTCCGCAGCCGATGAGCCACAGCGACTCGCGCAGCACGTAGCTCTGCTTGATCTGCTGGGCGAGCGTGTTGCTGCTGGTGCCGCGAATGACGAGATAGAGATACCCGATCTCCTTGTCGGTGAGCGGCACCGGCGCGACCGAGAACACGCGCTTGCGCTCCGATTCCGACGGGTCGTCGCCGAGGATCGGAAGCTCCTCCTCGTTCCTCAGGACGCGCTTCAGCGGCTCGAGATCGACGCGCGTGCGCTTGATCGAGTTCTGCCCCGACGCCGCGACCACCTGGCCGCTCGCATCCAGCAGGTAGACGTCCACGCGCGGATTGACGACGCGTATGCGGTCGAACACCTTGCGCACCGCGGCCGGGTCGGCGGGGCGCTCGAGGATCTGCTCGTCGATCATGCGCGCCGCGAGGTTGCGGTAGACCTTCTGATTGATCTCCTGGTTGCGCTTGATGTCGGACTGGCGGATGACGACCAGGAAGAGCCCCGCCATCACGACGGTGAGCCCGACGAGCACGACGAGCAGCCGCGCGTAGAGGCTCTTCGGCATGATGTGGCTCAGGTTTCGGCGAGCGCGGCGTGCGCTTCGCCGAGCTTGTAGCCGACGCCGCGCACCGTGAGGATGATCTGTGGCCGCGCCGGATCGCTCTCGATCTTCGCGCGCAGCCGGTTGATGTGGCAGTTGACGTTGTGCTCGTAGCCGTCGTAGCCGTAACCCCATACCGTGTCGAGAAGCTGCAGGCGCGTGTAGACGCGTCCGGGGTTGCGCACGAAATGCAGCAGCAGGTCGAATTCCTTCGACGTGAGCGCGATGGGCGAGCCGTCGATGCGCACGTCGCGCTTGGCGACGTCGATGACGAGGTCGCCGCAGCGCAGCGTTTCTTCCGCCGCGGGACTCGCCGGATTCTCGAGGCGCTCCATGCGCCTGAACATCGCTTTCACGCGCGCGACGAGCTCGCGGATGCTGAACGGCTTGGTGAGGTAATCGTCCGCGCCGAGCTCGAGGCCGAGCACGCGGTCGAGCTCCGCCGCTTTCGCGGTGAGCATCATGATCGGGGTGTAGACGGTGCGCTCGCGCAATCGCCGGCAGATCTCCAGGCCGTCGATGCCGGGCAGCATGAGATCGAGGAGGACGAGGTCGAAGTGCTGCTTCTGCGCCAGCGCCAGGCCGCTCGGGCCGTCGAAGGCGAGCTCGACCTTGCAGGGTAGGTCCTGCAGGTGCAGCCTGACCAGGTGCGCGATGTCCTGCTGGTCTTCGATCACGAGCACGTTGCGCATCTCAAAGCTTTCTCGCATTGCAGCCGTCCGAGTTTACTACGTGCGCCGTGTCGGGGTCCCGCTTGCGTCACGCGGATAACCTGCCCCGGCCCGCGGGAGACGGGCCGCGGCAGTCCTGCACGACTCAGTCGCTGACTCCGGTGTAGATCTCCGGATCCTGCATGCTGTCGGTCTGCACATTGGGGGTCCAGGCGGCGCACCCGGCGAACATGCCGAGCAGCAGCGCGGCGGCGGCGATCCTGACGATCGAGCTCATTCGGTTCTCCTTTGAGTAGGCGTGGCGGGCCGTGTGTGAGCCCGTGGACGTATCGTCGCGGGAGAACATGTCCTTTCTATCGCCCGTTCGTCGCATTTTGATCTCGGCAGGCGGTCCGCGTCGGGCGCAACCCGACGGCGGTGTCGGGGCGGTACGGTACGATCCGCGTCTCGCCACCGATCCCGAACAAGTGCCGGTCAACCCAAAGCAGGGCGACGCCGCAGGACGCGCAGTCGCCCGCATCGTAACGTTCTGCAGCCGGCACGCCGTCCTGGTCCTCGCCCTGTGGATGCTGCTGTCGGCCGCGGCGGCGTGGTTCGTCGCGTCGCGCTTCACCATGGACACCGACACCGGCGAGCTGCTGTCGCGCGAGCTCGACTGGCGGCAGCGCCAGATCGCTTTCGACAAGGCTTTCCCACAGCGCAGCGATCTCATCGTCGCCGTCGTCGACGGCCGCACCCCCGAGCTCGCGGGTCATGCGGCGGCGGCGCTGGCCTCGCGTCTCGCGCGCGAGACGTCGCTCTTCAAGGCGGCGTGGCGGCCCGACGGCGGCGACTTCTTCGAGACGAACGGCCTGCTCTATCTCTCCACCACCGAGCTTTCGCAGACCCTGGAGCAGCTCATCGCCGCGCAGCCGCTGCTGGGGCCGCTCGCGGCCGATCCCAGCCTGCGCGGGCTCGCCGGCGCGCTCGCGCTGTTCGCGCGCGGCGCGGGCGAAGGCGGCGCACCGGTCGACGACCTCGCGGCGCCGTTCAAGGCGCTCGCCGACGCGCTGCAGGCCGCGCACGACAACCGCGTCGAACCGCTCGCGTGGCGGGCGCTCTTCACCGGCAAAGCGGGCGATCCGCGCGAGCTGCGGCGCTTCGTGCTCATGCACCCCCGGCTCGATCACACGCAGCTGCAGCCCGGCGCAGCGGCGATCGCAGCGGTACGCAACGCCGCGGTCGAGCTCGGTCTCACGCCGGAGCGCGGGGTGCGCGTGCGGCTCACGGGACAGGTCCCGCTCGCGCACGAAGAGCTCGCGACGCTGCGCGAGAGCGCGGGCCTCAGCGCGGCGGTGACGATATCGCTCGTGATCGTGCTGTTGTGGATCGCGCTGCGCTCGTCGAAGCTCATCGCGGCAGTGCTCGCGAGCCTCTTCTGCGGGCTGGCCGTCACCGCTGCGGTCGGCATCGCGCTGGTCGGCGCGGTCAACCTGATCTCGATCGCGTTCGCGGTGCTGTTCGTCGGCCTCGGCGTCGACTTCGGCATACAGCTCGCGGTGGCGTACCGCGCGGAGCGCTTCGAGCACGGCGACCTCCACGTGGCGTTGCGCAATGCCGGCGCGCGGGTGGGCGGCCCGCTGGCGCTCGCGGCGGCGGCGACCGCGCTGGGGTTCTTCGCGTTCCTGCCGACGGCGTATCGCGGCGTCGCCGAGCTCGGGCTCATCGCCGGCAACGGCATGGTGATCGCGTTCGCCGCGAGCATCACGCTGCTGCCGGCGCTGCTCGCGTTGACGAGGCCGCGCGGCGAGGCCGCGCCGGTGGGCGTGCCCGCGCTCGCGCGTCTCGATGCGTTCATCGAGGCGAAGCATCGAGCGGTGCTCGCCGTATGCGCCGCGCTCGCCGCCGTATCGCTCGCGCTGCTGCCGTTCCTGCGCTTCGATTTCAATCCGCTCAACCTGCGCAGCGAACGCACCGAGTCGGTCGCGACGCTGCGCGACCTCGCGCAAGACCCGCACAGCACGCCGAACACGATCGACGTGCTGGCGCCGGATCTGGCCGCGGCGGACGCGGTGGCGAAGAAGCTCGCGGCGCTGCCGGAAGTGTCACAGACGCTGACCTTCTCGAGCTTCGTTCCCGAAGAGCAGGACAGGAAGCTCGCGCTGATCGAGGACGCCGCGATGCTGCTCGGGCCGGCGCTCGTCGCACCCTCCGTGCCCGCGCCGAGCGATGCGCAGAACGCGCAAGCGATGGGCGAGGCCGCGCACGCGTTGCAGGCGTTCGCCGACCGCGCGAACGGCGCGGCCGCGAGCGAGGCGAAGCGGCTCGCGGGCGCGCTGTCCGCGGTGAGCGCGGGCAATGGCGCGCAACGCGAGCGCGCGCACGCGGCGTTGATCCCCGGCCTCACCGCCATGCTCGCTCAGATGCGTGCGGCGCTGCAGCCCGCGCGCGTGACGCGCGAATCGCTGCCGCCGCAGATCAGGCGCGACTGGATCGCCGCCGACGGCCGTGCGCGGGTCGAGGTCTATCCCGCCGGCGACAGCACCGACAACGCGGTGCTCGATCGCTTCGTCGACGCGGTGCGCAGTGTCGAGCCCGCGGCCGCCGGCGGACCGGTGTGGATCAAGGAATCGGGGCGCGCGATCGTCACCGCGTTCGTACAGGCCGGCGCGCTCGCGCTGGCGGCGATCACGCTGGTGCTGGTCGTGGTGCTGCGGCGGGCGGTCGACGTCGCGCTCACGCTCGCGCCGCTGGTGCTCTCGGGCCTCGTCACGCTCGCGCTGTGCGCGGCGCTCGCGCGGCCGCTGAACTACGCGAACATCATCGCGCTGCCGCTGCTGTTCGGCATCGGGGTCGCGTTCAACATCTACTTCGTGGCGGCGTGGCGGTCGGGCGCGCGCGGGCTCCTCGCGTCGAGCCTCGCGCGCGCGGTGATCTTCAGCGCGCTCACGACCGCGAGCGCGTTCGGCAGCCTGTGGCTTTCGTCGCATCCCGGAACCGCGAGCATGGGAGAGCTGCTCGCGATGTCGCTGGCATGCACCCTGGCGTGCGCGCTGGTGTTTCTGCCCGCGCTCTTGTACTCGATGCGGCGAAGGTGAGCTTCACACCCGATGCCGCTTCGCTTATCCTTGCCGGCTTCGCGAAAGACCTCGATGCCCCGTCTGCTGCACTTCCTCTTCGCCTTCGCCGTCTGCCTCGCGTTCTCCGGATGCGCGAGCGTCCCGCACGGGCAGGCGAGCGACGATCCGCTCGAGCCGCTCAACCGCAAGGTCTTCGAGGCGAACCGCGTGATCGACGGCGTGCTGATCAAGCCCGTCGCCATCGCCTATCGCGGCGTCGTACCCACGTTCGTCCAGGACCGGCTGCACTACTTCATGCGCAACCTCGCCGAGCCGCGGATACTCGCGAACAACATTCTCCAGGGCCGGCTCGACGCGGCGGGAACGACGTTCTCGCGATTCGTGCTGAACTCGATCGCGGGCATCGGCGGGATGTTCGACATCGCGACGAAGGAAGGGCTCCCGCGCCAGTCGGGCGATTTCGGCCAGACGCTGCACGGCTGGGGCGCAGGGGAGGGCGTGTACCTCGTGCTGCCGGTGTTCGGGCCTTCGAACGTCCGGGACGCAGTCGGCCTCGGCGTCGACATGTACACGACGGCGCCCGGAACCTACCTGCCGAATTCGTCGTCGGACGCGGTCGTCGCCATGCGCATCGCCGACGGTGTGGACACGCGCGCACGCAACATCGAAGGGCTCGAAATCATCGAGAACGGCTCGCTCGACTTCTACGCGCAGCTCAAGAGCATCGTGCGCCAGAGGCGAGACGCCGAGCTCGCGAAGGTGCGGCCGGTGAAGCCGCGGCCCGGCGACGAGCTCGACGACCCGGCGGCCCCGCCGAAACCGTAGCGCCTTTAAAAGCGTCTTAACCGCAAAGGACGCAAAGCAAACCCGACAACGTCATCGCGAGCGCCGAAGGCGCGTGGCGATCTCGTGGCGCACGTTTTCCGTTCGTAACGCGATTGCTTCGTCGCTGCCGCTCCTCGCAATGACGAAGTTGCTTTTCCCTGACGTCCTTTGCGTCCCTGGCGGTTCGATCTTCTTCACGGGCTCAGCAGCTTGTCCCCGCGCGCCTGCAACGTCTTCGTCAGCGCGTCCGGTCCGCCGGACTTCAGGATCGCCGAGAACTCGGACCGGCGCGCGGCGAGCTCGCTGATCGTACCGCTCAGGTACACGTCGACGATCTTCCAGTCACCCCCTGACGAGCGCAGGAGGTAATTGAGCGTCACCGCCTCGCCGGTCGTCACGAGCCTGGTGTTGACGATGCGGTCGGCGCCGCGCTCGACGATCTTCGGCTCCACTTCGAAGCGCTCTCCGTCGTAACCGTCGAAGCGGTTCGCGTACGTCGCGACCGTCATGCGTGTGAACGCCACAGTGAGCGCGCCTTGCTGCTCGGACGTCAAGGTCGTCCACGACGGGCCCACCGCGATGCGCGTCATCGCAGGCAGGTCGAACGCCGCATTCACCGCCGGCGCAAGCTTTTTGTAGCGGCCTTCCACCCCGAGCCGCCTGGCGTCCTTCATGGTCTCGAGCAGCGTCGCGTAAAAGCTCTTCACGCGTGCAGCGGGGTCGCCGGACTGCGCGTAGGTGCAGGTTGTGACAAGGAGCAGGACCGCTGCGAGGAAACGAAAGAGAGTGCGCTTCACGGCTATCCGTCAGGTTGCGTACACGCGGCCCTTCCACCGCGCGCGTTCGCGGCGATAGTAGCGCAGCGCCGAGGTCCAGGTCATCGCGAGGAAGAGCGTGGCGATGACAAGCAAGGCGAGCGCCCACGCGGGCGAGCGCCGATAGAAGCGCAGCGTCGGCAGGTAGCTCGCGATCGTCGCGGCGATCGCGGCCGCGCCCAGGACCTGCACCGCGGCGCGCGCATCGAACAGCGCGATCACCGGTACCCAGAACGCGAGCACCATCAGCGCGGTGCACGCGCACAGCCAGCCGACCGCATAGCGCAACTGGGTGTAGGCATTGCGCTCGACCATCGCCCACACGTCGGCGCGCGCCGGATACGGCCTCAGGCTGTGCGCCGAGCGGGTGAGCCCGATCCACGTCATGAAGCCCGCGCGCTTCACGCAGCGCGCGAGCGTGCAGTCGTCGATGAGCGCGCCTTTGAGCGCCGCGAATCCGCCGATCGCCTCCAGCGCGCGCCGTTCGACGAGCACGCAGCCGCCGCTCGCCGCGGCCACTCGCGAGCGCGGCGAGCTCGACAATCGAAACGGATAGAGCAGCGCGAAGAAGTACACGAACGCCGGCATGAGGAGCTTTTCCCAGAACGCTTCGAAGCGCGGCTGCGGCACCAGCGAAGCGAATGCGATCCCCTCGTGCTTCATCTTCGCGAGCAGCGCGTCGACGATGCCGGCCCCGAGCTCGATATCGGCATCGACGAGCAGCACGTAGTCCGTCGTCGCGTGCGCCCGGCCCTGCTCGAGCGCCCACACCTTGCCGCTCCAGCCGCTCGGCATGGCCTCGCCGCGCACCACGCTCGCGCCGGCAGCGCGGGCGATGGCGGCGGTGTCGTCTTCGCTCTGGTCGTCGACCACGACCGCGTCCACGCCTTGCGCGCGCACGCTCGCGACGCAGCGCGCGACGAGCGCCGCTTCATCGCGCGCGGGGATCACCGCGGTGACGCTTCCCGACACCACCCTCGCGGGCGCCTGCGCATCGAGCACCGGACCGGCGCGCCACGGCCGCCACGGCACGAGGAGGAGCGCCCACCACAGCGCGGCGGCCGCGGCGGCGAGGGCGAGCATCGGGTCTACGGGAATCGGCAGGCCCGCGTTACGGCCGGCCTGGCTCGCCCGCGAGCGCGCCCGCGGTGCGCGGCCCGCGCAGCGAGACCAGCATCGCTTTCACGGGGTGGGTGACCGCATCGTCGACCGCGGTCGGCTCGTACCCGCAGTGGACCATGCAGTCGGCGCACTTCGGGTTGCGGCCGGTGCCGTAGGCGTCCCAGTCGGTCGTCTCCATCAGCTCGCGAAAGCTCTTCGCATAGCCTTCGTCGACGAGCAGGTAACACGGTTTCTGCCAGCCGAAGACGTTGCGCGTGGGATTGCCCCACGGCGTGCACTGATAGGCCTGGTTGCCCGCGAGGAAATCGAGGTACAGGCTCGACTGGTTGAAACGCCACTTGCGGCCGCGGCCCAGCCTGAACACTTCGCGGAAGAGCTGCTTGGACGCGGTGCGCCGCAGGAAAATCTCCTGCTGCGGCGCGTGGCTGTAGCTGTATCCCGGAGAGATCGTCACCCCTTCGACACCGAGGTCCTTGCAGTAATCGAGGAACTCCGCGACCTCGGGCGCGGACTCACCCTGGAACAGCGTGCAGTTCACCGTCACGCGGAAGCCCTTCCCGAGCGCGGCTTTGATCGCCTCGACCGCCTTGTCGAAGACGCCCGCGCGGCATACCGAGGCGTCGTGGCGCTCGCGCAGCCCGTCGAGGTGGACCGAAAAAGTGAGATACGGCGAAGGCTTGAACTCGTGCAGCCGCTTCCCGAGCAGGAGCGCGTTGGTGCACAAGTACACAAATTTTTTACGATCGACGATGCCGCGGACGATCTGTGCGATGTCCTTGTGAATGAGCGGCTCGCCGCCGGCGATCGACACGACCGGCACGCCCGACTCGTCGACGGCGCCCAAGGCCTCTTCGACCGACAGCCTGCGGTCGAGGATCGCTTCAGGGTGGTCGATCTTGCCGCAGCCCGCGCACGCGAGGTTGCAGCGGAGCAGCGGCTCCAGCATGAGCACCAGCGGATAGCGCTTAACGCCCGCAAGCTTACGGCCGAGGATGTAGCGGGCGACGCGATAGACCTGGATCAGCGGGACACTCATGGGATGGCGCACTTCATCGACTGGGGGGTGACGCGGCTACAATACGCACGTTACATTTGTGCCGCAGTACACCCGCGCGGTCAAGCGCGGCATAGCTTACGTCGGGCTTACGGTTTGCAAACCCGCCCCGGCGTAAAAAGCGAAAGCATCGGGTGACGGCGTCACCGAAGGAAGGAGTATCGATGAGGCACTTCGGCGCCCGCGACGGCGCGCGGACCGCGCGCGCCGCAGTCTGCGCGTGATGACATCGGCAAGACAAGCCTTGTCGAGCCGGGCTGCGCACGAGCCTGGCAGCGCGTACGCGACCGCCGTGCCGGCCGACGACGCCCTGCAGAGCGCGCTGCTGCAGGACGTGTCGCGCACGTTCGCGCTGACCATCCCGCAGCTGCCGCCGGGGCTGCGCCGCGTCGTCTCGAACGCCTACCTCCTGTGCCGCATCGTCGACACCATCGAGGACGAAGAATCGCTCTCCAGCGGCGAGAAGCGGCGCTTCTGCACGCAGTTCGTGGAAGTCCTCGCCGGCACGCACGCGGCCGGCGCTTTCGTCGAAGAGCTCACGCCGCGCCTCGCGTCGAGTGCGTCCGCCGACCGCGATCTCGTGGTCAGGACGCCGCGCGTCGTCGCGCTCACGCACACCTTCAACGCCGAACAGCAGCAGGCCTTGCGCGACTGCGTCGAAGTCATGGCCGACGGCATGGCGTATTTCCAGGAGGCGCGCCCCGGGTCAGGGCTGGCAGATGTCGCGGAGCTCGACCGCTACTGCTACTGCGTCGCGGGGGTCGTCGGCGAGATGCTGACGCGTCTGTTCTGCGATTACTCGCCCGACATCGCGAAGCATCGCGAGACGCTGATGCCGCTCGCGATCTCGTTCGGTCAGGGCTTGCAGATGACCAACATCCTCAAGGACATCTGGGAGGATCGCAGCCGCGGCGCGTGCTGGCTGCCGAACGATGTTTTCCGTGCGAGCGGCTTCGATCTGACGTCACTCGGCTCGGCGGGTAACGACGCAGCGTTCGGCGCCGCGCTCGGACGTCTGATCGGCATCGCGCACGCGCATCTGGAAGACGCGCTGCGCTACACCCTGCTCATCCCGCGTGAAGAGACCGCGATCCGTCACTTCTGCCTGTGGGCGATCGGCATGGCGCTGCTCACGTTGCGCAAGATAAACGCCCGCCGCGACTTTCGCAGCGGCGCGCAGGTGAAGATCTCGCGCAGGAGCGTCAAGCTCGTCATCGCCGCGAGCCGGGTCGCGGTGAAACGCGACGCGCTGCTCAAAGCGCTCTTCAGGCTCGCTGCCGCCGGCTTGCCGCAGGCGCCGCGGCGCAAGCCTTATTCTCCCGCCGACGACCCGCGCCGCGCCGGATGACCCCGCTGCCTCCCCTCGAATCGTCCGGTCTGCAGCGCGCCGTCGACGTCGCGAGGTCGGGGGCCGGCCGCGCCACCGCGGCGAGCGCGCTCGATTCGAGCATCGCGCGGGCGGCCGCGGCGATCGCGGCCGCGCAGCACCCCGACGGGTACTGGTGCTACGAGCTCGAGGCCGACTGCACCATACCCGCCGAGTACATCCTCATGATGCACTTCATGGGCGAGGTGGACACGGCGCTGCAGTCGCGCATCGCCGTCTATCTGCGCGCCGGGCGTGTGGCGGAAGACGGCTGGCCGCTCTACGCCGGCGGCGCGTTCGACCTTTCGTGCTCGGTGAAAGCGTACTGGGCGCTGAAGCTCGCGGGCGACGACGTGGATGCGCCGCACATGAAGGCCGCGCGCGCGGCGATCCTCGCGCACGGCGGCGCGGCACGCGCCAACGTTTTCACGCGCATCACGCTCGCGCTCTTCGGCGAGGTGCCGTGGCGCGCGGTGCCGTTCATGCCGGTGGAAGCGGTGCTGCTGCCGCGCTGGTTCCCGTTCAACGTGTACAGGATTTCGTACTGGTCGCGCACGGTGATGGTGCCGCTGCTCATCCTGTGCAGCCTCAAAGCGCGCGCGCGCAATCCGCTCGGGCTTTCGGTGCGCGAGCTTTTCACCACCGCGCCCGAGCAGGAGAAACGTTACTTCGAGAAGCGCTCGGCGCTGAACGCGCTGTTCCTCGCGGGCAACCATCTCGGCCGCGCGCTCGAGCCGCTGATCCCGCGCTTCATCCGGCGGCGCGCGCTGCGCCGCGCGGAAGGGTGGTTCGTCGACCGCCTGAACGGCACCGGGGGCCTGGGCGCGATCTTCCCGGCGATGGTGAACGCGTACGAAGCGCTGGACGTGCTGGGATATCCGCGCGACGACGAGCGCGTCAGGACCGCGCGCGAGGCGATCGACCGCCTGCTGGTGATCGGCGAGGCTTCCGCGTATTGCCAGCCGTGCGTCTCGCCGGTGTGGGACACCGCGCTCGCGTGCCTCGCGCTGCAGGAGACCGGCGGTCATGACGCCGCGGTCGATCGCGCGCACGACTGGCTCGCCTCCAAGCAGCTCCTCGATCAGCCGGGAGACTGGCGCATCGCGCGTCCGCGGCTGCCCGGCGGCGGCTGGGCGTTCCAGTTCGACAACGACTATTACCCCGATCTCGACGACACCGGCGCGGTGGTCTGGACGCTGGAGCGCCGCTCGGACAAGCGGCACGTCTTCGCGGTGCGGCGCGCGGCGCAGTGGATCTGCGGCATGCAGTCCAAAGGCGGAGGCTTCGGCGCGTTCGACGCCGACAACACGCACGCCTATCTCAACGAGATTCCGTTCGCCGACCACGGCGCGCTGCTCGACCCGCCGACCGCCGACGTGAGCGCGCGCTGCGCGCTGACGCTCGCGCGCCTGCCCGACGATCCGAAGTATCGCCGCGCCATCGACGATTGCATCGCGTATCTTCGTGCGCAGCAGGAACCGGGCGGCGCATGGTTCGGGCGCTGGGGAACGAATTACATCTACGGCACGTGGTCGGTGCTCGCCGGCCTGCGCGAGGCCGGCGTCGCGCCGGACGATCCCGCGATGCGCCGCGCGGCGGCATGGCTCAAACAGGTGCAAGGCCGCGACGGCGGCTGGGGCGAGGACAACGGCAGCTACTGGGATCCTTCCATCGCGGGTGCGGCGCGCACGAGCACCGCGTTCCAGACCGCGTGGGCGATGCTCGCGCTGATCGCCGCGGGTGAAGGCCACTCCGCGGAAGTCGAGCGCGGCGCGCAGTACCTGCTCCGTAACCAGCAGGCGGACGGGCTGTGGGACGACGACGCGTATACCGCGCCCGGTTTCCCGCGCGTCTTCTTCCTCAAGTATCACGGCTATTCGCAGTATTTCCCGCTATGGGCGCTCGCGAACTACCGCAACGCCGTGCGAGGCGCCGAATGAATTCGATCGGGATCGTCGCCGCTCTCGAGCCCGAGGTCCGGTCGCTGCGCCGCCTGCCCGAGCAGTTCGTGGTCGCGGTGTCGGGCATGGGGCCGGAACGCGCGTACCGCGCCGCGCAGCGCCTCGTGCACTGCGGCGCCTCGGCGCTGGTGAGCTGGGGCTGCGCCGCGGCGCTCGACAGCCGGCTTGCGCCCGGAGCATTGATCGTCCCGCGCGCGATCGTCGACGCGTCGGGTGAAACCCATCTCGTGACTGCCGGGTGGCAGGAGGCGCTTGGCGGCGTGCTCGATGCGAAGCTGAAGGTCTATACCGGACCGCTCGCCGAAGCCCTGCGCACGCTCGCGACGGGAGACGACAAGCGCGCACTGTGGGCCCGCTCCCGCGCGCTCGGTGCCGACATGGAAAGCGCGGCTGTCGCGCGCGCGGCGCGCGACCTCGGCGTGCCCTTCGTCGCGCTGCGCGCGATCGCCGACGGCGCCGACGTCGCGGTGCCGCCCGAGCTCGAGCGTGCGGTGGCCGCCGACGGCGAGATCGACGTGGCAGTGACCGCCGCGCGACTCATGCTCGCGCCGTGGCGCTGGCCGGCGGCGATCCGCGTCGGGCTCGGCTTTCGCGCGGCGCTGCTGACGTTGCGCATCGCCGCCCCCGCGCTGTATGCCACCGCGTCATCCAACCGCTATGCGATCGAAGGCGCCGCCCAGCCTGCCGACGCCTTGCTAGAGCGCGCGTGAGCCTGTCGTCCGCTGCACCGTTACGCGCCCGACTGCGCGCGCTCGTCGCGATCCTCATGCTGTTCGCGGCGACGCCGGCGTGGCCGCACGCGGTCGTGGTCGAATCCGATCCGGCGCCCAAGGCTGCGCTGCGCGCCGCACCCGAGCGCGTCGTGTTGCGATTCAACGTGCGCATCGAGCAGGCGCTGTCGCGCGCGACGCTCAAGCGCGGCAAGGCCGAGCCCGTCGCGCTGACTCCGCTCGATACCGGTCCCGCGCAGACCGACCGCCTCGTGATCCCGCTGCCGAAGCTCGCCGCGGGCGATTACGAGCTGCGCTACCACGTCCTCGCGACCGACGGACACACCACGCAAGGCGTGCTGCGCTTCACTGTTTTGCCTTGAGCGCGTTCGTCGAGTTCGTCGCGGTCGTCCTGTCCGGATTCGCGCTCGTCGGCATGGCGCTCGGCGTCGGGGGCGCGGCTTTCTTCGCTCTCGTGCTCGGGGACGACGCCGCTCACGCGGATGTTCGTAAGCGCTCGCTGCGCCTCGTCGTCGCGGGCGGCGTCGCGCTCGCGGCCTCGCGCCTCGCCGCGCTCGCGCTCATGCCGCTCTCCTATCTGGACGAGCCCGGCGGTGCGCCGGTGCGCGCGCTCTTCGACACCGATTACGCGCGCGCGGCGATCGCACAGGCCGGTGCGGCGCTGGTGCTCGCGTTCACCGCCGCATCGCTGCGCGGGTCCACCGCAACGAAGCGGCGCGGACTGCAGATGGCGCTCGCGGCCGCGCTCGCGCTCGCGTGCGGGGCATGGCTCACGCACGCCTCCAGCCGCGTCGAGAGCGCGGTGCCGCTCACGATCGCGACCCTCGCGCACCAGCTCGGCGCGGCGATCTGGGTCGGCGGCATCGCGCAGCTCGCGTGGCTGCGTTCGCTCGCGAAGTCGCACGCCGCAGATCCGGCGCTGTGGCCGCGCCTGCTCGCGCGCTTCTCGCCGCTGGCGCTTGCGGCGGTCGTGCTGCTCGTCGCGGCGGGGCTCGCGCTCGCGTGGCAGTACATCGGGCACTGGAGCGGAGCGATCGGCACCGGCTACGGCGCCATGGTGCTCGCGAAGGTCGCCCTGCTTGCGGCCGCGCTGGTGCTCGGCAGCCGCAACTACTACGCGACGCGGCGCTGGCGCGCCGGCGACGGCGACGCGGTCGGGCGCAAGGTGCCCGCGTACGTCGAAGCCGAGCTTGCGATCGTGGCGTGCGCGCTGCTCACCGCCGCTTCGCTCACCTCCCAGCCGCCGTCCATCGACGTGCCGGGCGAGCGCGCGGCAGCGGCTGAAGTGATCGCGTTCCTCGCGCCCAAGAAACCGATCCTCGTGCCGCCGCCGCACGACGCGCTCCTCGCCACCGCGGCTTCGACCGCCGATGCGTTCGCGACGCCCAGCGCGCTCGAGCACGAGCAGAACACCTTCAATCACAACATGGCGGGCCTGCTGGTGCTGCTGGTCGCGGCGGCGGCCGCGCTCGATCGCAGCGGCAAGGTGCGGGCCGCGCGTCACTGGCCGCTGCTCTTCCTCACGCTCGCCGCTTTCGTGCTGATGTATGCCGAGCCGACGGTGTGGCCGCTCGGCCCCGAGCCTTTCTGGGCGACGCTCGCGGTGCCCGCGGTGCTCCAGCACCGCCTCGCCGCGCTGCTCGTCGTCGGCCTCGCGCTGTTCGAATGGCGCGTGCAGGTGGGCGGCCTCAAAGCGACGCGCTGGCGTTACGGTTTCCCGCTGCTGTGCATCGCGGGTGGGGCGATGCTGCTCACGCACTCGCATACCGTGTTCGCGACGAAGCAGGTGTTCCTGATCGAGCTCTCGCACGCGATCCTCGGCTTGCTGGCGGTGCTCACGGGCGTGGGGCGCTGGCTGGAGCTCAGACTGCCCGCCCGCGAAGCGCGCGTCGCGGGTCAGCTCTGGACGGTCTGCCTGATGGCGGTCGGCTACGTGCTGCTCTTCTATCGGGAAGGGTGAAAATCGAAAGGCTGATTAACCGCAAAGGACGCAAAGGACGCAAAGGACGCAAAGGAAACCCGATAACGTCATCGCGAGCGCCGAAGGCGCGTGGCGATCTCGTGGCGCACGTTTTCCGTTCGTAACGCGATTGCTTCGTCGCTGCCTCTCCTCGCAATGACGAAATTGCTTTTCCTTGGCGTCCTTTGCGTCCTTGGCGGTTCAATCAGGCTTTAGCACTGCGCCAGCGCCAGAAGGCGAAGACGAGAAACACCGGCGCGCCGATGGCGGCGGCGTAGAGCAGAGGCTCGAGGAGATCGAGCCATGCCATCGGGCCGACGATGAAGAGCGCGTCGTCGGGATCGAAGCCGCCGGCGCCGGGAAAGGCTTCGCCGCTGCCGCCGTCCATCGCGGTCACGATCCAGAAGATCGCGCCGACCGCGCCCGCGGCGACCAAACCCATCGCGAGCGCCGCGGCGCCGAGCGGACCGTGCGACAAGCCGATGCCGATCCCGGCGAAAGCCGTCACGTTCGACGCGACGTCCGACGCAAGATCGTAGACATGGCCGCGCTTCGACGTTTTGGCGCTCATGCGCGCGAGCTCGCCGTCGGCGCGATCGAGGAACGCGGACAGCACGAAGAGGATGCCGGCGACGATGTCCCAGCGCCGGGTGCCGACCGCGAAAGCCGCGGCGGCCGCGAATCCGGTGAGAAGCCTCAGCGTGGTGAGATGGTTGGGCGTGACCGAGGTATTCACGAGCGGCCGCACGCACACCCGCGCCGCCCTGTGCACCCACGTGACCTGGCCGATGGCGCCCTCTCAAGCCTGCTCGGCCTGGCGCGGCCGCGACGTGAGCGCGATCTTGCCGATGCGCATGAGCACGTCCCACGCCGGTCCGGGAAACTTCTGCAGTCCCGTCATCACCTTCTCGAACGCGCCGAGGAACCAGCGCACGTCGTCTGCGCCGATGTTCAAAGGCGGCAGCAGCTTGATGACGTCGATGTGATGGCCGGCGGCCTGCGCGAGGATGTGGTGCTCGTCGAGCAGCGGAATGGTGACGGCCTGCGGAAAGAGGCTCTTGTCCATCTTGTGCATCACCGCCCACGCCGCCTTGCCGCCGAGGCTCTTCGGCTCGCCGAACTCGATGCCGATCATGAGACCCCGGCTTCGGACCTCCTTGATGAAGTCGAAGCGCGGGCGCATCGCTTCGAGCCCTTCGTACAGCAGCGCGCCCACGCGCTCGGCGTTCTCGATGAGCTTCTCGTCGTCCATCACGCCGAGCGTCGCGAGACCCGCGACCATCGACAGGCCGCCTTTGGCGAACGTCGAGCCGTGCACGACCGCGCGCTCGAGGCTCGAGAAGACGTTGTCGTATACCGCGCGGCGCATCAGCACCGCGCCGATCGGCACGTAGCCGCCCGACAGCGCCTTGGAGATGAGCACCATGTCGGGCTCCACGTCGCCTTCGCGGTCGATCGCGAGGAAGCGGCCGGTGCGGCCGAGGCCGGTCTGCACTTCGTCCGCGACGAACAGCGCGCCGTGTTTGCGGCAGAGCCGTGCCGCTTCGGCGAGATAGCCGGAGGCGGGCAGGATCACGCCCTTGCCTTGTATCGGCTCGACGATAAAAGCCGCGACGTCGCCTTCGGAGAGCTCGCGCTCCAGCGCCGCGAGATCGTTGAACGGTATCGCGCGGCAGTCGGGCAGGAACGGCGCGAAGCCCGCGCGGAAGGTGTCGTCGCCGGTGATCGACAGCGCACCGGTGGTGAGGCCGTGGAACGCTTTCTCGCAGTAGACGATTCCCGGCCTGCGCGCAGCACAACGCGCGAACTTGATCGCGGCCTCGACGCTCTCGGCGCCGGAGCTCGTGAAGTGCACGCGCTCCAGATGCGGCGCGACGCGCTTCTTGAGCTCTTCGGCGAGGATGCCGGGCAGGAGCGGCGCGTCGAGCTGCACCAGGCTCGGGTAATCCGACTCCATGAACTCGACGAGCGCGCGCCGCACGTCCGGATGGTTGCGGCCGACCGCGAACATGCCGAAGCCCGAGTTCATGTCGAGGTACTTCGTGCCTTCGACGTCCCAGAGGTACGGTCCCTCCGCGCGCACGTAGCAGCGATCGAAGCCGATCGTTCGCAGCACCTTCACGTACTGCGGATTGACGTGCTGCTCGTGCAGCTCGTAGTTGCGGCCTTCGTGCTTCGCGATGAGGCCGCGGATGTCGAGCGGCATAGGGACTCTCGGAGAAAAGCTGAAGCGATTATACCGAGCGCTTCAAAGCACGCTTGCGCACGAGGTGCCGTCCTTCGGCTATCTGCCACACGATCAGGCCCGGGAGCCCGAGCACGACCTCGCGCACGCGCTTGACCAGCGAGAGCGCGAGCGCGGTCTCCGGCGCAAGACCGAAAGCAGCCCCCAGCAGGACGAACCCGCCTTCCTGCACGCCGAGCGCGCCGGGCACCGGAAACGCGGCGCTGCGCAGCGCCTGTATCAGCGACTCGATCGCGATCGCATCGAGGATGCCGATCGGGCTGCCCAGGAAGTGCAGGGCGATGAACACCTCGCCCGCGCCGAGCACCCATGCCGCGAACGCCCATGCGCAGCTCTTCGCGACGTCGCCGCGCCTCGCGTAGATCCGCGCGACCGCCGCGTCGAGCGCCGCTGCGCTGCCTTTGATCCCATCCCACGTGCCGCCGATCGTGGAGCCGACGCGCCGTGCGAGCGGAGCGAAGAGGCCGCGATGCTGGAGGTACCCGAAGAGAGCGACGAGCGCCGCCGAGATCGCAAGCCCGGCGAGCAGCAGCGCGCCCTGCCGCGCCTGCGGCAGGAGCAGCGCACCGATCGCGCCGAACGCGATCAGCGTAAAGACGCTGGTCGTGATGTCGGCGACGATGCTCGCCGCCGCGTCCGCGGCGGGTACGCCGCGCTGCGCCGCGAGCCGCCCGCGCACGAGGTCGCCGCCGATCTGCGTCGCGGGCAGGAGGTTGTTCACCGATTCGCTCACCCAGCGCATCCACAGGAGATCGGCGAGACGCGCGCGCCGGTCGGGCGGCAGCAGGTAGCGCCACGCGATCGTGTCGGCGGCGAGCGGCACGAGGTGGAACGCGACGACGAGCACTACACCCCACGCGGCTGTCGCCAGCGCCGCGGCGACGTCCGCGTACCCGTAATAGCCGACGAGCGCGACGATGGCGGCGATGCCGGCGGCGAACAGCAGGTACGCAAGCCATTTCATGGCGACAGTGTAGCCGCGCTACTATCGAGCAATGTCTCCCGAGATGATCGAAACGCTGCTCGCGCTGTGCTTCGTGTCCGCCGCGGCGGGCGCGATGCGCGCGAAGATCGGCGGCAAGCCCGGCGACCCTGTCGAAGGCCAGATGGGCAAGGACCTCGTCTGGGTGCCCACGCCGCCCGCGCTGGTCGACAGGATGCTCGACATGGCCGAAGTGAAGGCGGGCGACTACGTCATCGATCTGGGTTCGGGTGACGGACGCTGCGTCATCGCCGCAGCGAAGCGCGGCGCGCGTGCGCTCGGCGTCGAATACGACCTGCCGTTGCTCGATCTGTCGCGGCGTAACGCGCTGAAGGAGGGCGTCGCCGACCGCGCGTCGTTCGTGCGAAGCGACTTCTTCGACGTGGATTTCTCCGAAGCGACCGTGCTGGCGCTCTTCCTGCTGCCGGACGTGCTGGAGAAGCTCGAGCCCGGGTTCGCGAAGCTCGCACCCGGCACCCGCATCGTCACCAACCGCTACGGCATCCCCGGCTGGACGCCCGCGCACGTGTGCCGGATCGGCGGCGAATCGCCGCAGCATTGCACGGCGTTGCTGTACGTCGTGTCTTCAAAAAACAATTGACCGCAAAGGACGCAAAGGACGCAAAGGAAAGCTTTTTTGTCATTGCGAGGAGCGGCAGCGACGAAGCAATCGCGGAACGTCCGCATCGTGCGCCACGAGATCGCCACGCGCCTTCGGCGCTCGCGATGACGTTATGAGGCTTTCCTTTGCGTCCTTGGCGGTTGCAAAGCGCTTTTCTAGTGTGCCGTCCCGTTAATTCGCCTGCAAAGCCGTTCCAGTTTCTGGATGATCGAGTCGGCGGTGGCGGTCCATATGAATGGCTTGCAGTGTTTGTTGTATTGCTGCACGAAGCAATCAATCTTCGCGATCAGGTCTT